>CALKWH010000267.1 GCA_938004375.1 uncultured Pseudomonadota bacterium
TGGAGTTCAGACGTGTGCTCTTCCGATCTTTCAACGACACCTGGCACGATGTTGCCGCGGGTCGCTACCGGGTCGGGTTCGATCATCCGGGCCGCCGCCCCGTAACAGGATTTGGCTACGAGACGAGCTGGTCCATCCCCTCCACCGTCCTGTGCGAACCCGGCGCCCGCGCAACGGCCTATCTCGATTTCATCCACGCCCGTTTCCAGGTGAAGCCCGGTCCGAACATCGAAGCTTGGACCTAGCTGCCCGACGTCCTCTATGCCTGGAACCAAAACGATCGGGGCCGGCGCTACTTCAAGCACGTCTTGGGCAGCCGATCCGGCTATCCCGAAGTGTCATTCACGGTGATCAGTCAGCAGTATCACCTTTCAGGTCAAGACCGGGCGGCGCCGGGTCGTCAAGGCGCCTGAGTCCTCGGGACACTAGTCCAACTCCTCCAGGAGGATGTCCTTGTACCAGGCCTCGCTCGCCGGGCCGCCGTGGATCTGGAGCCCGATCAGACCCGCTTGCTCGATGCTCTGATCGGTTTCCGTGTAGTCGACGGTCTGCACACCGTTGATCCAAAGTTGAACGCGCCGGCCCTCGCAGCGAATGACGTACTCGTTCCAGTCGCCGCGCTTGAGCACCTGATCCACCCGCGCTGTGTCCGCCTTGGCCAGCACTTTGTTCCGGCGCGATTCATCGTACAGGCAGCCCCACCACTCCGGATCCCCCAAGTCCGCCTGGTAACCGATCATCTCGTGGTGGTTCGGAATCCTGCGCGACCGGATCTGGATACCGGCATTGGCGCCGGCCCCGAGGATCTTGAACTTCAACTTGAGAACGAAGTTCGTGCAGGCGCGCGTGGTGCACAGAAACTCGTTGCGTGGCACGGGCGCCTTCAGCGAACCGCCCACCAACGCACCATCAACAACCCGCCATGTTGTGTTGGTGTCCCCTGCCCATCCCGCAAAGGTGCGTCCGTCGAAAAGCCGGACGCTCCGCGTGGGCTCGGCGGCGAGAGCGTCGAGCGCAAGCAAAGCCCCAAACAAAACAAGAACAGCTCTCTTCATGGTGTGACGGGACAATCATGCGCCCAATCGCGCAGCGTGCAAAGGCAAAACGCGGCGATTCTACAGGACGCGTCTTTTCAGTCATGTAAGTCGAGAAGGGCGGGTGCTTTGGCGAAAACCAGAGCGTGGAGTCGCTCACGCCCACCGCGAGCGGAACGGAAGCGCTTTTGAAAGCTGCGGGTGTTGGACTTGGTCTTGGGGTTCTTCTGGCGCGCTCGATTCACCGCCGCGTTGGCCAAGCTGACCACCACGCGTCGAATCGTCCCCAAGACCCGTGCGGCAGCGGGAGTGCGCACGCGACTTTGATCTTCCCGCAGCGTGACGTCCAGGCAATGGTGCAGTCGGCTCTCCACCACCCAGTAACCCCGTTTGAGCGCGAGCATCCCCTGGGCTTGGAGTTCTTCGAGCGTGAGACTGCTCACCAGATAGATCACCTCACGGCACCATTTGCCGCTGCGTTTGACCCGGGTCTCCAACCGTGCGACCAGCCGGGCTCCGGGAAAACCCACCTGCGACGGTGTCACCTCCAGACACTCCAAGAAGCGAATCTCCAACCGACTCCGATTGCGCTCCCGCTCGAGCACCCGTGTCTTGGCCGTGGGCCGAGGGGGAAAAACCCTGTTGGCGGAACAGGTTCTCCAGGGTCGTTTCGAGGGTGGTCTGGTTGCCCTTGACCGTCAGCAGATAGTCCCCGCCTCCCTCGAAAAGGATGTCCTGGGCGGTTTCAACTTGCGTGTGCATCGCGTCGGCCACCACGATCTTGCCCCGCAGCGCTTGCCCGCGCAGCAGGTGGCGGGCGGCGGGGATTTCGTTGGTCTTGGCGGGCGTGACCACACTGCCCAGAAAGCGTCCCTGCGAGTCGACGGCATTGACGATCTCCACCCCGGCATGACGCACCTTCTTGCCATCGACGATGACCATCCGATCCTGCCGGGGGCCCAAGAGCTGATCCTGCCAGCGCACCAGCGCCCGTTCCACCTGGTCGTCGTCGACCTCATGCAGCACGCGGGTAAAGGTGGTCTTCCCAGGACAACGTAAGTCACCGGTGTTGGGATCGGTGCGAAACTTCAAGGCGCGCAATTGCGCGGGGCTCAAGGTCTCGGCGTAATCGGCCAAGTCTTGGGGACCGCGGACGACCCCCTGGGCGGCGGCCATGACCATCAGGCAGATGAGGCCCGGCAGCGGATAGGCCAGCGCCTGAGCCCGGCGAAATTCCGCGACCTCCGCCTCCACACTTTCCCGCAAGCTGCGGATCTGCGCCACCGCCGCGGTGCAACGGACCGGTCGAGGAGTTTCGACGTGCGCCCAAGCGGGAGGCAATTGCGCCGCACGCAATTTCACGCACGCGTGCTTGACCAGTTCGCGAACCCAAATCTGTTTGGGGATCTGGTGCTTCACATAGAAGTCGTCGGCATCGCGCTTCCAACCGGCGGTCTTGCCCAGGTGGGACCAGCCGCTGACCTTGTAGGCGGTGCCCTGGTAGAGGTTCGGATCGACAAAACTCTCCACCAAGGCGAGGGGATGACCCCAGCGCTTTTGCCAATCCTCTGAGAGGCGCTTCAGCATCAGCTTCATGAAGCGGCTGATGAGGTTGGGATAGTGGCAGTCGGGCATCACCAACAGACGCGAATTATTGGCCACGAGACCTCGACGTCGTGCGCACTGTTCCGCCGACCAGCCGATGAAGTGGTCTCGATCTTTGAGGTGAAAGGCGGCCGAACTCCAGGTGGCGACCGCCAGCCATCGGCCTCGATACACGAAGGCATAGCGCAAATGCTCGCCCACCAAGGTGACATCGCGCAAGTAATGGTGTTGGCGGATGGCCTCATCGCACTGGGCGATCTCTTTGGTCGAACTCAGAAGAAGGAGGTAGCCATGGTCCAAAACGTGTTGCTCGTCGGGAGAAAGGTGGCGGCGTCTGCATTTGCTCATGCCGCGAGCGTAAAAAAATGGAAAGCGGATGTCCCGCAAATAATGCTAACCTCTTCAGTCGCAATTTGCCCCACGGCTGAAAAGCCGCGCCCTGGACCTCGACAGAACGACTGGACACGGCGCGAAGAACGGAGCAAAGTTCGACTCTGTCATGAAAACCCCCGCCCCTCTTTCCCGCTGGTCTCTCTGGCCTTGCCTGCATCTGGCACTCGCCGTCTTCACCGCCTGGCTGGGCGGCCTGCACACCGCCCTGGCCGGCCCGACACTGGTCAGCACAGCCAGCCTCGATGGCCAAACGGTCGCGCTCTGCTTCGCGAACGATCTGGATCCGGATTCCGCCCAGAACGCCACCCTGTACTCGATTCCCGGCGCGACAGTCTGGAACGCGATCCTCCTGGAGGACCGTCGCACGGTCCTGCTGTCCGTCTCCGATCTGACCGGCGACAGCTATTCCGTTACGGCAACCGGCCTCAAAGACGCCCAGGGCGACCCCGGCGATGTGAACGGCACCGGCCCGATCCTGGGCTGGACCGTTGCGGATCTGGGAAACCTGTTGGCGCCGTCGACGACCTACGCCTGCGGTCCCGATGCGATCTCGACCGTGGTCGATGGCGGGGCGATCTGGTTCACCTACGACGGCTGCAATTATGTGTATCGGGAGAGATCGGAAGAGCGTCGGGTAGGGAAAGAGTGTAGATCTCGGGGGTCGCCG
>CALKWH010000268.1 GCA_938004375.1 uncultured Pseudomonadota bacterium
GATCGTATTCGGTGACTGGAGTTCAGACGTGTGCTCTTCCGATCTTCGGCGACGGGACCAGCGTGGATTCGTCGGTCCCGGTGCGCGTGGCCGGGCTGCCCGCCCCCGTGAGCTCGGTCGACGCCGGCGGCTGGCACACCTGCGCGGTCCTGCAGGACTCTAGCGCGTGGTGCTGGGGTTTGAACGATCACGGCCAGCTCGGGGACGGCACCTCGGAGTCGCGTCCGCTGCCCGTGCAGGTCGCCGGCCTGGCCTCCGGGGCGTCGCAGGTCTCCTGCGGCGGAGGTCACACCTGCGCAGTGAAGACCGACGGCAGCGTCGTGTGCTGGGGGCGCAACGACTCCGGCCAGGTGGGGAGGGGGACCACCGGACCGGATGAACCGATGCCCGCTCTTGTCTCTGGCTTCGGTTCGGAATCACTGACGGTCACGCTCGGGATGGAGCACACCTGCGCGCGCAAGGTCGACGGGAGCATTTATTGCTGGGGTGACAACACGTTCGGCCAGGTGGGGGACGGCTCGATGGTGGACACGGACCGGCCTCACCAGCTCGTGTTGAACTCCGGATCCGCCAGCCTGGAGGCCGGGAACCAGCACGCCTGCGCGATCTTCCCCGGCGGCGATCTGTGGTGCTGGGGACTCAATGACCAGGGCCAGCTCGGGGACGGCACGCAGGAGACCCGTGCCTCGCCCACCCTGATCAGTGACCTGAGGCCGGTCCGGATCGCCCCCGGGCTCGGCCACACGTGCGCCATCGCCGGGTCGGTGCAGTGTTGGGGCCAGAACCTCAAGGGCCAGCTCGGGGACGGCACCACCGAGGACCGGCTGGACCCCGTGATCCCCGCCGGCCTCGGCGCCCCGGCGCGGCTCGCCGCCGGCAACGCCCACACCTGTGCGGCCCTTGCCGACGGCAGCGTGTGGTGCTGGGGCTGGAACCTCTATGGCCAGCTCGGGGACGGCACCCTGTCGGACCGCACCACGCCGGTGCGCGTCACGCCTCCGTCCCCCTGAGCCGACCCGCTTCTGTCCGGAAAGGATCCCCGTTCATGCGAGAAAATCCACCAATCGGCACTTCGGAAGACCCCGCGCTGCAGAACACGGTGCGGGCGGGGCTGGAGGCCATCTCCGGACACGAGGACACCCTGGCCGCCGAGGTGGAGCCGGATGACGTCGCGTCGGGAGAGACCCTGGCCGCCGGGGCGCAAGGCCAGCCAGCCGCCGCTGACCCCGTCGAGGTGGATGCCAGGTATCGTGTGGTCCGTGAGCTCGGACGCGGCGGCATGGGACGCGTGCTTCTGGTCCAGGACGCCCGGATTCGGCGGCAGGTGGCCCTCAAGGATTTGCTTGGTGACGAGGTCTCCAACTCCACCCCGGGGCCCAGCCGTCCATCGGCCCGGATCAACCGATTTCTTCGGGAGGTGCGGCTCTCCGGGCATCTCGAGCACCCCTCCATCGTGCCCATCTACGACCAGGGAGAGGTGGATGGTCGTCCCTATTACACCATGCGGTACATTCAGGGGCGCAGCTTCAGCGAAGCCCTCAGGGAATGCTCCACGCTGGGGGAACGTCTGGCCCTGCTGCCCCACTTCCGGGACGTCTGCAACGCCATGGCCTACGCGCACAGCCGCGGCATCATCCACCGTGACCTCAAGCCCGCCAACGTCGTCCTCGGTGAGTACGGGGAGACGATGGTCGTGGACTGGGGGCTCGCGCGCATGAAGGGCGACAGCGAAGAGGCGGACCGGCGCCTGGCCGAGGAACTGAGCCACCTCCAACAGGACGCCGACGATTCGCAGACGGTGTTCGGGACCGCCCTGGGCACGCCCGCCTACATGGCGCCCGAGCAGGCACTTGGCCAGCTTGACCGGATCGACCATCAGAGCGACATCTACAGCCTGGGGGCCATGCTCTACGAGCTTCTCACGGGTACCGTTCCCTTCCTTGGCGGTCCCCTGCATCAGTTGCTCTTTCGCGTGGTGACCGAGCCGTTTGAGCTCGTGCGCGACCGGGAACCGTCAGCGCCCGCCGAGCTCGCCGCCATCGCCGAGCGCGCCCTGCAAAAGGAGAAATCTGCACGATATTCATCCTCCGCGGAGTTGACGGCCGACCTTTCCGCCTGGCTCTCGGGAGAGAAGGTCAGTTCCTATTCGTACTCGAACTGGGAGCTTTTTCGAAGGTTCGTCCGGCGGAACCGCGCCCTCGTGGCGGCCGCGGCGCTTGCGCTGGTCGCCCTGCTCGCCACAGTCGCGTTCACCACGCGCGCCTGGCGCCAGGAGAGCCGCGCGTTGGAGAGGACTCGCACGGCCCGGGATCTGGAGTCTCTCGCGCGACGGCAGGCCCAGGACCGCAAGGAGCAGGCTGAGGTGGCGCTGGCCCAAAAAATCGTGGAGGAGCGAAGAGCCAACCACCGCTTGGCCGAGGCATTCCTCGCCCGTGCCGAGCACCTCTTCGAGGGAAAGTTCTACCTGGACACCCAGGTCTACGCCGCCGCCGCCGCCCTGCATCACCCGGGAAATCCGCGCAGCCCCCACCACCACGATGGACACTGCGGGAGCGATCCGGACTGCCTGAACCTGACCGCCCGTGCCCACGGCCTGCTGCTCAATGCCCGGACCCGGTCGGCCTACGTCTTCGATCGGACCATCGTCAGCGACCGGCTCGGGGCGTTCCGACGCACCCTGATCGACATCGAGTTGTTGCATCCGTCCCCGGACGGACGGTTCGTGGTGCCAACCCTGTCGAAGAAGGAGCTGCCGGTCTTCGAGGTGGCCACCGGCCGCGAGGCTCTGACCTTGAGGGGGCTGGCAAACGACCTCGCCCAGGTTTCCTTCGATGGCGCCGGAGGCCGGGTCCTCGCCGTGGATGTCGCCGGAGACGTCACCGCCTGGGAGTTTCCCTCGGGCAAGCTCTTGTTCCAGGCGGCCGCCGGTCTGAAAGACTGCTTCTTCCTCGAACCGCTGCCCGGCACCGCGGAGTTGGTCGCGGCCACCCGGGATGGTCGCCTGATGCGCCTGGATCCGGATCGCCGTGCATGGAGCTCCATCGGGACCGACGGGCTCGCACCCCTCCACAACGTCGTGCTCTCCCCCTCCGGGCGGCGCCTGGTGACGTTCACCCCCGACGGGGCGCTCCGGTTGCTCGAGCTCCCGTCCGGGAGCTGGCGGAACCTGGAACCAAAGGCTCCGGCTGGCACCTACGGGGCCTTCTCCAAGAGGGAGGAATCCCTGGTCGTCCAGTTCTCGATGTCCAATGTACTGCGGACCTACCGTCCACCCGACTTCAAGCCCAGCCACGAGGAGCCCCTGCTGCGCGACGACGGCGGGAACGGGTACACCGGTTTTTCGTCCTCGCTGTTGCCCGACGACACGGTCCTGGGTCGGGCCAGCAACGCCCAGTTCCACTTGCTCCGGGCGGGCGACCAACAGATACAACAGCGCTTCCACGCCTGGGGTCCCCTCACGATCCTCGCCACGACGGCCCACAACCTCTTCGTCCTGGGATCCTTCTCTGAAATCCTGGTCTATCGACAGTTCCCCTACCGGCGGCAGTTGACCATGGCCTCGCTCGACGGTCGCATCGGCCTGATCCAGCCGGTCACCAATGACCTCACCGTCATCGGTTCCTGGAGTGGCTCTGCCGGCATCCACGACGCCCGCTCCGGCGTCTTCAGCCCAGTGGGAGCTCGGCGGGCCGGGTACATCTGGTGCGCCGACCTCTCCCCGGACAGAGATCGGAAGAGCACACGTCTGAACTCCAGTCACCGAATACGAT
>CALKWH010000269.1 GCA_938004375.1 uncultured Pseudomonadota bacterium
AGATCGTATTCGGTGACTGGAGTTCAGACGTGTGCTCTTCCGATCTTTCGACCACACCGCCCACGAGTACCTCCACGAGCTCTCCGAGCGCTGGGATTTGCACTACTTCCGCGGTTACTCCTGTCACATGGAGGACCTGTTCTCGGCGGAGCCCCGCGAGAAGTTCCTGGCCTACTTCGACGGGGTGTTCCGCCTCGCCCGCGAGCGCGCCTGGCCCCGCCGGCGCCACGCCCGCGAGACCCCGGTGGCGCCGCGCCGGCTCAAGCTGCCCGTGCCCACCATGCTCCAGGGTCCGCCCCGGCGCGTGGTGCTGGTCTCCACAGTCGAGGAGAAGGACTCCAACCTGGCCCGGATGATCACCTACCTGAAGGGCTGCTTTCCGTTCGCCCTCACCCACTTCGAGCTCACCGACGAGGTGCTGCGCAGCGGCTGCCTGGGCTGCCTGCATTGCAGCGTCGACAACGTCTGCGCCGTGAAGGACCAGAGCGCGGGCGAGCTGCGGGACGCCATCCATCAGGCCGACGCCATCGTCTACGCGGCCCCCCTGCGCGACGTCCACCTCGACGGCCGCTTCAAGATGTACATGGACCGTCGCTTCATCGACGGCCACTGCCCGGTGATGCACGGCAAACCCCTGGGCGTGATCCTCTCGGGTCCGCTGCGCCAGCTCTCCGGCGCCCGCGCCTGGCTCGAGGCTTTCGCCGAGATGGGCGGCACGTCGCTGCTCGGCCCGGTGACCGACGAGGATCCCGCGGACGAGGTCATCCGCCAGCTGGCCGCCATGGCCGAGGTCATCCTGCGCGGCGATGCGCTCCCGGCCTCCCCGACGTTCCACACGGTGGGCGGCATGAAACTGTTCCGGGACTTCGTGTGGTCCCACAGCGCGATCTTCCCGGCCGACCACCGGTATTACAAAAAGCACGGCTTCTACGACTTCCCCCAGGATCAGACGGGCAAGCGCCTGCAGAACCTGGGCCTGTCGGTGGCCTTCGCGCTGCCGGGGGTGCGCCGCGCCGTGTGGTCCAAGATGATCCAGCACATGCTGACCCCGTACCAGCGGGCCATCGATAAACTCTAACCGCTCAAGGAGACGACCATGGAAAAGCACATCATCTTCGGCATCCACCTCACCGACCGCTTCAGCAACGCCATCAAGATGCAGGAGATCTTCACCGAGTACGGCTGCAACATCAAGACGCGCCTGGGCATCCACGAGGTGACCAAGGACGCCTGCGCCACCAACGGCATCGTGCTACTGGAGATGTGCGGCGACGAAGCCAAGATCAACGAGGCCGAGACCCGCTTCCTGGCCGTCCCCGGCATCGAACTGCAAAAGATGGTGTTCACGCACTGAGCCAACGCGCCCCCTGCACGCCGGGCCAACTTCTACATGAAAAACCTCCCCCTGGCCTCTGGGCTGCTTTTCGCGTGCTGCGCCCTCGCGATGGCCTGCAACGGCCGCGCTCCCACGCAGGCGCCCAGACCCGAGACCCCGGTCGAGTCCGCGCACACGCCGCCTCCGGTCGTCGCGCCCCAGCCGGCTCCCACCCCACCGAAGCCCCCCGAACCGCCGCCCCCGCCGGCCGACATCCCCGACGCCGCCGCGGTGGCGCGCTGGTACCCTTGGCCACGGCGGGCGACCGTCTACGAGTCCCTGGCCGTGCGCACGAACCCGCCGCCGCCGGGCTTCACCCGCGTGAGCGTCGAGCCCGGCTCCTTCGCCTGGTGGCTGCGCCACCTGCCCGTGCTGGCGCCCTCCGAGCCCCTGCGCTACTTCGACGGCACCCCGGTGCCCCGGGGCAACGCCGGCCTGGCCGGGGTGGTGGACCTCGACACGGGGAAGCGGGACCTGCAGCAGTGCATGGACGTCCTGATCCGGCTGCGCGCGGAGTACCTGCGGGCGGCAGGACAGGAGAAGCGCATCGCCTTTCGCTACCCCGGCGGGCGTTACCTCACCTGGAGCTCCTGGATCAAGGGGCTGCGCCCGGACCGATCCACGAAGGACCTGACGCTCGTCCCGAGGGCCGCCTGGAGCGACTCCCGCGGCACCTTCATGGGGTACCTGCAGACCCTGTATTACGACACCGGGACGGTCCACCATCAGAGCGAGCCGAAGGTGGCCCCCGGTGATCTGGCCATCGGCGACTTTTTCGTGTACCCGCCCAACCCCGCCACCGTGAACGGCCACGCGGTGATGGTCCTCGACCTCGCGGTGTCGGCCACGGGCGAGCGCCGCATCGTGGTGGGCCAGGGCGACACCCCCGCCACCGACTTCCACGTGCTGCGCCTGCCCCGGGGCTCCGCCTGGTTCCCGGTGCCTGCCGCGGACTTCACGGGCACGTTCCTGTGGCCGACCCCCTTTTCCTGGGACATGCTGCGCCGCTTCCGGTACTGACGGCGCCGGTCACTCCGAATACAGAATCTTCTTGATGCCGGCGAGGATCCAATGGGGACGGCGGGAAGCCTCGAGGCGGCTGCGCTCGAAGAAGATCTCGAGCTGCTGCAGCTCGCCGGGATCGAGCCAGACGCCGCTGCAGGAGGGGCACACGTCGACGAGGATCTGGGAAGTGAAGCCATACTCCTTGCGCGCCATCTCGACGGCGCAGTGGGGGCACGTCAGGGTGGGCGCCTCGCGCTGGCGGGCCAGCTCGGCCGCCTGGCGCAGGGTGTCGGCCGAGGCGGCCAGTTGGTCGCGGTAGTCGTTCTCGCGGATGGACTGGATGGCCTCGAGCTCGCCCACGTCCAGCCAGATGCCGCCGCAGTGGGAGCAGATGTCCACCTCCACGTCCTTCTCGTAGTTCTTCTTGAACGTCTCGTTTCCGTCTTTCGGACAGCGCATGGCAGATCCTCCTCCAATGACCAGTGGTGTATCATAAAACGGCCTCGCCCCGAAGCGGGTTTTCACACCGTCACCGGGATTTCCACGTCTCCGATGGACAGCCGGCCGCCGGCGACGGTGTATTGCAGCCAGTGGACGCGGTCCTGCGCGTCCGCGAGCGCCAGCGCGTAGGGCCGCAGGCCGCGCGGCACGTCCTCGAGGAGCTTCTTGCACCGCACGGTCGTGCCGTCCTCGCGCGCCAGGCGATCCCCGGGGCGCACGAAGCGCAGACGTCCGTCGGCGGCCCCCCCGGAGTCCAAGGCCAGCTCCAGGCGAAGCCCCTCGGGCAACGGCTGGTCCGGTCGGACCAGCACGAGCAGGCCACGATCGGCCACCAGCCGCACGGGGCCTGGCCAGTCCCAGATCCCCGCGCCGGCCGACGCCAGGATCCCGGCGACCTCGAGGACGGCGGCCGCCGGCAGCTCGCCGCGCGACGGGCACAGGAGCCGCCACCACCGGCGCAGCAGGATCGTCCGAAGCCCGGGCGGGTGGCGCCACCACTCGGAGAGAGGCCAGCTCTCGAGCAGGCCCGGCAGCCGGATCGTCCGCCCGGCGAGGGCCTCTTCGGCCAGCTCGACCAGGGCGTCGTGCTCCAGGCGCACCAGACCGGCGGTCCGCGCCAGGGCCTCGGTCGCGCGTGGGTTCTCCCGCGTCATCGCCTCGAGCAGGCCATGGCGCACGCGGTTGCGCAGATAGGCGTCTCCCTCGTTCGTCTCGTCCTCCCGCCAGGCGACGCCGCAGGCGCGCAGGAAGTCCCGCAGCGCGGCGCGACGCCAGTCCAGCAACGGACGCACCCGATCGCCGTCCACCGGACGCATGCCCGAGAGACCCCGCGGTCCGGTCCCGCGGATCAGGTGCAGCAGCAGCGTCTCGGCCTGATCCTCGAGGGTGTGTCCCAGGAGCACGCCCCCCAAGCCGCGCTCCCGGAGGGTCCGGGCGAAGAATGCATACCGGGCGTCCCGCAGTTCGTTCTCGCCCGGGCGCGCATCGGGCTCCCACTCGAGCCGTCCGACGTGCAGCGTCAGCCCCAACGTATCGCACAAGGCCGCCACGTGCGCCACGTCCCCGGCGGCCCCGGAGCGCAGGCCATGGTCCACGCAGGCGACCTCGAGGCGCGCCCCCGACGCGGCGCACGCGGCCGCCGACGCCAGGAGCAGGGCGGTGGAGTCGGCCCCCCCCGAGCAGGCCGCCAGCCAGCCGCGGGACACGAGGCCGGCGAGCTCCGGCGCCGCGAGGGCGGACGCCACCGAAGCCAGCAGGCGGGCGTTGACGGACCCGGCCGCAAAGGAGGGGAGGAACGGCCCTCTCACGGCGCCGGCTCCAGGGTGATCAGGGTGACGTCGGGGGGCGAGGACCAGCGCAACGGCAGACCCGTGGTGCCCACGCCTGAGGAGACGTTCATGACGGTCCCGCCCGAGCGGTACAGCCCCCGTCGCCAGGGCCCCTCGAAGTCCGAGAGGCACGCCCCGAACAGGCACACCTGACCGCCGTGGGTGTGCCCGGCGAGCACCACGTCCACGCCCGCGGCGGCGGCCCGGGGGAGCACCTCGGGCCGGTGGGACAGCAGCACCACCGGGACGCCGAGGGGGCGCCCGGCGAGGGCGTCGTCCAGTACTCCGCCGTAACGCAGGTCGTCCATCCCGGCGAGCACGAGGGGACCCCCCGCGGTGGCGAGCACGCGGTGGGCGTCGTGCAGCGGGACCACGCCCAGCGGGCGGAGCGCCTGGTACAGCAACCACAGGCCGGTCCGGTAATCGTGGTTGCCCGCGACCTGGAAGACGCCCAAGGGGGCCCGCAGCCCGTCGAGGCCCCGGCCCAGCCAGCCGACGAACGGCCCGTGGGCTCCGTGGAGCTGGTCGCCGGTGAGCACGATCAGATCCGGCCTGAGCTCCCTGGCGATCCGCACGACGCGCCGGAGCTCGGCGGGACCACAGAAATACCCCGTGTGCAGATCGGTGACGTGGAGGATGGTCACCGGCGCTCCGAGGCCGCGCACCGGGATCGTGCGGCGGACCACCCGCGGCGCCGCCAGCGCCTGACGAAAGCCCACCGCGGAGAGCGCGATCCCCAGCACGAACAGGACCGACAGCGCCCAGCGGATCGGTCCGCTGTCCCATGCCCGCGCCGCGGCCTCCCGAGAGCCCATCCGACGGACCCCCCTGAGTCCGGCGACCGCCGCACCGAGCCCGGCGAGGAACAATCCGGTGGCGAAC
>CALKWH010000270.1 GCA_938004375.1 uncultured Pseudomonadota bacterium
CCACCGAGATCTACACTCTTTCCCTACACGACGCTCTTCCGATCTCTCGGGGAGCATGCGGACCGTGCCGACCGTGTTCTGCGCGTCGCCCACCGGCACCCGGTACAGCACGGCGTTTCCGGACGGGTTGAAGCCCCAGACCTCGCCGACGGCGCGGCGCTTGACCTTGTCCAGGGAGTAGTCGACCACCGTGAACCACAGCACGCCGTCCTTGGCGCCCAGGATGCGGTTGACGCGGGGTTCCTTCAGGGTGGGGGACTTGAGGTCGTAGGTGAACGTGGTGGATCCGGTGGGCGAGAAGCCCTTCACGCGGGAGCCGCCGGCGATGACGAAGTTCTCGCCGATGGCCATGTGCTCGCCTTCGTCGCCCGGGTAGATCGTCTCCTGGGACCACGCCTCCTTCCAGGGGTGGGTCGTGTAGGCGGTGATGCCCTTGTCCGTGCCGCACCAGGACAGTTTCTCCTCGAGGACGCAGGGGGAGGCCAGTTTGTCGGCCACGTAGTTCACGTTCAGGGTCCGACCGGCCTGCAGATCCACGGTGTGCCACTCGACGTCTCCGGAGTGGACCGGACGGACCAGCACGCGGGCGAGGTGGTTCTGGGCGGAGAAGCGCGCGAACGTGCGGGGGTTCTCCTCGGCGCCGCGGAGGCTCAACGCGTACATTTCCTTGAGCGCGGTCAGATCATAGGCGGCGATCCGAAGGTGGCGATCCTCGGCGACGGCCTTCTGGAACAGGGCGATCGCGTCCTCGGAGGCGCTCACCGCGCCGGCCAGGAAGCCGCCCGCGGGATTGGGATTCCACTCCCACTTCACGGCCAGTTTCTCGTTCTCGAGGTCGACGAGCCTGATGGTCTCGCCCGTGACCGCGACGATGAAGCCGGTGGGCGTCACGTGCAGCGGCTGGGTGATCTTCCGCCCCAGGGCGAAGGGGACGACCTTGCCGGTCTCGGGATCCACGAGGCGGATCTCGTCGCCCCACGCGGTCACGAAGTTCTCACCCAGGGCGGCGAGCCCCAGCCCGGGGAGCGGCTTCTCCCACTTCTCGACCCCGGAGTAGCGGTCGAGGCCGTGGATCTGGTTGTCCGCGGTCCAGAAGGCGATGGTCCCGCCGCGCACGGCGACCTCGACGGACCAGGGCAGCTCCGGATCGCGCAGGCCGAGCTCGGCCTCCTTGCTCCAGCGCTTGCGGCCCGAGCTCTTCTCCAGCGCGTGCAGCACCACGGGGCGGTTCTTCTCGTCGAGCTCCACGCCGAACAGGCGGCGCTGGGAGTCGTCCACGATGAAGGTCCGGCCCGAGAGCGCGCGCTTCCACGCGACGTAGGGGTACTGCACCTGATTCTGGGTGGGCGCCTTCACGGGCGCCGGAGGCGTGCAGGCGACGGCCAGCAGGCCAAGGAGACATGTCAAAAGACCTGAACGTTTCATTTTGGGTTTCCTCCGAAAAGGGTTTCGTTGGCGGGTGTCTATGAGTCGGCCGGCTGCGGCTTCGTGAGCTGGGCCAGCGTCCCCTCGATGCGGGAAATCTCGTCCTTCTTGTGCAACTTCTGCTTCTTGATGCGGGCGACCTCCTGCTGCTCCAGCGGGGTCAGGCTCAGGTGCTTCTCGAGCTCCTGCAGACGCTGGTCCAGCGCGCGGTGCTCGACCCGGAGCACCTGAAGGCGCTCCTCTAGGGAGGCGATCTCCGCGGACTTGTCTTGGGTTTCCTTGCCCGTATCGTCATGACTCATGGGGTGGACCTCCTTGTGGCCAGTCGGACGGTCCACCCTAACACAGGTCCTGCCGGATCTCAAAGCGCTGGTTTCGGGGAGGTCGAAGAGGCTTCCTCCGCGAGCTCGCGATACAACTGGGCGTGCCAGCGCCGGGCCTTTTCGATGTCCATTTCCAAACATTCAAGCAAGCTCTCGCCGGGGGCGAGCAAATCCAACGGACACTCGTCCACGAGCTCGAGCAGGCCCGTTTCGACGTACGAGAACGGGAAGAGCCGGCACACCAGCGGCCGGATCTCGTAGGGAAGCCGGCAGCCCGCCTCGTCCAGAAAGGTGCAGGAGCGATCGGGCCAGACCCGCAGGACGCGGCGTTCGCCCCGCCCGTTCACCGTCCAGGCATTCCAGTGGGGATCGTCCGCCTGGTCGAGATAGGCCGGGTTCCGCGGCGCGCGCCACTCGTGAAAATCGAAGCCTCCGACGTGCTGGGAGATGCGCAGAAGATCCCCCCGGGTGAGGAGGATGTCCTTGTCCATGCAGCAGGAGCCCTGCGTCGCCGCGCAGCGGGCGCAGAGGCACTTCAGTTCACCGGTAACCGACGACTGTTGGCCACACATTTTCTACCTTGTTGGTTTGGTTGCTTCCCGGAGCCGAGAGGGGGGAGGTGGCGGAAGAACGCCTGCAAGAAGGTCCACGCACCCGCGGTCCCGAATCTGAACCTTCCGGGGGTGCGTTGTCAAGAGGGATGATCGGAAAAACGTGAATGATTCCGGTAACCGGAGAACGCTCAGTCCGCGCCGCCGTCCGGGTCGTCGAGCTCTCCGAGCTCGTTGGTCTGCCCCACGCACACCCCCCACTCGGGGACACACCGTTGGCGCGCGGGGTTGGGACAGTCGGCGTGGGTCTCGCACGCCTCGTCGAGGGCTCCGCCTGGCTCCCCGGTGCAGGCGGGGGCGGACAGGACCAGCGCGGCGAGGGCGGCCGTCGACAGCAGCCTATTGATCCTGGCAGTTCTCTTCATGCTGGCAGGTCCCTTCCAGGGTGCCGGCGGGGATGCAGCACACCAGGTCGTCGGTGCAATCGGTGGTGGTCTCGCAACGGTCGCCCTCACCCTGCTCGCAGGCGGAGAAGGCGAAGAGGACGGTCAACAGGGAGAGCAGGAAAATGGCGCGTATCTGCATTACACAAACTCGATTTTCAGGATGTAAAAGGTCTTCTGGACCTGGGAGGTTTTCACTTTGACTTCGTCGTCCACGCTGCGACCGATCATGGCCTTGGCCATGGGGGAGGCCAGGTTGATTAGCCCGCGGTTGGGGTCGGCCTCGTCCTCGCCGACGATCTTGACCCGGGTGACCTCGCCGGTGTCCCCGTTCTCGAGGGTGACCGTGGCGCCGAACACCACTCGCTCGGACTTGAGCGTACGGGGGTCGATCACCTGGGCGCGGGCCAGGCGGTCCTGCAGGTAGGCCTCGCGGCCGGCCAGGTGCCCCTGGCGCTCCTTGGCGGCGTGGTACTCGGCGTTCTCGCGCAGGTCGCCGTGCTCCCGCGCCTCTTCGATGTCCTTGATGTTCCTGGGGATCTCGATCTTGCGGATGCGGTCGAGCTCCTCGGAGAGCCGGGCGTACCCCTCGGGCGTCATCGGCACGTTGATCATCTAGGCCCCCTTCTTCTTCACGATGGTGTCGCCGCGCAGGATCTGGTACTCGTCGGCGTTCATGTGGGGCTCCACGAAGGAGCGGTAGCCCTTGAGGCTCCAGCCCTTGTCGCAGAGGCCCTGCACGAGGCGGTTGTGGATCCGCAGGCTCTCGTCGTGCTCGGGGAGGAACAACTTCAGCATGGGCTCACGGCAGGCTTCCTCGTCGTCGTACTTGAACAGGCACTCGACCGCCATGAAGCGGATGGTCTCGTTGGCGTCCTCGAGGTAGCCGGCCAGAAGCGGCGCCAGGCGCGGATCCTGCCACTCCTTGCAAAACGCCAGGATCTCCTCCTTGCGCAGGGGCTCGCGCTCGTACCCGGGCTCGTTGGCCTCGATCAACTTCTTCAGGACCTCGAACACGGGATCGGCCGCGTCCCGGTGGATCATGCGGATCAACTGGAGCGCCTGGGAGATCGAGTGGGTGGGGTTCACCGCGGGGCCTTCCTTGGCCATGATGAAACGCTCGAGCTGGGGCAGCGCCTTCGGACCGAACTCGAGGATGACCTGGAACACCCAGTTCTTCTCCTCCTCGTCGGTGACCAGCCCGCCCTTGCCGTCGGCCAGGAACGTGAACCGCCGCAGCAGGGCGTAGATGGCCTCGGGGGTCCCCAGATCCCGCAGCGCGTGCAGGGCGGCCCAGCGTTCCTCGGGTTGCAGGCGCTTGTTCAGCGCGGTGCGGACGTTCTTCTCGAACGAGCGCTCGGCCCGCTCTTCCTTGTTGAAAATGGCGGAAAAAAAGCCCATGTCACCTGATCCCCGGCGGTCCACGACGCCGCTTCACGGCGACCGGACCACCCTGCCCGGCTCCGACGCTGCGGCGCCCGGCGGGGCCACTATAAGATCTGTCCGCGAAAAAGCAAGGACCGCGGTCGGAACCGGGATCAGATCACGCGACCGGGGTCCTCCCCGGCGGTGAACACCCGGGCGGCGCTGGCGGCGAGCTTGCCCGCGTCGTCCAGGCCGTCGGAGATCAGCGCCTGGAGCGAGTCCGCCGAGTAGTCGATGCCCTTGAGGATGACCTCCTGGGCCACCGCGAAGCCGTATTCGACGAGCCCCGGGAGGCTGATCTCCTTGCGCCCGAATCCGTTGCGGTTCTCGTGAACGATCTGCAGGAAGTTGCCCACGGAGCGCAGCATGGCGGGCAGCACGACCGGCTGCACGATGCGCAGGCCGTGCTTGGCCAGGCCCATGGGGTTGTCCTTGTCCACCTCGCGCTTGTACTGCTTGAAGTGGTCCTTGTTGTCGACGAACTTGATCCGGAAGCGCTCGCGCCCCTGCCGGTCGCGGTAGAGCGTGATGATCAGGTTCTCGGTGATGTAGCCCCAGATCCCCAGGATGAAGATGTTGATGCCGGCCTCGTCCGGGCGCAGGTCGGGGATGAAGTCGGTGTCGAGGAAGAAGCGCAGCACCTGCACGAAGAAGACCACCAGCTTCTCGGCGAGCTCCGGGTACTTGCGCAGATAGCCGGACCACTCGGCCTTGGCCAGGCTCTCCAGGCTGAACTGGGCCAGCTTCTCGCAGCCCGCGGGCAGGGCGTCGGCCCGCTCCTGGAAGGTGCAGAACGTGGTGAGGACGTTGCGGTACTCGATCAGGCCGCGGGAGGTGCGCAGCCCGTGCCGCAGGTCGTAGAAGAGCAGGAACTGGGCCAGGCGCCCCACCAGCTCGCGGTAGTCGCTCTCGAGCATCCCCTCGAGCAGCCGCGCCTTCAGGCCGCAGGTGTCGAGGTGGGCCACCAGGGCGGCGTTGCGGCGCACCGGCATGTCCACGCCGGCCAGGAACAGCCCCAGCTGCTCGACGAACTTCAGGCCCAGCTTCACCGTGGCGGGGTTGAGCCACCCCACCGTCTCCTCGAGGCGGTACTGCGGGTAACCATGGTGCCAGGACAGCACCTCGGAGAGCACCGCCTCGAACTGGTCGGGCGTCAACTGGCGGCGCAGGCGGGCCGAGCAGGCCCGGCGCAGGCGGGCGGCGCCGGTGCGGACCACCAGCCGGTTGCCCCGCAGGGTCTCGGCCAGCTCCGCGGGAGCAATCCCCGGCGCCGGGATGTAATAATTCTGCTCGGGGAGCAGGAAGTCCTCTTCGCCGTGGCGGGCGAAACAGTCCTCGATGAGGGCGCGGGCCTGGTCCCAGTTCATGTCCGGGTGCCGCGCGCCGTTGAGCCAGCGCAGGGTGTCGCGCACGCCCACGGTGATGGGGGCGTCGAAGAACTCGCGCAGGTGGGTGGTCACGGCGTCCGACAGCGGCCGCGTGCGCAGCTCCCGCAGGCGGGCGGCGAGCGCGGCGCCGTCAGGCAGCGGCGCCTTCTCGTAGGGATCCCGCGCGAGCACGTCGTAGAACGACAGGCGCTCGGTGGCCACGTGGGTCTCGCGCACCAGGAAGACCGCCGCGTCGTCCCCCGTCGGCGGGGGCGGCTCGTGCCCGGCCAGCAAGCGGCGCACGGCGTCGTCCACCGGGAACAGGAACAGGTCCCGGGGGGCACCCATGAAGAAATACGGCACCTCGCGGGCGGCCTCCAGGCTGTCCGAGACGGTCTTGCGCCACGTGGGGAACAGGCTGTAGCCGATGCCGCCGAAGACCTCGGAGACCACCGCGCGCGGGATCTCGACGGGCCGCGCGCCGCCCAGGCGCATGGTGAAGTTGCTGGTGCGCCCGACCTTGAACAGGAAGCGCGCGGCGAAGCCCTCGCACCACCGGCGGATCGCCGGCGTCCGGGACGCCGCGGCGTCGGCCCCCTCGTGGCGCTCGACGAAGCCCGCGAGGACCGCGGCCAGCCGGTCGGCGTCCAGCGCGAAGATCTCGGTGTGCGAGCCCGCCTCCTTCCCCGGAGTGAGCGAGTACACGGACGCGTGGAACGCCCCCAGCAGATCGTGGGCGGTCAGGAAGGCGTAGGTGTCCGGCGCGGACGGGGGCACCACGGGCGGCGGTGGGGTCTTCGCCTTTTGCGGACGGCCGCGGCGCTTTCCGGGCTTCGACTCGGACGCGGCGGTCGCGGAGGCGGACGCGCGCTGGCGCTTCTTCGCGGTCTTCTCGGCGGCGGTGGGCTTGCGATATTTCGAGGTGGCCATGGGCGACTCCTTCACCTGCGAGGTCCGCAGTCTAGGGGAAAACGCCCGCCTTGGGAAGGGACAGTTGCGCAGGGACAGTCAGGGCAATCGCAAGAAGTTTTCCTGATGAGGCTGGAAGGTCGATTTCGATTTCGATTTCATGCGTGATCACTTAAGGGTTTGATGGCGAATTTCTGTTAGGGGGCTATCAGGGTATTAAAAAAGTATTCCATGAGAGGTGGAATATTCGATTTCGATTTCGATTTCGATTTC
>CALKWH010000271.1 GCA_938004375.1 uncultured Pseudomonadota bacterium
TCTTCACGGCAGCCCACGAGGCCCTGTCCAAGTCGCCGGTCGCCACGAAGTACCATGAGATGCAGGAGGCCCTGGCTGGCATCGAACGGGAGATGGTTGCCCTCAAGAAACGAGAGAAGGCTCTCAAGGCGGCGTTCGCCAGGATCCTTGCGGACGGTGTCCCGGTCTAATCCTGCGTCCTGGCAACAGGCATCGGGGCCACAACGTCCTCGGTCAGTCGGAGACCTGGCTGGTGGCATTCCGGGCATGCGGGACGGGACTCCAGGAATGCCGCGATGCCAGTCCCGACAGGGATGCGGACCGCCACGGCCTTCTCGCAGGTGGGGCACCAAGGATCGCAAGTCCACGTTTCCATCCCCGAAGTCTACCACGGCAACCGGGGGGGCAGAACTTCGCAACTGTCGCGACCTGTTCGAGCCTGTCGCCCCGTGCTAGACTCGGTTTCCGCCTTGCCACCTGGGGGGAACCGTGCCCGAAGCCGCCGTAGAGTACCCGCTGATTTCAGCCCCGCTGGCTTACGCTGGCCTCGATCCGATGCGCCTGACGACTGACGGCAGGATCGTCGACTTCCTGGACCCCAAGAAGTCCAGGCCGAACAAGCCGGAGGAGCGAGTCCGCCAGAACTTCGGCCGGAAACTGCACTTCGAGTACGGCTACCCGAAGAACCTGATGGCCTTCGAGGTCCCGATCAACATCGGTGTCGAGGCCAAGCAAGCCGACATCGTGATCTTCCGCAACGTGACCGCCTGCGCCCAGCGGGATCAAGCCGGGATCGCCCTGGTCATCGAAACGAAAGCCCCGGACCGGAAGACCGGGGAGAAGCAGTTGCAGTCCTACGTCTTCGCGAGTTCTGCTGACGGGGGCGTCTGGTACAACGAGCGGGATGCCCCCGTTTACTGGCGGCGAGTCGAAGTGCCCGCCCGCGGCCTGAAGGAGTGGCCGAACATCCCCCGCTTCGGACAGGAGTGGGACGGCGTCGGCATGCACACGAAAGCCAGCCTTCGGCCGCCCCACGACCTCGTGGAGACGTTCCGAGGCTGCCACAACGCCCTCTACAAGGTGGGTATCGATTCCGAGGACATCGCGATGGACATGGTCAGGATCATCCTGGCCAAGTACCGGGACGAGATGAATGAGGGGGACACCTGCGAATTCCGCTGCACCCCCATCGAACTTCAGTCCCCGGAGGGCCGTCGCCGGGTCGCCCAGCGGGTCCGGGACCTGTTCGTCCAGGTGCGCAACGCGGACCCGGGCGTGTTCGACCGGGACGAGAAGATCACCGCTGGGGACAAGGAGATCGCCACGGTCGTCTCCGAGTTGCAGGACTTCAGGTTCGTCCCCGAAGACGACACCGAGGAACTGTACGACGTGGTCGGCGCGGCCTACGAGGTGTACGTCGGGTCGCACCTGAAGGGTGACCGTGGGCAGTACTTCACGCCCCGACTCGTGGTCCAGTTGCTTGTCCGGCTGGTGAACCCGACCGAGCGTGACCTCGTGGTCGATCCAGCAATGGGTTCAGGTGGTTTTCTCATCACGACGATGCGCCATGTCTCGCGGGCCATCGCGCAGTCCGATCGCACGAAGGCTGCCAAGCGTAAGGCGTTCCAGGCGTTCTGCAAGCGACTGTACGGCATCGACAAGTCCCCGAAGTTGGTCAAGGTGGCCCGCACCAACATGATCCTCGCCAGCGACGGCCACGCTGGGCTGGTGAAGGGGGACAGCCTGGAGCCCTTGGACATCCTGCCCGATGCCTTCAGGCCGAAGGAGGAGGTCGATCGGCCTACGGTGATCTTGACGAACCCCCCCTTCGGGGCAACCGCGGAGCACAAACTCACCGCGGAGACCGAGAAGGAGATCCTGTCTGCGTTCCAACTCGGGCACGTCTGGCGCAAGGATCCCGTCGACGGCGCACTGAAGCCAGGCGACAAGTTGACCGGCGAAGGGGTCCCCCCCGAGTACCTGTTCGTGGAGCGCTGCATCCGCTGGCTGAAGCCGGGCGGGATGCTCGGCATCGTGATCCCCCGCGGGATCCTCGTCAACGACAAGGCCCTGCCTGTCCGGACGCTCATGTTCCCGAATGCCAGGATTCTGGCCGTGGTCAACTGCCACGACGACACCTTCAAGCCCCACACGGATGCGAAAGCGGCCGTGGTGGTCCTCGAAAAGAAGGAGTCGCCATCGGACCACGACGATGACTACCCGATCTTCATGGCCATCTCGCAGGGGATCGGGCACACGGGACTCGGGGAACCGATCTACCGGACAGACGAGAAGGGAGACACCGTCATCGAGAAGGGACACCCCGTTCTCGATCAGGATCTGGACGACATCTATCGGGCCTGGGTCGCGCTGCGTGCGGGTCAGAAGTCCCCGTCCGACTACTACTACATGACCTCCCGCAAGAAGTTGACGGCCGACCTGAACATGAACCCGGTTCGCTACCTGCCGAAGTACTCCCGCTCCCGACAGGAGGCCCTGCGCCTGGGCGAGCGGGATGGGTGGACCGCCGAGCGCCTGGGGCACATCGCCGCCGTCTACAACGGCCCGAGGTTCAAGCGGCCCTATGCGGACAAGGACGTCACGTCAGGGCCGACCATCCTGCGGTACTTCACGGGCAATGCGATCACCCAGACCCGGGGCGAGAACATCAAGTACCTGGACCTCCGCAAGGCCAAGCCGCTCCAGTTGAAGATGATCGACAAGTTGTACCTGACGCGCGGGATGATCGTCGTGACGGACAGCGGGACGATCGGGCGGGTGATTTACACGACCGCGTATCACGAGGGGGCCATCGGCACGAACAACCTGATCCGGGTGGTCGTGGAGGACGAGGCCCTGCGTGGATACGTCTACCAGTTCCTGCTCTCGCCGCTTGGCCAGGATCAACTCAAGACCAGCAACTACGGCAGCATCGTGGACCACATCGAGCCGCCGCACGTCAAGGAGGTCATCGTCCCCGTGCCGCAGGACCCGAACCTCTTGAAGTCCATCGGGCTGCCGGTCATCCGTGCCGTGGAGATGCAGGAGGAGGCTTACCAGCGGTTCGAGGACTCGCTCCAGGCGATGCAGTCCGCGTTCGAGGCCGGGCCTGAACCGCTGGTCCTTTCCTGATGGAGAGTGGATCGTGAAACTGCCCCCCGATCAAGTGGAAGCCCTGGCGGCTGCCATGCTGGCCGTCCAGGACTTCGGGAACCGCTGGTTGGAGAAGGTCTGGGGTCAACTCCCCGCCTTGCGGGCCGCGAGGATCACGGACCCGGATTGGGTTGCCAAGACCGACCTCGACGTCATCATCACAGCGCTGCGCTCCTGCGGGTTCGACCGCGGCAAGTTGTCCGGCCTTGTTGTCGGCCGATTCCAGACAGGGATGAAGGCGGTCGCGGAAGGGACGCTCGACAGGCTCCCCGCTTTGTTGCAGAAGGGGGACGACGTAGCCGCCATCGAGTTGCTGGACTCCGTACCGGGGATCGGCCCGGCGGTCGCGAAGAAGACCCTGTGGCTCTTGGAAGACGAATAGCCCCACCGGCTCCCGCTGTCGCCCCAACGCGCCCTGTTGACCGTGACCGCGCCCGGATACCCCACCCCGCCGTCCGACCGGCCTGGAATCGCCTGTTTGGGGGGCCGTGCCCGCCGTGCCCAAAGAGGAAGGCCCCCGCAGCCGGTGGCTGGGGGGCCTCGTGGAGGCGGGGTTGATCGTGGGCTACTCGGCGGCGGGCTGCTGGGCGGCCACGGCGTCGGCCAGGGCCTTGCGGGCGGTCTCCAGGGCGGTCTCGGCCTCGGCGGCCTGCTTGACGGCCTTGTCGAACCGGACGCCCGCCTTGTTCACGGCGGCGGTCAGGGCCGCGACCGGATCCTTCGCCTTGCGGGCGCGGGGGGCCGCGGTGCCCTTCGTGAGGTTCAGCCAGAAGAATCCGTTCACGGAGGTCGTCAGGTTCAAGCCCTTGAGGTAGGCGGCCACGGCGGCGGACAGGCTCTTCGCGTCCCGCACCATG
>CALKWH010000272.1 GCA_938004375.1 uncultured Pseudomonadota bacterium
CCCGGAAGTTGTCCGGCCGGGTAATGGCCGTGCGCGACGCGATCAAGCGCGGCAGGCTCGACCGGGAGATCGCTTCCCGGGCCGGCGTGGGTCGCCCCCTGGACGCGAAGATCGTGAAGTCCGTGCTCGACGGCGCCCGGGCCGTGGTCGAGGCCTACGCCCAGTTCCCCGACCAGCTGCGCGCCGTGGGCGTCCTGCCCGCCGACCTCGACCAGATCCGGGCGCTGGCGGCCGCCCTCTCCTCGGTGGACTCCGTGCAGGAGCAGGCCAAGCTCACCTCCATGGAGAAGACCAAACTGCGCAACGCGGCCCTCAAGCGCGTCAAGGCCGCCATCTCGACGATCGTGGGCGCCGCCGGCCTGCAGTTCGTCGACGACCCCGACCGCCTGGCCCTCTACGAGGCGATCCTCCCCACCGCGAAGAAGAGCCCCAAGCCCGCCGCCCCCCAGGCGTAACGGCCCGACAGATTCAAATTTTTTCTTGAATCTCTTCTAGTCCACGTCCTGATCCACGTCTTGGTCGAAATCGAAATCGAAATCGAAATCGCGTCCGTGTCCCCGTCTGTCAACCGCCCAAAGCGGACTGCAAGGGAAGTGCTCTGACGTCCGGGTCGCGAAACGCGACCGTCGGGTCGCGAAACGCGAGGTCCGGGCCGCGAAACGCGAGGTCCGGGCCGCGAAACGCGAGCTCCGGGTGGCAAAACGCGAGGTCCGGGCCGCGAAACGCGAGCTCCGGGACGCGAAACGCGAGGTCCGGGTCGCGAAACGCGAGGTCCGGGTGGCAAAACGCGAGGTCCGGGTCGTGAAACGTCACGTCCGGGTGGTAAAACGAGAGGTCCGGGCGGCCCTCGGGCAAATCATTCCGGCCACGTTGTGGCCTCCAACGGGACGCCCTTTTGCGGGCGGCCCTACTCCACTTTCAGTTCGCGGGAGAAGCCGAAGATGCGCACGCGGCGCAGCAGCAGGTCGAGGATGAACAGCAGGAAGAAGGGCCACAGGACCACGGGCCAGCGCTCGGTGTGCACCGGCTCCACCCGCTCGCCGGGGGCGAAGAGCTTCTTTTCGCCCTCGGCATCGAGCGCCGCGCCGCCGGTCTGCTCGGAGAGCTGGCGCAGCAGCATCAGGCCGCGGCAAGAGTGGGGGTTCGCCAGGCACATCTCACCGGGGGGCTGCACGAGCTTGAGCTCCCGCGGATATGCGTAGGACACCGAGGCGTAGCTCTCGCCGAGCAGCAGTCTGTTGTCGCAGGGGCACTCGGGGCCGGGGCAGGTGAACCCGGCGGTGGCCGCGAGCTGGGGGTTGCAGTAGTGCTTGGACGACAGCAAAAAGGCGCCGTGATCGGGCAGGTTGAAGCGGGTCTCGTAGCGCCCGGGCGCGGTCTGGCGCAGCACGGGTTTTTGCACCGTGCGCCCGCCGAACGGCTGCACCTCGAGGTGACTCTCGAGGAGGTTGCGCCATCCGGCGTCGTCGCCCACGGCGTCCACGGTGACGTTCACCGCGCGGTCCAGGGCGGAGGCGGTCATGGTGTACTCCTCGGTGCGTTGCACGCGCATGGAGTCGCGGATGAGCGCGGCCCAGAACTTCTGGAAGCCCTGCTGCCACCCCTCGATCCACGGCCGGGACCAGCGGGGCTTGATGTCCGAGGTGAAGGCGATGGCCTTGCCCACGCCCACGTTCCAGCGGGCCAGCAGCGGCTCGCCGAAGAGGTCCGAGGCCAGGATCAGGTCGGCCTGGGGCTTGAGCTTGGTGGGCACGTAACCCAGCAGGAACGGCGCGTTCTCGACGTCGATGCCCCGCAGGAAGGTGGCGGGCTTGACGATCTTGGCGCGGATGGGTTCGTCCACCAGCGGCGGGCGGGCGACCTGGGAGGCCTCCTTGGTGAAGATGCGCGGCAGGTCGTTGGGATCGACGGTGTAGTAGGACCGCCCCTGGGAGCGCTCTTTAATTAACTCGAGCATGCCCCGGTCCACGTCCGAGCCGATGCCCACGACCGAGATGGTGATGCCGCAGGACGCCGACGCCTGCAGCACGTCCTCGAGCCGGTCGCGGCCGGCCTGCCCGTCCGAGAGCAGGATCATGTGCTTCACCTTGGCGCGGGCGTCGCAGAGCATCTCGTTGCCCATCTCCAGGGCGGGGACGATCTCGGTGCCGCCGTCGGACTCGATCTTGGAGATCAATTGCTCGATTCGTGAACGGTTCGCGGCCGGCGTGAGCTCGACCGCGATCTGGGCGCGGTGGTCGAAGGCGACCACGCCGATGAGGTCCCGCGCGCCCAGCAGGCCCACCGTGGCGATGGCGGCCTCGCGGGCCAGGCGCATCTTCATGCCGGACATGGAGCCGGAGCGGTCGATGACCATGACCATGGCCACCGTCGGCTGCCGCTTGTTCTTCTCGAGGTCGAAGCGCACCGGCAGCAGGCGCTCGATGGGGGTCTGGTAGTAGCCGCCGTTGCCGAAGGAGTTCTCGCCGCCGACCATGACGTAGCAGCCGCCGCCCTGGACGTACTCGTGCAACGCCATCATCTTGCCCGTGGACAGGTAGGTGGCGGGCACGTCGGACTGGATGATGCATGTGTAGTGCTTCATCTGGGTGACCGAGGCGGGGAAGCCGGCGGCGGGGCGCATCTCGACCTCGAGATCCGCCGCGCGCAGGGCGTTGTAGAAGAACCGCCCGCGGGCGGCGTCGCCCTCGACGTACAGGATCCGAGGCTTGTCCTTGGCCACCAGCACGGCCCAACTGGTGTTGTTCTTCTCGATGGTGTCGAGCTTCTTGTCCCCGAGCTCCATGTTCAGGCGGAAGGCCTGGATGCCCTGATCGTTGACCTGGGCCTTGAACTTGATGACGTTCTCGCCGGGGTTCAGATCCACGGACTTGGCGAACTCGAGGTCGTTGCGCAGCATCTCCTCGGGGCTCGAGCCCTGGTAGAGCGTGAAGTTCGCCTTCACCGCGACGTTGGTGACGACCACGGCCGTGAGCTCGAAGGGGTCGCGGATGATCACCCGCGGGGGCATCGAGAACTCGGCGATGAAGACCTCGGGGCGCGCGGGCGCCAGCGGAAAATGATGGAACAGGGGCACCTTCGCCCGGCGGAGCTCGGAGGCGAGCTCGAGGGCGTTGCCGGCGGTCTCGAGGCCGTCGCCGATGAGCACCATGCGCGCGTCGTTGCCCGGCGGGACCAGGCTCATGGCGTAGCGCAGGGCCGAGCCGATCTGGCTCTCCTCGACGGGCGGCCCGATGCGCAGCGGCGGGATCATGCTGGAATTGAGGGTGCGGCGCAGCTCCGGGCGGCGATCGAAGGTGATGAGCTGCAGGTGGGTGTCTCGCGGGGCGTCGCGGAACAGCCGGTGCACGGTCCGCTCGGCCTCACGGACCTGCTCCTGTCCCATGGAGCTGGACACGTCCACCACGAACAGCAGACTCAACTTGCGTTTTTCACTGATCGTGGAGGGCCTGGCGAGGGCAATCATCAAGATCAAGAAAAGCCCAAAGCGCGTCGCGAACATGAGCGCTTTCTGCGGCCAGGAGAGATCCGAAAGAGTCGGCAGGAGCAGCAGGATCGGGGGCAAGAAGAGCAGGAGGAACGCCTCGGGCTTGAGGAAAATCCAGTCCTCGAGGAGGACCGGCACCGTCACCTCGAGGCCCAGGTGGGGCTTCTCGACGTGAAAGATCAGGGCCAGCAGGCCCTCGAGCAGCACGAACGCGAGCACGCGCGGCCACATACGCAGGAAAGAAGAACGGATCCGGGCCAGAAAGCCCATGCCTACACCTCTAACCAAATCCAACGTGCAGTCAGCCCGTGGCGGGCCCTACACGGTGATGCGCCGGTGGTAGGACCACCACTCGACGCAGAGCAAGACGAACGCCGCTCCCATGAGCGCCACCCAGGCCGGGTAGCCCCACGTCAGGAGCAGGTAAACGGCGACCAGACCCAGGGCGACCGCCCCCAAAGATCGGAAGAGCACACGTCTGAACTCCAGTCACCGAATACGA
>CALKWH010000273.1 GCA_938004375.1 uncultured Pseudomonadota bacterium
ATCGTATTCGGTGACTGGAGTTCAGACGTGTGCTCTTCCGATCTGTGGCCTTCATCCGCGATCGTCACGAGCCAGGGTTGGCGGCGTGGATTGTTGAAACGCTGGCCGGTTCCCTCGCGGTGCCGATCGTGGTCCTCCCTGGTGCTCCGGTGAACCGGGCCAGGGATCTCGCCGGGTTGATGGTGATCGCCTTGGCGGAGGCGGCGAGGGCTCGTCCGGATTCCCGACGAGATATCGTCCAGCAGACGATCGTGCCTCACGTGGAGGAACTGCTGACCCTTGCTAGCGAGTGGCGAGGTCAACACAACCGCCTGGACTGGACGGGTAGGCCGTGGGCCTCACCGGCGCGGCAGTGACGGTCAGGCTGCTGACGGTTGCGTTCATCCGCCTTCCGGCATCCAGATGTCGATGGGCAACCCCGCCTGGATGGACTCGCGGATCGATGCCGCAAGTTCCTCGGCCAGGGGCATTGTGGCAGCGGGGTACCGGACAACCCGCTGATCATCGCCTGCCCCGACCTTCAGCCGAACAACGAAGCCGGGCGCGTCCTTCCGCTCATGGATCGACACGGTGAAGGGGGTTCTGCTGGCATCGTTCATGGCTGCCTGTCCCCTGTGATGGCGTTGAATCCCGCGTGGGTCAGCCTTGCGTCCAAGTGCCAGAACCCGTCGGGCGCATCCGCAGGCTGGACCGGTTCGAGCAAGATAAGGCCCGCCGCGAGGAGGGCCCCGTCCGGGTCGAAGTGGTGCCTGGCGTTGACCCACCCTGCGACGTCCTGAGGGTCGAGGAGGCGGACGACTTCGGCGAGGTTGAGCCCCCTATATGCGCTGAGGAGGTCGCCGAACGTGGCCTCGCTCAACGCGGGGCTGATTGCGGGCACCGCAAGGGCCAGGAGGATCATCCGCTCATCCGGGTCGAGGCGGTGGGCCGCGCAGAGCCTGTCGAGGCCGAGCATCGGCCGGGTCCCGTCCTCCCTGGTGCTCTTCAGTCGGGCATCGATGGCTTCACGGAGTTCCTGTTCCCGCTCCAGCAGGTCGCGAACCTTGCACTTCAAGTCCCTGACGCTGTGGCGACCGGGGCGGCCGTCATCCCCTTCTTCCGCCTGTTGCCGTGTGCGAAGGTCGGCCTGGGCGGCGATTCGCTGGGCGCGGTAGCGGAGGTGAAGGATCTCGGCGTCGAGGAAGTCGCAGTCGCCCTGGAACGGTGCGAAGGTGTTGGGATCCTGGACGTTGACCATGGGGGTTCTCCTAGTAGTGCCCACCCATCTACTCCGGCTTTGGTCAAGATCAGCCCCGATCCCGAACATCCTCGAAACCAGGGGAGGACTTTCGTTGACGGTGTCGCACCGGCAGAGTAGATCAAGAAGCCCCAGATCCGGCCGTGTCGATGTCGCGTGACACCGCGTGGTGCTGGGGAGAAGAGCCAGCACACGGGGCAAGGGCAGACGGGAGCGGGTGACGGGAGTCGGGGGGGACGATGGACGATTTGAAAGGGGGCCCAGTCAACGGGAATGGTGTGCAGAAGGGGATTGAGGCCACCGTGGCGCTCGATCCACGGAAACCCCGGCTTGCCTGGGTGGGGATGGATCGGCGGGAACTAGCAGCCGCGGTTCCGACACAGGTGGTCGAGATCGTGCGGCCAGGCCGCGCCGTGGACCGAAGCGCCGACGGCGGTCTGGAACTTGCCGATGTCGCCAAGGCTGCCGCCCGTGGCGGAGACGAACTGCCCCCGAACCGGCTCATCTGGACGAACGACAACCTGGTGGCGCTCCAGACTCTCCTGGAAGAGAAGGACCCGAAGACCCGCGAGTACCGTTACCGGGGCAAGGTGGACCTGGTCTACATCGACCCTCCGTTCATGGTGAACAGCGACTTCCGCGCCGACAACTCCATCGACATCGAGATCGATGATGACGAGGGAGTGCAGGTCAAGAAGGAACCGTCCCTGGTTGAGATCCTGGCCTACAAAGACACCTGGCGGCAGGGGCTCGACAGTTTCTTGTCCATGCTTCGGCGGCGATTGGAGTTACTAAAGGATCTGCTTGCGCCGACCGGGAGCATCTACGTTCACTTGGACTGGCACACCGTTCACTACGTGAAGGTACTGATGGACGAGGTGTTCGGGTACGAGAACTTCAAGAATGAGATCACTTGGCGCAGGGCCAACGCGCATAACGATCCCGCCAGATTCGGGATCATCACGGACACGCTCCTGTGGTACGGGGCGTCAAGCCAGACTTTCTGGGCTGACGTGTACGTGCCGTACCGTGCAGACTACGTTGCCAGTCATTGGAGAGAGCAAGACGAGAATGGCAGGTTCCAACTGATACCCCTTGATGCACCCCGTCATGGGGAAGGGGGGAACCTGTTGTACGACTGGCACGGTGTGCTTCCAGCCCGTGGGCGAACCTGGGGACTCATCAAGGAGAAGATGGAAGAACTCGAACGTCAGGGACGGATTGCCTATACGTCCACAGGCAAGCCCCGCCTCAAGCGCTACTTGCATGAGCGTCCGGGATTGCCTGCTCAGAACCTGTGGGATGACCTACCTCCGGTGAACTCCAGATCGGAAGAGCGTCGTGTAGGGAAAGAGTGTAGATCTCG
>CALKWH010000274.1 GCA_938004375.1 uncultured Pseudomonadota bacterium
CATACGAGTTCTTATTCGGTGACTGGAGTTCAGACGTGTGCTCTTCCGATCTCGTGTGCCGGCAGGTCGCCCGCCAGATGAACGTCTCGGTCACCTTCATGCCCAAGCCGCTCTACAAGCACCCCGGCAGCGGAATGCACTGCCACCAGACGCTGCACAAGAACGGGCAGAACCTGTTCTTCGACGCCGAGGGCTACGCCGGGCTCAGCCCGATGGCCCTGCAATACATCGCCGGCATCCTCGACAACGGCTCGGCCCTCCTCGCGCTGACCAACCCGTCGGTGAACAGTTACAAACGCCTGGTGCCCGGCTACGAGGCCCCCACCAAGGCCTTCTTCAGCCCCGGGAACCGCTCCGCCGCCGTCCGCATCCCGACCTACGCCAAGTCGGCCACCGAGCAGCGGATCGAGTTCCGGACGCCCGACGCCACGTGCAACCCGTACTTCCTGATCTCCGGTCAGTTGATGGCCGGCCTCGAGGGCATCCGCGCCGCGAAGGATCCGAAGGCCCTGGGCCTCGGACCCGTCGAGGAGAACATCTTCTCGTGGCCCCCCGAGCGGCTGGCCACCCTGCGCTCGCTGCCGACCCAGCTCGATCAGGCCCTGGACGCCCTCGCGCAGAACCATGCCTTCCTCACCGCCGGGGAGGTGTTCTCCGAGCACTTCATCCGCTCGTGGATCCAGTCGAAGAAGAAGGACGAGGAGCGGTTCATCGGCAACCCGCATCCCCTCGAGATCGAGTTGTATTACGGATTCTGATACATGAAACAGCCGGAAGTTCGACCCTGGTACCAGGGCTTGTTCGACGACGTTGATCCGGGCTCGGCCTGGGTTCCGTGGGTGCTCTGGGTCACCGCCATGGCGGCCTGGTGCGGCTTCAGTTTCGATGGAAACGTGGCGCTCACCGGGGTGGCCCGCGGCCTGATGTGGATCGCCCTGGGTCTCACCGCCCTCGGCGGCGTCCTCACGTGGCGGGTCCCCGGCCTGGGGTTCCGGTCCCACCTGGCCCCGCTCTGGATCGCGACGGCCCTCACCGGCGCCACGCTCTTCGCCTGCGGGTTCTTCCTCTCGGACCGCACCTTCCGGCTGTTCGTCACGCCCAAGATCGCCCTGCTGTACCCGGCCGCCGCCATGCTGGGCGGCTGGTGGCTGCTCCAGTGGACGAAGCCCCCGGTCCGGGCCATGCTGCTGCGCCACCCCTTGGTCTGGCTGTTCGTCGGGATGACCGCCCACCTGCTGGTCAACACGTTGCTCTCGGGCATGCCGGCCGTGACCTTCTTCGGCTCGATCAACCGCCAGATGGGCGTGACCACCGTGCTCTCGTGCATGGCCGCCGCCCTGGTCCTGCTGGTCTGGATCGCCCGGGACCGGGAGGTGCGGTCCCGCTGGTTCCTCTACGGGTGGATGGCGGTGAGCCTGTTCCTGGTCCTGCGCACCTACTATGAGCTCACCATGCCCGGGGTGCGCGTGTTCCGCCCTTCTGGCTTCGCCGGGAACCCCGATTTCTTCGCGCTGCAGTTCCACTTCACCCTGATGCCCGCGCTGGCCCTCATTTTCACCGACCGGAGCCGCAAGGCGGCCGCGTTCGCCGCGCTCGTGGTCATGGGGAACGTCTTCGCCCTCGCGACGATCCAGACCCGCGGCGCCTGGCTGGGCCTGGGGATCTCGTCCACGGTCGCCTTCTTCCTCTTCACCCCCGGTCGCTTTCTCTCGGTGGCCGAGCTGCGCGTCCGCCTGGCCGCCCTCGTCGGGTTGCTGGGGCTGGCGTTTCTGTTCCACTACTTCTACCTGGGCATCGTCCTGCCTCCCGACGCCGAGTTGGCGAAGCTGCCCCCCGAGCAGGCCAAGGCCGTGCTGCAGGGCGCCGAGCGGATGCTCGCCAAGCGGGCGTCGGCCGCCCTGTTCGTGCTGATCACCCTGGCGCCCTTCCTGGCCCGCGTGGCCTGGGATGCCTTCCCCCGGAGGACACACCGCCTCGGTGGGATCTCGGCCGCCCTGTTGGGTGCCGCGCTGGTGCTCGCCGTGCCGGCCATGCGCGCGCCCCTCTTCCGGGTGGTGGACAAGGCCGTCCACCTCGAAAAGATGCTGGATCCGGAAGAGGGCGAGGCCCGCTTCCGCGTCTGGAAGGACACCGCGCCGATGGTGCGGGACCATCTCTGGACGGGCGTCGGGCGGGAGACCTACCGGGTGCACTTCCTGCCCTACAAATCCCTCGAGCTCACGGCCATCGCGCCGGGGGTCAACTACCGCTCGAGCCACAACCTCGTCCTGGATCTCCTGACCATGGAGGGTATCCTGGGTTTGCTGACTACCCTCGCCCTGCTGGGGTGGGGCATCTTCTTTGGCCTGCGGGCGGCCCGGCGCTCGCAGGGCCCCGGGGCGTGGCAGACGTTCGGCCTGGCGTTCGCGCTGGTGGGGTATCTGGGTCACTCCCTGGTGGTCTACGACGTGATCCCCAGCCTCTTCTCCGTGTATGCGGCGCTGGGGATCCTCGGCGGCCTGCTGGTCTCCGGTGGCGAAACCGCGCGGGAGGGGTCTTTGGCGGGCGAAAGCACGGCCGCGCGCCCCGGGCCGTGGCGGCCCGCCTGGCTGCCGCTGGTGCCCGCGGTCCTGGCCGTATGGCCCGCGGTGTCCGGCTACCGGGCCGTGCGCGCCGACCAGGCGTTGACCCGCATCCAGAAGAACGCCGCGCTGCTCAAGGCCTTCGCCCAAGCCTGGGAGCCGCTGCAGAGCGAGCGGTTCCGCCTCGACGAGGCCGCCCGGGTCCTCGACCACTCGTCCGCCTCGAGCCTCGGCCCGGAACAGTTGCGGACCATGGCCGCCTCCCTGCGCCTGCCGGTGGACAGGCTTTCCCCGGACCCGGCCCTGGCCCTGGGCCAACTTCGGCAGGCCGTGGGGCAGCTGCGCGGGGTCATCGACCGCAAGGAGGCCGACGTGAACCGGAAGGCGAGCGGGCCCGTGCCTCCCGCCGTCGCGGCCGTGGTGAAAGACCTGGGGATCGTGCTTCGGATGGCGGACCCGGGCGAGACCGTGTACAACGCCGCCCACGCCGCCCACGTGCTCACGCGGCTCCCGGCGTCCTTCCTGGCGCCCCACGATCGCCTGGAAATCCTCGAGTTGCTGCTGCGGGCGGCCCGGCGCGGCGTTCCCAACAACACCAACCCAGAGAGCGCCTGGTCCCGGGTCTTCACCGCCCATTACGCCCTGGCGCGGGCCCACGAGGCCGCGGGGAGATGGGCCCAGGCGCACTCGCAGTACCAGAAATCGCTCGACGCCATCCAGAAATCCATTGACTTTGATCGCCTCTACTATGATACCCACCGGTTGAAAGCGGTCCTCCTGCTGGAGCATTTCTGTGACGCGGAGGGCGCGCGCGCCGAACTCGACGTGGCGCTGCGGATCCTGAAGAGGGCGCGGCCCTCGCGGCTCGTCAAGGAGGCCCTCGAGAACATCGAGAAGGGCCCCGCGCGGCAGTTGGAGGCCTGGGAACGGACTCCCGCCAGCCGCGACAAGTGCCTGCGGGAGCTGGCCCGTGCCACGTCGGGCAACCCCGAACCGCCCCGGACAGGGGCCGAGCAGAGGTGATGCGATGTCGGTGAAGGCGGTGGTCGGAATGCAGTGGGGGGACGAAGGGAAGGGCAAGATCGTCGACGTGCTGTCGGCCGACGCCGACCTGGTGGTGCGCGCAGCGGGCGGCTCCAACGCCGGGCACACGATCATCCAGGGGGGCCGCAAGACGGTGCTGCACCTGGTGCCCTCCGGCATCCTGCACGAGTACAGCCGGTGCCTGCTGGGCGCCGGCATGGTGATCGAGCCCCAGCGGCTGCGCGAGGAGCTCGAGGTCCTCGAGGGGCTCGGCACGCCCCGGGTGCGGCAGCGCGTGGGCGTGGATCCACAGGCCATGCTGATCCTTCCCTGGCACAAATCCCTCGAACACGTCCGCGAGGCGCGCCCCGACGCGCGCGGCACCACCCTGCGCGGGATCGGTCCGGCCTACGAGAGCCGCGCCTCCCGGCTGGGGATCCCGCTGGCGGCGCTGGCCCACCCCGAGGCCCTTCGGAGCTCCCTGGAGGCGCTCCACCTCGACTACGCACCCATCTTCGAGCTGGGCGGCGAGCCGGCGATCAGCCCCGCCGAGCTCCACGCCGAATTGATGGAGGTGGCCGCCTGGCTGGTGCCCATGTTCACCGACGTGTCCCTGGAGACCGCCCGGGCCTCGTCCGAAGGGCGCACCGTGCTGCTCGAAGGCGCCCAGGGCGTCATGCTCGACACGCTGCACGGCACCTACCCGTGGGTGACCTCGTCCTCGACCATCTTCGGCGGACTGCTCTCGGGCATCGGCCTGGGACACGGCGCGGTCTCGGAGGTCGTGGGCGTGTGCAAGGCCTACGCCACCCGCGTGGGCAACGGCCCGTTCCCCACCGAGCTCTCCGACGACACCGGGCGTCACCTGGCCGCGTTCGGCGGCGAGTACGGCGCGACCACCGGCCGGCTGCGCCGCTGCGGTTGGCTCGATGCCGTGGCCCTGAAGAAGGCGGTCCGGCTCGTCGGCGCGACCTCCCTCGCCCTCACCAAGGTCGACGTGCTGTGCGATCTGCCCGAGGTCCGGGTCGCGGTGGCCTACGAGGACGCCGACGGTCGCACCCTCGAGGACTTCCCCTGCGATCCCTTCCGCGCGGCCGGGCTCCGGCCGGTCTACCGTGCGTTCGAACCGTGGACCACGCCGTCCGAGGAAGGGGTCCTGCCCCCCGCGCTCGCGGAATACATTTCCTTCATCGAGGGTTTCACGGCGACCCGGGTGTCCCTGGTCTCGTGGGGCCCCGACCGGACGCAGACGCTCCTGCGTGACGCGTCCGGCGCCTGCAGGAGTCTGCCCACATGACGTTCACCTGGGATCCCAACCCCGAGCTCTTCCGGTTCGGCGCCTTCGCCGTCCGGTACTATGGCCTGCTCTTCGTGGCCGTCTTCATCGGCGGCTTCTATTTCCTTCGCTGGCAGATGATGCGCGTGGGCTGGCGGGAGCAGGACGTCAGCGACTTCGTCATCCCCGGCATGCTGGCCGTGATCATCGGCTCGCGCCTCGGGCACGTGATCTTCTACGAGCCGGGGTACTACTTCAGCCACCCCGTCGAGATCATCAAGTTCTGGAAGGGCGGGCTCGCCAGCCACGGGGCCACCCTGGGCCTGATCGTGGCGGGCTGGTGGTTCGCGCGCCAGAAGCGCATGTCCTTCGCCGAGTTCGGCGACCGCTTCGCGTTCTCGGCGGCCACCGGAGCCGCGCTGGTCCGGCTTGGGAACTTCTTCAACTCCGAGATCGTGGGGCGCGTCACCGACCAGTCCTGGGGCGTGCGCTTTCCGCTGAGCCACGAGGACCGCGAGGCGGCCGTCCGGGGACTCTCCGAGGTGCCCCTGCGCCACCCCAGCCAGTTGTACGAGTTTCTCATGGGCGGCGCCATCCTGGGCGTCCTGCTGCTGGTGGACCGCAAGCTCGGCGAGAAGCGGCCCCGGGGCCTGCTGATCGCTATCTTCCTGGTGCTCTACTTCCTGGCCCGCTTCATCGTCGAGTTCTTCAAGGAGTTCCAGGGTGACCTGAAGGAGGTCGGCGGTCTGACCATGGGCCAGCTGCTGTCCATCCCCCTGTTCCTCGCCGGCGTCGCCTGGATGATCTGGGCCATCCGCCGCAACCTGCCGGCCGCCTCCGTCGTCCCGCGCTTCACCGAGGAGCCGGTCGCGGCGAAGGCCGCCCCCCCGAAGTCCTCCGGGCGCAAGCCCGGCAAGAAGCGCCGATGATCCGCGCCGCGGCCTTTGTCCTTCTGCTCGCGTTCGCCGGCGCCTGCTCCACCTCCCCGGAGCCGGAGCCGCGCCTCAGGCTCGCCCACGCGCGCACCCCGGTCACCTACGGCCGCACGGTGCAGGCGCTGTTCGCCCTGCGGCTGGTCAAGGCCCACAGCGACCCCCTGCAGAGCGGCCAGCTCGTCGCCGCCGCCCACCTGATCTCGGCCTGGTACGACCTGCCCCCGTTCGACGAGGCCTCCGGCGAGGAGGAGGCCTACCTGCGGGACTTCTGCCGCGGGGCCGGCTTTGACGCCGCCACGACCAAGGCCTGCTTCGAGCGGATCTGCCGGACGGTCCTCGGCCAGCTCGAGGAGGCGCTCGTGACTTTCCGAGCGCTGCCCACCTACCGCAGCGGGGTCGACGAGCTCCTGCTGGACGTGGAGGCGCTCAAGCTCGAGCTCGAGTTCCCGCCCCTGGCAATTCTGGCCCTCGGCGAGGATCGCCCGGCCCTGGCCCGCGCCCAGCGGCGTCGCCTGCCTCCGGGGCTGCCCGTCTTCGTCAGCGCCGAGCACTTCCGGGTCTTCGAGTCCGCCGGCGTCCCCTGGACCCAGCTCGACCGCATCCGGGAGATCCTCGAGCGGGCCTCCGCCCTCGAGGAGCCCGCCGCCCTTTCGCTGTTCGCCGGCGCCTCGGAACCCACTTCGCAGATCCTTTTTCTGCTCACCACCGCCCGGGCCGCCGGTGTCCGTCGCGTCTGGGTCTGGGGGGTCCACGAGGGCCTGGCCGCGGCGATCGCCCTGGAGCTCGTCCCCGAGACTCCTGTCGTCGAGACGCCAGCCGGCGAGACTCCGGCCGTCGAGGCGTCGGTGCCCGAGACGCCCGCCGGCGGCGGCGTCGCCTCGCCCGAACCCGCGCCGGTGACGGCCTTCGACCCGTCCCCTCATGCCACGTGGGGGGCCGCCCTGGCCGCGCTCTCCCGCCTGGCGGGGCCGCAGGACCCCGTCGCCGTGCGCGTCGGCGCCCTGCCGGTCCCCGCGCCCGAGCCGCCGGCGCCGCTGCCGTCGTCGCTGCCGACGCTCCCCTCCCTCGATCAGGTCCGCGACCGGATGACTGCCCCGGCGCCCTAGGAGTCCCGAACATGCGCATTCACGTCGGCGTCCAGCACCTCTCCACCATCGTCCGCTTCGAGCCCGGCCTCGAGATCGTGGAGCTCACCCGGATGATGCACGCCCGGTACCGGGAGGCCACCCTCCGGAAGCTGGCCTCGTCCGCGCCCGCCGGCTCCCGCTTCGTGGTGGCCGTGCCCCAGGCGATCACGGATCCGGAGTGGGAGCAGCCCTCGGGCGCCGTGCCCGCGGCCGCCCTGCGCGGCTTTGCGCCAGGCCCCGCCCAGGACGACCAACTCGCCGCGCTGGCCCGCGCCGCCGGCCTTTTACGGTCCCAGACCGTGCTGGTCCGCACTCCGGTGTCCTTCCGACCCACCGCCCGGAACCTGGAGCGGCTCGGAGCCTTCGCCCGTCACCCGAAGCTCAAGGGGCTCCGCCTGGCCTGGCAGGCCGACGGGCTGTGGGAGCCGGCCCGCCTGACTGCGGCGTGTGAAGAACTGGGCGTGATCCCGGTGCTGGACCCGCTGGCCGGCCCAACGCCGATGCGGGCGGCCGACTTCGCCTACTTCCGGGTCCGCGGGGCCACGCCCTCCCGGCTGATCCCCGAGCCCGCCCACCACGATCTGATCGAAGCCTGCCGCCCCTACCGGCGCGTCTTTCTGGTCTTCTGCACCGCCAATCCGGTTCAGGACGCCCGCAATTTCCTGGAAAATGCGGCCCTCGCTGGGGTGAATGCCGGGAGCAAATAGTCCCTCCCGATTTTTCTTGCAACTTTCCCGGAAACGTGGATATTGCGGCTCCATTGGATGCCAGGCGGGTGATTTCCCTGCAGGCGCACATTTTCCCGTGTTTTTCACGGTGTATTTAAAGGAGTTTTGCCATGAAAAAGACCATTCTCGTTGTGATGACCTCATTGATCGCGCTGTCGCTGGCTATGGCCTGCAACAAAAAGAAGGACGAAAAACCCGCCGCCGACCCCAACGCCATGCAGGCCGACATGGTTGAGATGGCTCCCGAGATGAAGCCCGAGCCCAAGCCCGAGCCCAAGCCCGAAGTCAAGCCCGAGCCGACCGACGAGGCCGTGAACCCTCCGACGCTGACCGCCCTGGCCGAGCTCGGCACCCCGAAGATCGCCGTGTACATGGACCTCGCCAAGATGGCCGAGAGCCCCCTCATGAAAGAGACCGGCCTCACCGAGAAGATGAACGTGTCCTTCATGAAGGACGCCGATGACATGGACATGGCCAAGCTGGCCACCTGCCTGGGCCTCACCGTGAAGTCCCCCGTCGACCTGATCCAGAAGGTCGCCGTGTTCGCCAACAAAGGCGAGGAAGACGCCGCCATCATCCTCACCGTGCCGGGCGAGGCCGAGAAGTTCATGGGCTGCATGAAGTCCGCGGCCAAGGACCAGAAGAAGATTGAAGAAGTCACCTTCGGCACCGCCAAGGGCTTCAAGGTTACCGACGAAGACGGCTTCGTGCACTTCATCCCCGTCGACAAGAACAAGGTCCTGACCTTCCGTGGCGAGCAGAAGGAGTTCGTCGCCAAGCTGAAGATCGGCGAGGGCAACATCGGCAAGGGCGACGTGGAAGGCTACTTCCCCGGCGGCCCCCAGTGCCTGAAGGTCATCGTCCGCAACATGGAGATGGAGGAGGCCAACAAGGCCATGAAGGGCATGATCCCCTCCATGAAGACCATCGATGTCGACGCCACCGTCGGCCTGGGCAACGGCCTGAAGGTCGACGTGAAGGTCGACACCAAGGACGCCAAGGCCGCCGAGCAGCTGGCCGCCATGGGTTCCGTCATGAAGGGCAACCCCCAGACCAAGATGCAGCTCAAGGCCGTGGGCCTGGACGAGACCCTGATGGACAAGATCGTCATCGCCGCCAAGGACACCAACGTCACCCTGAAGATCGACCTCGACCTGGCCACCGTGAAGGGCCTCATCGAGAAACTGAAGGGCTTCATCCCGGGCGCAGCCGCCGACGCCGACGCGAAGGCCGAGGAGCCCAAGGCCGACGACATGAAGGCCGAAGAGGCGATGAAGTAGTTCGATCCCCGTCCCGTCCCGCTCCCGTCCCGCTCCCCGGTTGCATCATTTCTTGGAAAAACCGACCAAAGTCTGATATTGATGGGCGTCTGACCCTCCGAGGTTTCGTGTGCCCTGCATCGGATGTAACACCCAACTGCCCAGTGAAGCCCGCTTCTGCCCGCGCTGTGGCATGCCCCAAAAGCCGGCGAAGGTCGATCCCCGGATCAACCAGAAGCTCGACGGCCGCTACCTGCTGCTGGAGCTGCTCGGCGAGGGCGGCTCGGGCAAGGTCTATCTGGGGCGGCACGTCCAACTGGGGAAGCGCGTGGCGGTCAAGGTCCTGCACCGCTCGCTCGTGCACGACGAGCGCTCGGTGGAGCGCTTCCGCAAGGAGGCGCAGTCGGTGGCCAACCTGGACAACCCGCACATCATCCAGGTGTTCGACTACGGTCAGGCCCCCGACGGGAGCCCGTACATCGCCATGGAGCTGCTCCAGGGCGAGTCCTTCGCCTCACGCCTGAACGCCCGGCGGCTCCCCCTCGACGAACTGCTCGCGATCCTGACGCAGATCGTGGACGGGCTGGGGGAGGCCCATGCGCTGGGCTTCGTCCACCGGGACCTGCGTCCCCGCAACATCATGCTCATCGAACGCGAGGGGCAGAAGGACTACGTCAAGATCCTGGACTTCGGCCTCGCCAAGATCGTGCGCCCCGGCTCGGACCCTTCTGTGTCCGGGGTCGGCTTCGTGATGGGCGATCCGACCTATTCGGCGCCCGAGCAGATGAAGGCCCAGAAGATCGACGGGCGCACGGATCTCTACGCCCTGGGCATCATGACCTATCAGGCGCTCGCGGGTCAGCCACCGTTCTCGGGGAACACCGTGTTCGAGGTCATGGGCAAGCACCTGGACTCCCCGGTGCCCCCCCTGGAGGGCTCGGCCATCGCCGTGCCCCGCGGCATCGACGCCGTCCTGTGCCGCGCCCTGGCGAAGAACCCCCAGGATCGCTTCCCCACCGTGCTGATGTTCCTCGAGGCCCTGCTGGCCTTGCGGGACGCGCCCGAGGTGTCCCCGCAGAAGCCCGCGAGGCACCCGGTTTTCTTTGGAACCACCAGTTATCTCAACCTCCAGCCGCCGACCCGCAACGATCAGACCCCCGTGCTCGCGCGCATGCCCGGCGGCGGGGTGCTGCACCTGCCTCCTGGGACGCCGCTGCCCGGTCCCGTCGCACCCCCCGTCTCGGGCCCCGTGGCCGGCCCTCCCGCCACGCCCGCCGCGCCCGCCGCGCCCGCCGCTCCCGGCGCCGATCCCGCCACCTCGGGCGGCATCCCCCTGGGCGCCCCGAGCCAGACCTTCCTCGCCCGCGAGGAGGAGCTGCTGCACCTGCGCATGCAGGAGGCGGCCCGCACCCGTCGGACCTGGACCGTGCTCGTCCTCCTGGGCGCGGCGCTCATCGGCGGGGCGGTCTGGGGCATCACGCGTTGCTCTTCGGAGGAGGACCCAGATCGGAAGAGCGTCGTGTAGGGAAAGAGTGTAGATCTCGGTGGTC
>CALKWH010000275.1 GCA_938004375.1 uncultured Pseudomonadota bacterium
GCACTCTTCTTACCCGCGACAATATGTTCTTGTTTTTTTTTTTTTTACAGCAGAAGACGGCAGACGAGGTCGTATTCGGTGACTGGAGTTCAGACGTGGTTCTTCCGATCTCAGGTCTCCCCGGTGGAAGTGATCCCGCAGGCGTGATCCCCGGAGGCCAGTATGGAGGCGAAGGTGAGTCCCCCGCCGACCGGGGTGGGGCTGGAACGGTCGGTGATCGAGTTATCCCCCACCTGCCCGCTGGCATTGTGTCCCCAACAGAGGCCGGTCCCCGTCGTCGTGACACCGCAGGTGAAGCGGTGCCCGGTGGAGAAGGAGGTGAACGTGTGCCCACCGGCCACGGCCACGGGGAGGCGGCGGTCGAGCGTCGTGCCGTCACCGAGCCGGCCGTAGATGTTGCAGCCCCAACAATGGAGCTGACCCGCGGCCGTGATCCCGCAGTTGTGGTACCACCCGGATCGGATGGCGGTGAAGACGAGGCCGCCGCCCACGGCCACAGGCGCGGTGCGCGTGATGTTCGAGTCGTCCCCCACCTGGCCGAAGTTGTTCTGCCCCCAGCAGTGGGCCGCGCCGGAGGCGGTGAGCCCGCAGGTGTGATAACTGCCGGCGGAGATGCCCACGAACGCGGGACCGCCGGTGACCGCCGTCGGGACCCACCGGTCGGTGTAGGTGCCGTCCCCGAGCGCGCCGGAGAGGTTCTGTCCCCAGCAGCGGGCGACCCCGGCGCCGGACACGCCGCAGGTGTGGGTCACGCCGGCGTACACGACGGGGTAGGCGTCGCAGCCCTGGTACTGGCAGTCGGTCGTGCAGGACAGTGCGGGGGTGCCCGGGAGCCCGAGTGAGGCGCAGGTCTGGCCGCCCAGATCGGTGCCGTCGCAGGTCTCCCCGGGATCGAGGCGCCCGTTGCCGCAGCTCCAGCAGCCGGCCTCGTCGAAGGCCGCGCACCCGGCGTCGCAGGCGAGGGTGCCGCCTTCGAGGCCGAGGTCCTCGCACGTCTGGCCGCCCAGGTCTGTTCCGTCGCAGAGCTCATCCCCGTTGAGGACGCCGTCGCCGCAGCTCAGGCAGCCGGTGACGTCGAAGGCCGCGCAGCCGGGGTCGCAGGCGAGGGTGCCGCCGTCATGGCCGAGGTCCTCGCAGGTCTGGCCGCCCAGGTCGGTGCCGTCGCAGAGCTCGTCCCCGTTGAGGACGCCGTCGCCGCAGAGCCAGCAGCCGGCCTCGTCGAAGGCCGCGCAACCGGGGTCGCAGGCGAGGGTGCCGCCGTCGAAGCCGCGGCTCAGGCAGGTGCTGCCATCGAGCTCGGTGTCGTCGCAGGTCTCCCCTGGATCGAGGACGCCGTTCCCGCAGGTCTCGAGGGTGGTGCACCCGCCGGTGTCGAAGCTGCAGTTGGACGCGCAGGCGAGGGTGCCGCCGCCGAAGCCCAGATCGACGCAGGTCTGGCCACCCAGCTCGGTGTCGTCGCAGGTCTCCCCTGGATCGAGGGCGCCGTTCCCGCAGGTCTCGAGGGTGGTGCAGCCGTTGGTGTCGAGGGAGCAGTCCGCGGCGCAGGCGAGGGTGCCGCCCGAAAACCCCAGTCCGACGCAGGTCTGGCCGTCCAGGTCGGCGCCGTCGCAGGCCTCGCCCGGATCGGCGGTCCCGTCGCCGCAGGAGTCCCGGGGCGGGAGCCCGGAGGTGTCGAAGGTGCAGGCGGCGAAGAGCCACAGGCAGAGCGACGCGCAAAAGCGGGCGATCGGTGTCTTCATGGGAGCCTCCGGTTCTGATTATGCCGTCTGCCGGAGCGGCGCACAAACGGTTTTTCAGGGACGGGAAACAGGAAACCGGCGAGGATCGATTTCGATGGAGATGTCGATTTCGATGGGGATGACGATTTCGATTTGGATTTCGAGATGGATTTGGATTTGGATTTCGAGATGGAGATCAGCGGGTGGGGGAGACGCCCCAGATCTCCTCGGCGTACTGGCGGATGGTGCGATCCGAGGAGAACTTGCCCATGCGGGCCACGTTGAGGATGGCCAGGCGGCGCCATTTGTCAGGGTCGAGGTAGGTCCGGGCGAGCCGTTCCTGGGCATCGACGTAGGCCGCGAAGTCGGCGAGCACCAGGTAGAAGTCCCCTCCGTCGAGCAGCGAGCGCACGATCGGATGGAACAGGTCCGGCCGGTCCTTCGAGAACGTGCCTCCCGCCACCAGGTCCAGCGCGCGGCGCAGCCGCTCGTCCCGCTCGTAGTAATCCCAGGGACGGTATCCCGCGACGCGCAGGTCGTGGACTTCCTCGGTCGTGAGGCCGAAGATGAACAGGTTCTCGGCGCCCACCTCCTCGGCGATCTCGACGTTGGCGCCGTCGAGGGTGCCGATGGTGAGCGCGCCGTTCATGGAGAGCTTCATGCAGCCGGTGCCCGAGGCCTCCATGCCGGCGGTCGAGATCTGCTCCGATACGTCGGCGGCGGGGATGATCTTCTGGGCCAGGGACACCGAATAGTTCTCGAGGAAGACGACGCGCAGCAGGTCCCCCACCGCTGGGTCGTGATTGACCGTGTCCGCCACGGAGTTGATCAACTTGATGATGAGCTTGGCCATGCGGTAGGCGGGGGCGGCCTTGGCGCCGAACAGGAACGTGCGCGGGACGAGGCCCTCGGTCTGGCCGGACTTGATCCGGTCGTACAGGTGGACGATGTGCAGCACGTTGAGCAACTGGCGCTTGTACTCGTGCAGGCGCTTGATCTGGCAGTCGAAGATCGAGTCCGGGTTGAGCTCCACGCCGTGACGGGTCCGCACCAGGTCGGCCAGATCGCGCTTGGCCGCGGCCTTGACCTCTCCGAAGCGCCGGCGGAAGGCGGCGTCCTCGGCCAGGGGGACCAGCTTCTGCAGCTCCGAAAGATCCGTCATGAAGCCGCTGCCGATGTGCTCCTCGATCAGGTCGGTCAGGCGCGGGTTGGCGAGCTTCATCCAGCGGCGCTGGGTGACGCCGTTGGTCTTGTTGTTGAACTTCTCCGGCCAGAGCCGGTAGAAATCGTGGAAGGTCCTGGCCTTCAGGATCTCGCTGTGGAGGGCGGCCACGCCGTTGACCGAGTGGCTCCCCACGATGGCCAGGTGGGCCATGCGCACGGCCTTGCGCGGCCCCTCCTCGATGAGGGACAACTTCGCGGGCAGGTCCGGCTCGCCGGGGAAGCGGGCGGCCACGTCCTCGAGAAAGCGGCGGTTGATCTCGTAGATGATCTCGAGGTGGCGCGGCAGCAGGCGCTCGAACATGTACACCGGCCACTTCTCCAGGGCCTCGGGCAGGATCGTGTGGTTGGTGTAGCCGAACACGCCGCAGCAGAGCTCGAAGGCCTCCTCCCAGGGCAGGAGGTGGTCGTCGACGAGCAGGCGCATGAGCTCGGGGATGGCCAGCGCCGGGTGCGTGTCGTTGAGCTGGATGGCCACCTTGTCGGGCAGGCGGCGCCAGTCGTCGTTCTTGATCCGGAACCGGCGCAGGATGTCCTGGAGGGTCGCCGCCACGAAGAAGTACTCCTGCTTCAGGCGCAGCTCCTTGCCCGCCTCGCGCTCGTCTGCGGGGTAGAGGACCTTGGAGATGGTCTCGTCGTGGATGCGCTCGGCCACGGCCCGGATGTAGTCGCCCTCGTTGAAGTGGTGCAGGGAGAACTCGTCCTGGGTGCGCGCGGACCACAGGCGCAGCGTGTTGACCGTCTGGTTCATGTAGCCGGGCACGGGCGTGTCGTAGGCCACCGCGACGACCTTGTCGCCGGGCTCCCAGTTGCAGCGCAGGCGGCCCTCGGCGTCCACGTGGTGGCGCACGTTCCCGCCGAAGCCGACCTCGGCCGAGAACTCGGGGCGCACGATCTCCCACGGGTTGCCGAAGCGCAGCCAGTGGTCGGGGCGCTCGACCTGGAAGCCGTCCTCGAACTTCTGATCGAAGATGCCGTACTCGTAACGGATGCCGTAGCCGTCGGCGGGCAGGCCCAGGGTGGCCATGGAGTCCAGGAAGCAGGCGGCGAGGCGCCCGAGTCCGCCGTTACCCAGCCCGGCGTCGGGCTCGAGTTCGCGCAGGTCCTCGAGCCGGTAGCCCAGCTCCTCGAGGGCCTTCCCGGTCTCGCCCGTGATCCCCAGGTTCACCAGGCTGTTGCCCAGGGTGCGCCCCATGAGGTACTCGAGCGACAGGTAGTACACGCGCTTGACGTTGTCCTCGTAATACCGGTTCATGGTGTCGTTCCACCGCTCCGTGAGCCGGTCGCGGATGGACAGGGCGATGGACTGATATAAATCGTGGGGAGTGGCGATGTACCGGTTCTTCCCCTGCGAGTACTCGAGGTGGTCCGCGAACGATCGCTGCAGGGCGGCGGGGTCGTTCTTCAGATAGGTTTTCTCCATCAGGTCCCAGAGCTTTTCGTGCTTGTCCGTCATGATTATACCTTGACCTCTCTTTCGGAAACCATGGTGAATGAACGCCTCGGAAACCTACCATAGACCTGCGGAGGTGAAAAGGCATCACCGAAAAAAAGCTTTCCGAGTTCCGGAAAAATGCGGTATTCCTTGGCCGGATCGGCGGGGCGCCTCCGTCGATGGGGACCTGCGCATGAATTGTCCGAACGAGAAGAAGAACCGCGAGAGTTGCAACTGCACCTACCCGGGGTGCCCGCGCCACGGCCTCTGCTGCGACTGTCTCGCCTATCACCGCAAGAGCGGACAGTTGCCGGCGTGTTACTTCACGACCGAGCAGGAGAAGACCTGGGACCGCTCGATCGCGTTCTTCGTGAAGTGCAACGGGAAATGAGGGGAGACGGGATGGGGAAGATGAATCGAATTTTCTTGATGGCTTTGCTGGTGGCGCTCGCCGCCAGCTGCGACTCCGAGATCGGGGACTCCTGCTCGGCCAACGTCGACTGCTCGTCCAACGGTGATCGCCTGTGCGACACCGCCCAGCCCGGCGGGTACTGCACGGTCGAAGGCTGCTCGGCCACCTCGTGCCCCGAGGGCTCGTTCTGCGTGGCTTTCTTCCCGCCCTCGATCCTGGAGACGCCGTGCGATCCCGCCACTGAGGACCGCCTCGGCGCCGCCGACGCCACCAACGCCTGCACCTTCGCCGAAGTCTGCCTCACTGCGGGCTTCTGCGCACCCGCCTCCCTCGAGCGCCGCTACTGCATGAAGAAATGTGGTGGCGACGGCGATTGCCGCGACGGCTACGCCTGCCGTGCCACGGGCGATCTCGGTGCCCAGAAGGTCCCCGGCTCCACCCAGGACTACGCCACCGTCGGCTCCTCCCGCTTTTGCGTCGCCAAGGAATAAAATATCCTCCCCCCGTAGCCCGCGGGATCGCGCCGACCGAAGACGGTCGGGCAATCCGGCAAGCTACAGGGGGCTAACATGTTTGCGGATATATGCTGGCCCCGGGTAACTAAAGTTACTTGGGGAAAACGTCTCACAGCGCTCGTCAGGTTCACCGATACCGTCGAGCAGAGGGCGCTGGTGCTTGTTTATCTCGTTGTCGTAATCGTAATCGTAATCGTAATCGGAATCGGAATCGGAATCGGAATCCTAAAACCTTGGAATTTGAACACGATTACGATTACGATTACGACAACCGTTTCGCTTTCGCTTCACTGACAACGACTTATTTTCCGACTTTTCAGGGGCTCATCGAACCTGACCATGGCTGTCACATCGGCAGGCGGTAGATCATCACGTAGTGGGCCAGCGAGCCCGCCATCACGAACAGGTGCCACACCTCGTGGAACCCGAAGAAGCCGGGGAAGGGATCGGGGCGGCGCAGGGTGTAGCACACGGCGCCCACCGAGTAGAGCAGGCCGCCGGCGAGCAGCCACTGCAGGCCGCCGGGGGGCATGACGCGGGAGAGCGGCACCATGAAGACCAGCGCGGTCCAGCCCATGGCGATGTAGAGGCCCACGTACACCGGACGCGGGGCGTTCATCCAGAGGAACTTGGTCACGACCCCCGCCACCGCGAGCCCCCAGATGACGCCGAACAGCACCCAGCCCCAGAAGCCGCGCAGCACGGTGAGGCAGATCGGGGTGTAGGTGCCCGCGATGAAGATGAAGATCATCAGGTGATCGATCTTGCGCATGATCGCCACGCCGCGCTCCCCGAGCGGCAGCCAGTGGTAGAGCGTGGAGGACGTGTACAGCGCGATCAGCGTGGCGCCGTAGAGCACGAAGGAGACGACGGTGAGTGGGTCACCGCCGGCCGCGCGCAGGAGCAGGGCGACGAGCCCGGCGACGGCGAGCCCGGCGCCGATGAAGTGGGTCAACCCGCTCATGGGGTTGCGCAGGACGTTCGAGATGGCCACCATGAAAACCCTCCGGGGGAGGCGTCCCCCGACCGCTTGGTAGCGCGTTTCTCCGCACGCTTCAATAGTTTGTCCTGTGACATCCTGACGGATCGCTGAAAGTCCCGCATACCCGTCGGGAATCATTGGAGAATTCGGCTACGGGCGGTTCTGCAGCGCCAGCAGCACGCCCGAGACGATCAGCAGCAGGCTGGTGAGCCGGCGGAAGGCGGCCTCGGAGACGCGGTCGTGCAGCGCCATGCCCAGGCGGGCGCCGGCGTAGGAGACGGGCAGCAGCGCGAGCACCCACCACAGGGACCGCGCCGAGTACAGGCCCAGCCCGGCGTACATGGGGATCTTCACGCAGGTCATGCACAGCCAGATGCCGATGAGCGCGGCGCGGAAGTGCTCCTTGGTGAGGCGCAGGGACTTGAAGTACAGGATCAGCGGCGGCCCGGCGACGCCGAACAGCCCGCCCAGGATGCCGCCGGCGGACGCCGCCGCGAAGAGGTGCCAGCGCTTCGTGAAGGTGAACGAGAGGCGCTCCTCGACGAGCAGGTAGTACGTCCCCAGCGCGACGATCAAGAGCCCCAGCCCGAACGCGAGCCAGCGCGGATCCACCGTGCCCAACCACCACGCGCCCAAGGCCAGCGTGGGAAGCGCGGCGGCCAGCACCAGGCCCGTGCGCCGCCAGTCCTGCAGGCGCCGGGAATGCCAGGTGACGGTCACCTCGGTGGGCAGGCACAGCAGCAGGAACAGCGGCACGAAGAACTTCAGGTCGCCGAAGGCCAGCGCGAACAGCGACACCGACACCATCCCCGAGCCAAAGCCGGCCAGCGCGTACACGATCTGCCCGAGCGCGACGATGGCGGCGACGAGGAGGAATTCTTCGACGGAGGCGAACGGCATGCGCCGGGTTATATCACAGTTCGTCAGGTTTGAAGCTGAGGTTGGGCAGCTCAGGTCCGTCGGGTCCGACGGCCGGGGTCTGACGAGTCTGACGGGTCTGACAAGTCCGACGAGTCCGACGGCCGGGGTCCGACGGGTCCGACAAGTCCGACAAGTCCGACGGGTCCGACAAGTCCGACAAGTCCGACGGGTCCGAGATGCTTTCCCGGCTTTCCCGGCTTTCCCCGACCGCAGCGGTCACACCTGGTCGCGGTGGTACCTGTCCGAGAGGCGGACGATGTCGTCCTCACCGAAGTAGTCGCCGGCCTGGACCTCGACGAGGATCAGCGCCTCGGTGGGATGGGTGTTGCGGATCCAGTGGACGGCCTCGCAGGGGATGTGCACGGTGAAGCCGCGGCGCACGGTGTAGCGGTCGTGGTCGAGGCGGAAGCTCCCCTCGCCCCGCACCACGGTCCAGTACTCCTCGCGGCGGAAGTGCTTCTGCAGGCTGAGCTCCTGGCCGGGGGCGACCGAGAGGATCTTGGCCTGGGTGAAGGCGGTCGTGAGCAGGCTGCGGTAGAAGCCCCACGGGCGGGTCACCGCGTCGGGGCGGCGGGGGTCGGCCGCCAGCGTGGAGAAGTCCCGGCGTGGGTCCCAGGGGAGGTCCTCGGCCAGCAGTTGGTGCAGCGCTTCCCGGGTGAAGGCGTTGACCACGCGGTCGCGGTCGTCGAGCACGGGGATAAGAAAGCCCGGAGCGGCCAGGGCGGTCGAGACGACCTGGGCGAACGGAGTGTCCAGGGTGACGGCGGCGTCGCAGGTGAGCCCGAGGGCGGTGAGCGGGGTCTCAAGCGAGCGCGTCCGCAACAGGGCGGCGCGGACCGTCGCATCGTCGAGGACGCCCTCGAGGCGGCCGGCCGCGTCCACGACGACGAGGGACTTCGCCGGGGTCTGGTCCAGGCGTGCGAGGGCCTCGTAAAGGGTCGCCCCCATGGGGATCAGCAGGGGGGCGATCGCCGGCGAGACGGGCTCGCGGACGACTTGGCCTGACAACCTGCGGATGGACTCGACCATGGGTTCCTCGGGGGAGCGGCGACGGGGCCGGCTCCCGCGCCCTTGGGTGCAAGGAGCGTGCCAGCCTGGAGGATGTGCAAAGAAAGTCGCGGCCGTTTCGGTTTTCCAACGAAAAGCGACCTCGGGGATTCGATTTTGGTGTGAAATCGAAATACACTGTGGCAGTGGGCAACATATATAATGGCCGCGGCCGCTTTCCGGTCTTGAATCCGGTATTTATTGACGGTACAGTCGGAACCCGTGCCGTACAGGAGGTCCCCATGAACGCGCCCCTCAAGAAGGAACCCGCCCCGACCCCGAAGGCCTTCGAGCTCCGCACCGAGAGCGACGTGCGGGCCTTCGCGAGCCTGATCCTGGACAAGAACAGCCGCGTGCTCCACGTGGGCAAGCCCTTCGGGGACGTGGTCGAGGTCCAGTGCGACCTGGGTCGCCTGCGCGGGGCCGGGGAATTGGCCCCCGAGCGCACGTTCTCGCTGTTCTTCCCGCTCACCGGGAGCGCGGCCTCCAGTTTCCGCGAGCGGCTGCTCAAGAAGCTGCTCAACGGCAAGGGGGAGAAGGAGCTCACCAAGCTCGAGCCGTGGGAGACCTTCCGCGAGGAGAGCGACCTGAGCGAGGACTTCGGGCTCTCGGGTCCCCTCGAGGCTGGGAACCTGACTCTCTACGTGTTCACCACCGAGCCCCGCAGCGAGGGCGTGCAGGCGGCCTTCGCCGAATTGCGCGAGAACCTGAAGAAGGGCGTGCGCGTCCAGGACTGGTGGGATCAGGCCGAGCGCCTGCGGCCGACCTGGCTCGGGCCGGGGCCGGTGGCCGGGTTGCTGGCGCTGGGCGCCCTGATCCTGGGGCTCATGCACGGCAAGGACAACGTCTACAACTTCGGCCTGGCCGCGGGCTCGGGCATCCCCAACCTGGTGATGGCGGGCTTCTTCCTCACCCAGGCGGTGCTCGCCCTGTTCCGGCGAGTCGCGGTCACCTACGCCTTTCTGGCCATCACCCTCGCGGCCTCGATCGCCCAGGGCCTGCTCGGCGTGATCTTCGGGCAGAAGTTCGGCTGGGCATTCTCGTCCTGGCTCATCGCGCTTTTGACCATGTTCCTGCTCGTCTGGATCCCTGCGCGCGGCCAGGACTTCCACTTGTTCTCCATGCGCGAGTTCTGGCGCAAGATCACCTTCCGGTAGGCGCCGCCCCGCAGGAGGAGCCATTTCCCCACCATGGACGAGCGAGATCCCCTGATCGGACAGACCCTGGGCAACTACCGCGTGGAGCGGCTGCTGGGCGCCGGCGCCATGGGGCAGGTGTACCTGGGGATCCACCCGAAGATCGACCGCCAGGTCGCGATCAAGGTGCTCAACCACAGCCTGAGCGCCGACCCCGCCATGGTGGAGCGGTTCCTCGCCGAGGCCCGCGCCGTGAACCACATCGACCACCCGAACATCGTGCAGGTGTTCGACTTCGGCACGGTCCCGGACGGGCGCCCTTACCTGGTCATGGAGTTCCTGACCGGCGAGGACGTGAAGCAGCTCATGGCGCGCCGCGGCCCGCTGCCCCCCGACGAGGTCCTGATCCTGGTGCGCCAGATCGCCGCCGGCCTCGACGCCGCCCACGAGGCGGGCATCGTCCACCGGGACCTCAAGCCCGAGAACGTGTTCGTGCAGCGCGCCAAGCACGGCCTGTCGGTGAAGTTGGTCGACTTCGGCATCGCCAAGGTCCTCGAGCCCGGCCTGCGCGGCGGAGGCCAGACCTCGACCGGCGTCATCATGGGCACGCCGGCCTACATGAGCCCCGAGCAGGCCATGGGTCATACCGCCGAGATCGGCCCGGCCTCGGATGTCTACTCCCTGACCGTGATGGTGTACCAGATGCTCTCGGGCCGCCTCCCGTTCGAGGGCGACTTCGTGCCCCAGATCCTGGTCAAGCACGTCTCCGAGCCGCCCACTCCCATCACGCGCTACCTGCCGTCGCTCCCGGATCCCGTGTGGCAGGCGCTGGTGCACGGCCTGGCCAAGGAGGCCCCGGCGCGCCCGGCCACGGCGGGGGACTTTTACCAAGAGCTCGCCACGGCGGTGCGCGCCGGTACCTTGAACGAGTTTTCCACGGACGCCACGCTGATGGCGGACGGATCCCGACCGGCCGACGGATCCCGGACAGCAGCGACCGAGATCGGAAGAGCGTCGTGGAGGGAAAGAGAGTAGATCTCGGTGGTCGCCGGATCATTAAAAACAAAAACATA
>CALKWH010000276.1 GCA_938004375.1 uncultured Pseudomonadota bacterium
TCCCGGGGGTAACCGGCGGGTTGGGGGCCTGTGGCGGCTTCGCCGACTGTGTGACCATCTGGGGGGCGAGCTGGCAGCCGACAAATTGGTCGGGGCGCCGGTTGCAGACGTGGTCTAGCGCGCGGCCCGCGCGGGGAAAGTCCCTCAGCCGGATGGCGGCGCGACCATGGGCGTAATGAAAAATAATCAAGGGGTTGTCGGGGGTCGCCGTGCGCGCGACCTTTTCGAACAGATCGGCGGCCTTTCCCGAGTCCCCGCCCTTCTGGAAGAACAGGGCTTTGGCGAAGTTGTAATAAGGATTCTGAGGCTCCCGCAGGCCGGCTTTTTCGATGGCGAGATTGGCGCCTGGCTCCTCGAGGAGGAGCTGGGCGATGCCCAGGGCGGCCAATTGTAGGGTGGACTCCTCGGTCTGCCGGCCGGCCGCGGTCACCGCTTCGCGGGCTTTCTGTTTCACCTGGTCCAGGATCGGCCGGGCGCGTGCGACCTTGTCGGTGTCGGCCAGTTCGGCGGGCAGCTTGGCGATGAAGATCTCGAGATCCTCGTTGAGCACGTAGGCCCAAAGCGCGAGGGAGAGCGCCTGCAGCTCACTGCAGGCTTTCTCGTTGCACCCGTTGAGCACCGAGGCGGCCGCGTTGTAGCCCGCCGCGGTCCCGACGTCCATCTGTTTGCGGGCCTCGGCCAGCTTCTGTTCCACCGGGCTCGGGGGCGCCGGGTCTGGGGGCAGCTGGCCCTGGCTCTTGCCCGGGAACGGGGAGGGCAGCACGCCCATCGCGAACAGGCCGCCCATGCCCGCGCCGGCGATCAGCACGAACAGGCCCACCACCCAGGGCCAGCGCGCGCGGCGGGACACCGGTTCGAAGTCTCCCTCGGTGGGCACCTCCCGGGTGACCACGGGTTCCCGCTCCAGATTCTCCCTGCGGGACCGGCCTGCGGTCGGCTCCGCGTCATGGCCGCGCTCCCGGTCCAGCTCCCGAAAGGACTTTCGCCCGAGCTCCGGCTCGCGATCGTCGGTCTGGCGGCGGACGACCTCCCGGACCGGGGCGCTGGAGATTTGAGACGGCTCCCGATGCTGGGGCCGGGTCGGCTCCTGCACCGCGCCCATCGGGGCCGTGGCGCGACGGACGGCAGGCTTGGTGGCCGAGGAGCGGGGCTTCACCCGGGCGAAGACCTCCTTGAGCTCGGGGACCATGCTCAGTTCGGCCCAGTTCTCGTCGTTGGTGCCGATCTCGTCGTGGGGTCCCACCGTCCCGTCGAGGATCCACTCGTGCAGCGTCTCGAGCTCGGTGAAGCGCAGGATGGAGCCCTTGCGCCGACGAATCATGAACTCCTTGGCGGGTTCGGCATCGTCCTCGCTCTCGTCGGAGGGCGAACCTTCGTCATCGTAGGGACTTACAAAAAATATGTTTTGACAGGTCTCGCATTTGACCCGGATCCCGTCGGGAGGAATCTGTGAGTCATTGAGAAAATATTCAGAACCACACTGGTCGCAGCGGATATCCATGCGAGCGCTCTCTTCTTCGGGGCGGAAGGATCAGGCTTCGCCGGACTTGTCGGTCGGCGGATTCTTCTTGTTCTCCGGAGTCTCGCCGCCCTCGGGCTTCTGACCTTCGTTCATCGCGGACTTGAAGTTCCGGATGCTGCGGCCCAGGGCGTCGCCGAGTTGGGGGAGCTTGGAAGCGCCGAACACCACGATGATGATGATGAGAATGATGATGAGCTCTGTGGGTCCGATCATGTTCTTACCTGTGGGACGGCTTCAGTACGGCGAAGACGCAAGCCGAAGGCGCGAACAAGGCCCCTGGCAGGCCCGCCGTGAAATCGTCCAGGGTACTTTGGATCATCTGTTCCGTGTTTGCAAGCAGCAAAAGATCTTCCGACCAGGCGAGCGCGTACTGAAGATCACGCGCATGGGCCTGGAAGGACCAGCGGCCGCCGTCGCGGTGTCCCTCCAGGAGCAGGTGCTCACCGGGCAGGGCGGGGGTTGGCCGCCAGGCCGGCGGGACGAAGAGCAGGAGGCTGTCTGCGTCGGCGAGCAGCGCGCGCACGGGAAAGCCCCCCAGCGCGTCGGTCCCGCAGGGGACCGCGGCGCCGGCGTCGGCGTCCCACAGGATCGGCCCCTGGTACTCCGGCGTATCGCTCGGGGCCGTGTGCAATAGCGCCGGACCGTGGGGATTCGGGGCGCCCGGGAGGACCCATCCCAGGGGCGGACGGGAGGTCTCCATGGCGAAGGGTGTCCAATCCTCGAGCAGGCGCGGCCCCGTCTCTTCCCAGCGCAGCCAGCGGGCGGTGACGGTGAAGGTCCCGCCCGCGGCAGACGGGAGGCCCGTAGCACAGGAGGCCAACGCGATGCGTCCGAGGCCGGGGGGCTCGGCCAGGACCAGGTCCACCGGCACGGCTTCGGGATCGGCCGCGCCCAGCAGGTCCGCACACCCGAGCCCGGTGAGCGCGAGGGCGCTCGAGAGAATCTGGAGTTCGGGTCCCACCGGGGCCGGCTCCCCGGCCAGCCAGGACGCCAGGTGATCCCGCGGCAGCACGGCGAGCGTGTCGGCGGTGTGGACCAGCCTGGGCGGAAGGACGAACTCCGGCAGCCCGGTGACGGCCACCGCCGGCCCCAGGCCGTCCTCCTTCAGTTCGCCCGCCACCATGCGGAAACGGCCCGTTTGGGCGTCGCGCCGTGACCATACGAGGCGGGCGGGCGCCGCAGCACCAGCTGGCAGGAAGCCGACGGAGTCGATCCCGCCGGTGTCCTCGAAGCGCGCGAGGACCGAGCGCCCGAAGGCGTCGAGCACCGCCAGCCGGCGCGCGACGGGTCCGGTCGCGTGCAAGGGGCGGCCGCGCTCCGAGAGCGCCGGGGCTCCCGCCACCAGGTGACGTCCGTCAGGGGAGAAGACCAGCTCCAGGTCGGGGCCGTCGGTGAGTCCGGTGGGGATCCGGCCGAAGGTACGGGGGACGGCTCCATGGGCCGCGCCGACGAAGCGCAGCGTAACGAGGCCGTCGGCATCGATGGTGGCCAGGTGGTGCTCGAGGATCACCTCGAAGTGTCCGGAGAAGGCGTGGAGCACGTGTCGCCCCTGGATCTGGACCCGCAGACGGCTCCCGGCGGGCACCGGGAGCTCGGGGATAGCGAAGGACACCTCGGCCCCCGCCGTCACCGGGTGCTCCTGCACCCGCAGCGGCTCCTGGGGCGTCTCCGCCAGGGAGAACGACACCACGGCGACCGTCTCGGGCGTGTGCTCGAGGAGCCGCGCGGTGAGCCTCTCCCCGATCACGGTGACGCAGTCGCCGGGATCGAGCTCCCGGGACAGGCGCAAGTTGCGCTCGGCGCAGTGGACGGCGGGGCCGTCCTCGAGGCGGTCCTCGACGAGCGCGGTGCAGGCGTAGCAGAGCAGGCATGAGCCGAGCAGGATGGACAGGCGGATGAAGGAAGAGGTGGCAGGCGAGGGCGCCGGTGGCATCACAGCACTTCGAGGCAGATGACCGTGATGTTGTCCTTGCCGCCGCGGGAGTTTGCCAGCTCGATGAAACGACCGGATGCAGAGGGGAGGTCGTCTGACAGGATTTCGGCGATCTCGTCGGACTCGCGGAAGTACCCGTGCAGACCGTCGGAGCATAGGAGGTAGCGATCGCCGGCCTGCACCGTGATGTGCGTCGTGTCCACCTCGACGTAGTCCATTTGGCCCACGGCCCGCGTGATCACATTGCGGTTCTTGCGGCTGGTGGCTGCCTCATCGGGCGTGATGATGCCCTTCTTCAGTTGATAATTGAGCAGCGTGTGATCCTCGGTGAGCTGCGCGATCTCCCCCTCGCGAAGGCGGTAGATGCGGCTGTCACCGACCTGGCCCAGGAACAGGGTGCTCTCGAGGATCATGGCGACGCTCATGGTCGTCGCCATGTTCTTGCCCGGGGAGAGTTGTTGAGATAGCCCGAAGACCACGTAGCAACTGTTCTGGATGCCGCTCTCGAGGATGCGGCGCACCTCGTAGGTCAGTTTCTCGGAGGGCTGCTCGCGAAAGCGCTGGAACAGGGCGTCGTGCCTCATGATCCAGCACTGCAGGTTCTCGACGGCCTCCTTGGAGGCGACCTCGCCGCGGGCCTGACCGCCCACTCCGTCGGCCACGATGTAGAGTCCCAACACGTCGTCGGCGAAGAACGAATCTTCGTTGTGTTTGCGTTTTCGCCCGACGTCGGAGGCGCAGTAGGAAAGTAACAGCATCGCTCTTCCGGGGAAGGTAAAAGGCCCTCCGGGGCCAGTAGTCTAGTCTAAGAACCGCTCGAAGTCACCCGATTTCTGTCAACGAACGTATTTTTTCCTGTCATGTGGAGCTGGATCAGCGGTCCCGTTCGTCGTCCTCGGCGATGATGGAACCCGGCTTGACCGAGGGATTGGTGGGGCCGCCCCAGGAAGGATCGTTCGGCACGGAGACCTCACCCACGTAGCTCTTTCCGGAAGAACTGTCATGGGTGATGGTCAGTTCGATCAGGAAGTCGCCGGTCTCCTCGCGGGGCGGCGTCGGTGCCAGATCGGACTGGGACACGGACGTGCCGGGGTTGGTGTCGCGCCCGGGCAGGGGCGGTGGTGACTTGGGGATGAAGGGGTCCAGGTCTATGGTGGCCGAGGAGCCCTCTTCGCGGGGCTGGCTACGGAAGGCATCGAGCTCTGAGATGGACGGGGGATCCCCGAGGGGCGGCTCATCGTCACCGCCGCCCAGGACGATCTCACCTTGGGTGAAGGCGTTGGCGGGGTTCCCCGTCGTGATGAGCTCGGGCTCCTCGAGGTCGTCCAGGCTGAGCATGTCCGGCTCTTCGTCTGCACCGCCTTCGAAGGGCAGCGGGGTGTCGAGCTCGGAGAGGTTCTCCTGGACCGGCGACAGGGCGTCGTTCGGTGACTCGGTCTCGCCGGTGACGGCGCCGGTCTCGCCGGTTACGGCGCCGGTCTCGCCGGTTACGGCGCCGGTCTCGCCGGTTACGGCGCCGGTCTCGCCGGTGTGCTCGTCGGGCTCCACCGGGCCGGTGAGCTCGAGCTCGCCGGAAACGGCGCCCACGGGGTTGCCGACCGTGGCCGGTGTCGGGACGGGGCTCGGGCTCGGGCTCAGGGGAAGGCCCAGGGGGACAATGTTGGCCTCGTCGAAGAGGGGATCGTCGTCGGACAGGCTCATGATGAAGTCCTCGTCCGGGGTCGGTTCGGCCGATTTTTCGACTATCTCGGGCTCGGAGCTCTCGATGATCGGGATGGCGGGGGAGTCAGGGTGGAGCGTGGGACCCAGCGAGAACTCGTCGGTCTCTCCGGTGTGGGAGCTCATGGGGACGGCCGTGGGGGTCATCTGCCCGGCCTCGAAGAGATCCCGCGTGTTGAACTGGTCCGTCTCGCGCTGGGGTCCCTCGGGTTCCCCCTCGAGCAGGCCGTCGGGGACCTCGAACACCTGGGTGGTCTCGCGCATGAGCCAGGCCGGCGCCTCGTCCGGACCCGCCTGGGGCGCGGGCTGCGCGAGCATGTAGAGCGGGATGATCGCGTCCTCCTCGCTGTCGGCGAGGAGGTTCACGCCGACGTCCTGGGAGGCCGCTGACGCCGCTTCGGGCGTGAAGACGTATTGCCCGACGGCCGCCTGCTCGTTCTGATGCTCGCTGCGGAAGCTCTCCTCCATCCAGGTGGCGAGCGCCGCGGGCGTGTAGGTGGGCGCGAAGTTGTTCAGGAACTGTTTCAGCGCCTGGGAGAACTCGGCCGCGGACTGGTACCGAGAGAGGCGGTCCTTGGAGAGCGCCTTGTGCACGATGCTCTGGAGCATGGGCGGGGCCGCCGGGTTGGCCTGGCGTAGGGGCGTGAAACGCCCGTCCTTGATCTTCTTGAGCATCTCCACCTCGTTCGGGGCCACGAACGGAGGCGTGTTGGTGAGCATCTCGTACAGGACCGAGCCCACGCTGTAGATGTCGGTGCGAAGGTCGAGCTTCCAGCCCATGGCCTGCTCGGGGCTCATGTACTTGACCTTCCCGCGGACCACGCCGATGCGCGTCTGGATCGACGAGACGTTGGTCTTGGCGATGCCGAAGTCGCAGATCTTCACCTCGCCGTTGTAGGAGATGAGGATGTTCGACGGGGACATGTCCCGGTGGATCAACTGCAGCGGCTTGCCGTTGCCGTCCTTGAGGATGTGGGCCGTATGCAGGCCGGCGAGAGTGCAGATGGCCACGTACACCGCGTCGGCGATGGGGATCGGGGTCTCGTTCTGGCGGGCCCGCTCGAGGATGGTCTTGAGATCCTTGCCGTCGACGAGCTCCATGACAATGAAATAGTCGTCCTGCACCTGACAGAACTCGTACACCCGGACCACGCAGGGATGATGGATCATGGTCGCGATGCGCGCCTCGTGGACGAGCATGTTGATGAGCTCCTCGTTCGAGGCGAGGTTGGACAGCACGCGCTTGATGACGACCACGTATTCGTTGCCCTCGGTGTCGAAGGTCTTGGCGCGATAAATTTCCGCCATGCCGCCGTACGCGAGAAGATCCATCAGATAGTATCTTCCCAGGCGTTCGGTCTTGCGGGGTTCGTGATTCATCAGTTGGTTCCGGCGTGCTCGGGCGCCGTACGGAGACGGTTGCGGGATAATTTCAGCTTTGACAGTCCTACCGAATTTGTTAAGCTGTCCGCCGAAAGATTCGACGTCCCGTCGGGCGCTGCACAGGTTCTATCATGATCAGGCTCGTTTTATCTATTCTTTTTCTCCTAAATCTCCACGCGACGACCGTCTCGGCGCAGACCGCGCGGCCGGCCGAGGGGCAGTTCCTGGCCCAACTGGAACCCCGGATCCGGTTCGTCTGGGATGAATCGGTCATTCTCCACGCTTCTTTACTGTTAAAGCCCAATGAAGCGTTCAACACCCCGTCCCTGAAGGTCTCCGTCGAGTTGATGCTGGCCACCGACGGCCGCATCACCAACGCCTCGGTCGTGGCCTCCTCGGGGAACGACTCCTTCGACCACACGGCGCTGGACGCCGTGCTCGCGATCACCGGCCTCCCCCGGCCCCCCGAGGATTTGGTCTCGGACGACGGCCTCGTGCACGTGTTCTGGACGCTCTCGCGCTCCGAGCCGTTCTCGGCGGTCAAGGGCGCCAGCGTACGCTACGTGCGCTTCACCCCCGAGAACGCCATCGCCCGCTACCTGCAGAACGGGCTCGTGGCCCCGGCCTGGAAGCGCCTGCTCGAGACCGAGCAGGGGGGTGCCCTGAGCCGCACCTCCCTCGAGATCTTCATCCACAACATGCTGCTGCGGTTCTACCCGCCCCTGACGCTGCCGGCCGACGCGCTGGGGCCGCTCACCCAACTGCTGCGGTGGGAGGCGCTCCCCATGCCGGTCCTGGTCGCCTATTCCCGGGCGGTCACCGACGAGAAGGAGTTCGCCGGGCTGCTCGCGGCCGCTGCGCCCCGTCCGGAAGCGCTGTGCGCCCTGTTCGAGGACACGCTGATCTACTCCGAGAAGCGCGCCGTGCAGGTGCTGCAGGCGATCCTCGGCCGCTCCGACGTCCCCTGCACGAGATCGGAAGAGCACACGTCTGAACTCCAGTCACCGAATACGAT
>CALKWH010000277.1 GCA_938004375.1 uncultured Pseudomonadota bacterium
ATCGTATTCGGTGACTGGAGTTCAGACGTGTGCTCTTCCGATCTGCGGCGGCGGCCTTCACGAGCTCGGGCCGGTAGTAGCCGCCGAGGTCCTGGGGGGCGCCCTGGGCGGTGTTGATCTCGCCCATGATCTTCTCCTCGTTGGCGGTCAGGTTCTCGGCGACGGGCGTGAACATCTTCTTCAATTCCGGGTCGGCGTCCTGGGCGGCCAGGGCCTGGGCCCAGTACATGGCGACGTAGAAGTGGCAGCCGCGGTTGTCCATCTCGCCCACCTTCGGGGAGGGACCCTTGTTGCCGTCGAGGTACAGCCCGTTGGCCTTGTCCAGCGCCTCGGCCAGGATCTTCGCCCGGGCGTTCCCGGTGGTGTTGGCCAGGTGCTCGAGGGAGGCCGCCAGCGCGAGGAACTCACCCAGGCTGTCCCAGCGCAGGTGACCCTCCTCCTGGAACTGCTGCACGTGCTTGGGCGCGGAGCCGCCCGCGCCGGTCTCGAACAGGCCGCCGCCGTTCATCAGGGGGACGATGGAGAGCATCTTGGCGCTGGTGCCGACCTCGAGGATGGGGAACAGATCGGTGAGGTAGTCGCGCAGGACGTTGCCCGTGACCGAGATCGTATCCTTGCCCTCCTTGATCAGTTCGCAGGAGAGCCAACAGGCCTTCTCGGGGGACAGGATGCGGATGTCCAGGCCGGTGGTATCGTAGTTCTTCAGGTACTGCTGCACCTTGGCGATGAGCTGGGCGTCGTGGGCGCGGGTCTCGTCGAGCCAGAACACCACGGGGAAGCGGGTCTCCCGGGCGCGGTTCACGGCCAGCTTGACCCAGTCCTGGATGGGCAGGTCCTTCACCTGGCACATGCGGAAGATGTCGCCCTTTCCGACCTCCTGCTCGAGGACCATCTCGCCGCTGGCGAGCACGACGTACACGCGACCGGCGGCCGGCAGCTCGAAGGTCTTGTCGTGGGAGCCGTACTCCTCGGCCTGCTGGGCCATCAGACCCACGTTCTGCACGGTGCCCATGGTCCGCGGATCGAACGCGCCGTGCTGCTTGCAGAACTCGATCGCTGCGCGATACACGGGGGCATAGGAGGCGTCGGGGATGACGAACTTCGCCTCCTTCTTCTTCCCGGCCCGGTCCCACATGCAGCCGGAGATGCGGATGGCCGCCGGCATGGAGGCATCGATGATGACGTCGCTGGGAACATGCAGGTTGGTGATGCCCTTGTCCGAGTTGACCATGGCCAGCTCCGGGCGCTTGGCGTACACGGCCTCGAGGTCGGCCTCGATCTCCTTGCGCCGCTCCTCTGGCAGGCCGGCGATGCGCGCGTACAGGTCACCCAGGCCGTTGTTGGGGTGGATCCCCAGCCCGGCGAAGACGTCCGCGTGCTTCTCGAAGACCTCGGCGTAGAACACGGAGACGAAGTGCCCGAACAGGATGGGGTCCGACACCTTCATCATGGTGGCCTTCAGGTGCACGGAGAACAGCACGTCCCGGGCGCGGGCGTCCTCGATCTGTGCGGCGATGAACCGGCGCAGCGCGGCGACGTTCATGTGGGTCGTGTCGATGACCTCGCCGGCCAGGAGCTTGAGCTTGTCCTTGAGCACGGTGACGGCGCCGTCGGCGGCGGCGAACTCGATGCGGGCCTCGCCGGCCTGGGCCGCCGTGAGCGTCATGGACTTTTCGTTGGAGCGGAAGTCGTCCACTCCCATCGTGGCGACGTGAGCCTTGGAGTCGGCCGTCCACTTGCCCATGGAATGGGGGTTCTTGCGGGCGAAGTTCTTCACGGAGAGGGGGGCGCGGCGATCCGAGTTGCCCTCGCGGATGACCGGGTTCACGGCGCTTCCCTTGATCTTGTCGTAGGTGGCCTTGATCTTCTTCTCTTCCTCGGTCTTGGGCTCGTCGGGATATTCCGGCAGCGCGTAGCCCTTGCCCTGGAGCTCCTTGATCGCGGCCTTCATCTGGGGCAGCGAGGCGGAGATGTTCGGGAGCTTGATCACGTTGGCCTCGGGCCGGGTGACCAGCTCGCCGAGCTCGGCGAGGTCGTCGGAGATGCGCTGCTCGGGCTTCAGGTACTCGGGGAAGCGGGCCAGGATGCGGCCGGCGAGGGAGATGTCCCGCGTCTCCACGCGCACGCCGGCGGCTTCGGTGAACGCCTTGACGATGGGCAGGAACGAGTGGGTCGCCAGGGCCGGCGCCTCGTCCACCATGGTGTAAATGATCTTGCCAGACTCGGTCTTCACTTCATTCGACATCCGGAATCCTCCTGATAGGGGGGTGGGGGGACACACATTTCGCGTACACGGGTGATTGCACCTCAAGCGGGAACTAACACGGGCGTCGGAGGGGTGTCAAGATCGTCCTCAACGCCTGCAACAATCTTTATTATTTGACTTCGAACAAGGGTTTGAGGGCCTCATCCGCATAGTCGGCCGCCTTCTTGCCGGCGCCGTCCGCCGCCGCCGGATCGGCGCCGTTCTTCAGCAGCCAGGCGACCGCGCCGGACTTCCCGGCCTTCGCGGCGACGTGCAGCGGCGTCTCCCCGGCCTTGTTGGCCGTGTTGAACCCGATGCCCGCCTTCTGCAGGGCTTTCAGGATCTTTTCACTGCCGCCCGCGGCGGCGTAATGAGCAATGCTGGCTCCGTCCTCGTCGACCGCCTTGAGAGACTCGCTGCGCCCTTCGGCGAGCACCTGGAACGCGGACCAGGCGCCGGCCTGGGCGGCGGTGAACAGCCCGCCGACCTTACCGCCGGCGGTCTCCACGTCCTTGTAGCCGTGCTTGAGCAGCCACTGCAGCACTTCGACGCTGCCGCTGCCGGCGGCCAGCGGGACGAACGGCCGCTCGCCCTCGGGGACCTTGGGATCCACGGTCAGCAGCAGCTCCACCGTCTTCTGCATCCCGTTGCTCACGGCCACGTGCACCGGCGTCTCCTGGTTCTTGTCCGCCTTGGAGAGTGACGGTTTGGCGGTCAGCATCGCCTGCACGAAGTCCACGGACCCGGTCCCCACCGCGTAGTGCAGCAGCGTATGACCCTCGTCGTCCTGCACATCCACGTCCTTCAGGGTCGGCAGCAGGCGGGTGAACACATCCAGCGCCGCGGCCCGATCGGAGATCGCGTCGTCTCTCAGGACGGCCTCCAGCAGGACTCGGTTCTCGTCATCCGGGGCCGGCAGGACGCCCTGGTCCAGGAAGTACCGGGCGAGACCATAGTGGTGACCCAGGACCGCCATCCCCAGCAGGAGCTCCCCCCGGTCCTCCTTGAGCTTGGCGTCCTTCTCCATCATCAACTCGACGAGCTCCCGATGCCCCGCCTCCACCGCGACCAACGGGATGGGCTCATCCTTGAGCGAGGCGCGGACGGGAGTTCCCTTGTCGAACAGCAGTCCCAGGAAACGCAATTGGCGACGCAGCAGCACGAAGGCCCGCGGTGTCCGTCCCTTCTTCCCGGCCGTGTTCTTCACGGCCGCGGCGAAGACCACGTCCAGCGCGGTCCCGTCCAGTTTCACAGTCTCGAACCGATCCCCGGACCCGGGAGCCCCGTCGGGCGCTTCGCCGGGCTCGGCGTCCGCGTCGGGGGGCGGCTCCTCGTCCTCCACGTAGTCTTCCCCAGGGCCGGAGGGGGGGCGCCAGTCACCCTCGTCGTCCGAACCCTCGCCGGGACCCGTGGACTCCTCGGGTTCCCCGGCCGAGGCCACGGCCTTGGCGCCGGCGACGAACAACGCCGTCGCCGCATCCACGGCCAGGTTCCGGGCCGCATAGAGCACGACGGAGTCCCCGTTGGTGGCCTTCGCGTCCACGTCGGCCCCCTTGCCCAGCAGGAACTCCACCACCTCGACCCGGTTGTGCTGGGCCGCCACGTGCAGCGGGGTCTCGCGCTTGTACTTGAAGGCGACCTCGGTGAAGCCCATTTCCATGGCCACCTTCACGATTTCCAGGTCACCCCCGATGGCCGCGTGGTAGAGCAGGGTGCGCTGGCGGTAGTCGGGTTTGTCCCCCTTGAGTCCTTTGCCCTTCAAGAGGTCGAACAGATCCTTCATGCCCGAGGCGGCCGCGAGCTGGAGCCCGTCCCGGCCCGAGTGGTCCCGGGCCTCGAGCTCGGCGCCCTGCTCGATGAGCAGGCGGGCGCACGCCTGACGTCCGGTGCGGCGCGCGGCGTCGGCTTTCTGCTCGTCCTCCAGCCAGGCGACCGCGGCCTTCAGGGTCTCGACGTCGACAGCCGCCTTCCCGAGCGGCGTTCCCGCCGCCGGCGTTCCCTTCGCCAGCTCCTCGAGCTCGGTCTTCAACTCGGCCAACTCCCCGGCGAACATCGGCGGCGTGTCGTCCAGGGCGAGGTGCCAGGGATGGTTGCCTTTGCGATCCCTGGCCTTGATATTGGCGCCCTTCCCCAGCAGCAGGCGGACCATCTTCTCCTGACCCCGAAAGGCGGCCAGGTGCAGCGCGGTCCAGCCGTCCTTGGTCGGCACGTCGACCTTGCCGGACTTCTCGATGACGCCGACGGCCAGGGACTCGTCCCCCGCGATGATGGCGTGATGCAGCGCGGCGAAGCCCTCCTTATCGGTCAGGGAGAGCGACGCCCCGGCCGCCACCAGGTGGTTGGCCACCTCCGATTTTCCCGACAGGATGGCCAGGTGAAGGGGCGTGCGCTTCCTGAAATCCGGGCTGTCGAGCTGGGCTTTTTTCTCCAGGAGGAGCTTGACCACGCCCAGGTGTCCGCGGGCGGCGGCGGCGTGGAGCGGCGTCCTGCCCTCCTTGTCCTTGGCGCCCACGTTCGCCTTCTTCGAGAGCAGCCAGGCGGCGGCCTCGGTGGAACCCCCCAGCGCGGCGGCGAAGAGCGGCGTCTGACCCTGCCCGTTGCGCACGTCGTGAAACTGCCGCTTCTTCTCCACGAGGAACTTCAGGACCTCGAGGGTCTTGGCCCCCGCGGCCAGGTGGAGCGCGGTGTCCCCGCGCTTGGTCTTCTTCGTCAGGGAGGCGCCGGCCCCGAGCAACCGCTCCAGCGCGGGCAGGTTCCCCGCCGCGGCGGCGGCCAGCACCGGCGTGAGGCCGGCCGGGTCCGCCTGGTTCACGTTGGCCTTGCGCTCGAGCAGGGCCGAAAGACAAGCGAGATCGGGGAGCGCGGCCGCCAGGTGCAGCGGGGCGATGCCGGCCCGATCCCGCGCGTCGCGGTTGGCGCCGGCGGTCAGCAGCGCCCCGACGACCTCGCAGCGCCCCAGCGCGAGCGCCGCGTGCAGCGGGGTTCGGCCCTCGGCGTCCACCGAATCCGTCGAGACCTTGCGCCCCAGCAGGAAGGCGACCACGGGGACCGAGCCCGCGCCATGATGCAGCACGGTCCTGCCCTGGCGATCCGCCAGGTCCAGGCGCGCGGCCTTCTCGACGAGGGCCTTCAACGCCTCCACGTCGCCCTTCCCGGCCGCGATCATGGCCAGCGTCCTGCCCGTGGCATCCACCGGATCGTTCACCTGGATGGCGGTCAGTTGGGCCAACTGCTTGACGAACTCGGGCGTCTTGCCCTGGGTCACCAGCTCCGCCAAGGAGGCCACCGTGACCTTCGCGGCCGCGACCGCGGGCGTCGGGGCCGGATCCTTTCGTTTTCCCTCCTTCTTCCCGCACGAGACGGAGGCCAGCAGGGCGATGATGATGCACAGGGCGAGGTTCCTCATGGGAGACTCCTTGGGTTGGGTCGTTCTCGGACGGCCCCAGCGTGTCCCCAGGAGTCCTTTTTGTCAAGCGTCATGAAGATCGTCTATCAAGGCACAACGACCACCGCGTGGAAGGGGGTTCGCCTTTTGGCCGGGATGTGGCAGACTCCGCACAGGAGGCCATCATGATCCGCGTTCCCGCCCTTCCCACGCGTGCCGCAGTTTTCCTCGCCCCGATCCTCGCGGCGGTCGTGATCGCCGGCCCGGCCCGGGCTGCCGACACCTGGACCACCCCGCATCCGGGGTTGCGGCTCCTACACCGCACGACCACCGCCCCCCTGCAGATCTGGGCACTACAGGTGGATGCCTGCGCCCGGGGCGTGAGCCACCGCGCCACGAAGGAGGACGAGCACCAGCGCACCCCCACCTCCTTCCGCAACCTCGTGGGCGCCCAGGCCGTGATCAACGGCGACTTCTTCAACTACACCGGCTACGTCCCCATCGGGATGGCGGTCGGCGAGGGCACCCTGTGGCACGACGACAACGCCTCCTTCGGCTTCCTCGCGGCCGGCAACGACCGCCTGTTCCTCTCCCCGGCCGAGGTTGTGGTCACCTCCCTGGAGGGCTGGATCCGGCAGGCCGTGGGCGGCTACCCCACGCTGGTGCGCGACGGCGCGGCCCAGTACGGCGCCACCGCCCCCTCCCACTGCCCTGAACGCCACCCGCGCACGGCGGTGGGCCTCTCCCGGGACCGCCAGCACCTCTATCTCGTCGTCGTGGACGGGCGCTCCACCGCCAGCCGCGGCATGACCTGCGACGAACTGGCCGACCTGATGGTCGACCTGGGCGCCTTCAGCGCGCTGAACCTCGACGGCGGCGGCTCCACCGCGATGTCCATCGCCGGCCTCGGCACCGTCAACGATCCCTCCGACGGCTCCGAGCGCGTGGTGGCCAACCACTGGGCGGTGTTCGCCGACGGGACCGGCGCCCCGGGCTCCTGCGATCTGTGGATGGACGAACTGATCGTCGACTCGGGCGTGCTCAACCAGGGCCGCAGCACCGACGTCGACGGCGACGGCCGCGCCGACTTCTGCGCCCGCGGCGCCGCCGGGCTGCGCTGCTACCTCTCCACGGGCAGCGGTTTCACCACCGAGCCGTGGCTGATCCCCGAGCTCTCGGACGAGGCCGGCTTCTCCACCGAGCTGCATTTCTCGACGATCCGCACGGGGGATCTCGACGGCGACGGCCGCATGGACGTGTGCGCCCGCGGCGCCGACGGCGTGCGCTGCTGGCCCTCCACGGGCAGCGGCTTCGGCCCCGCCTTCGCCGGCCCCACCTGGACCGACGGCTCCGGCTGGGGCGCCCTGCAGCACGCCTCCACCTTCCGCCTGGCCGACGTCACCGGCGACGGCCGTGATGACTTCTGCGCCCTGGCGGCCGCCGGCTGGGTCTGCTACCCATCCACCGGCAGCGGCATCGGCGCCTCCATGGCCGGCCCCGCCTGGACCGCGGCCAACGGCTGGCACCAACCCCATTATTACGGCACCATCCGCACCGGGGATCTCGACGGCGACGGCCGCGAGGACGTGTGCGCCCGCGGCTCCGCCGGCATTTGGTGCGCGCTGTCCACGGGCACCGGCTTCGCCCCGATGTTCGCCGGCCCCGCCTGGAGCAACGACGCCGGCTTCACCGACGTCGCCTACTGGACCACCATCCGCCTGGCCGACCTGGACGGCGACGGCGCCGCCGAGCTCTGCGCCCGCACCCCCGACGGCGTGGCCTGCCACCGCTACCTGGGGAACGGGACCTTCGGACCCGCCCTCGCGGGTCCCTCGCTCACCGACGCCTCGGGCTGGAAGGACCTGGACAACACCTCCACGATCCGCCTGGGGGATCTGGACGGCGACGGCGACCTGGACCTCTGCGCCCGGGCCAACGCCGGGATCCGCTGCTGGCTCTACGACGGCGACGCCTGGGGCAGCCAGATCGAAGGGCCCGCCTGGGACGAGGCCTCCGGCTGGGACGACTTCCGGCTGTACACCAGCATCCACCTGGGCGATCTGGACGGCGACGGCCGCGCGGATCTGTGCGCCCGGGGCGCCGACGGGGTGCGCTGCCACCTGTCCACGGGCACGGGCTTCGGACCCGAGCTCGTGGGCCCCTCGCTCACCGACGCCTCGGGCTGGGCCGGCTATCCGTACTTCTCCACCATCCGCTTCGGCGGCACCGTGCCGCCCGTGAACTGCGAGCCGGCGGCCGACGACGACGCCACCTGCGACGCCGTGGACGACGACTGCGACGGCGTCTTGGACGAGGACGCCGACGCGGCCTGCGACGACCTGGACGCGTGCAACGGCCTCGAGACCTGCGACGGCGCGGGCTGTGCGGCGGGTACGCCCCCGGACTGCGCCGGGCGCGGCTGCCTGCCCGACGCCGGCTGCTGCCCCGAGGGCACCGTGCTGCAGGGCGGAGTTTGTTCGCCCTCCGTCTCCTGCGACCCGAATCAGGACACCTGCGACGATCTGGACCGCTGCAACGGCGTCGAAACCTGCGATCCGGAGCAGGGGATCTGCGTGCTGGAAGCGGATCCCCTCGCCTGCGGCGAGCGCGGCTGCCTCCCCGCCACGGGCTGCTGTCCCCAGGGCACCCACGTCGAGGCCGGCGCCTGCGTGCTCGACGGGCAGGAACCCGGCGCCCGGGCCGACGCGGGCTGCGGCTGCGCCACCCACGGCCCCGCCCGGCGCGCCGCGCTCCCCCTCTGGCTCCTCGTCCTCGGCCTCCTCGCGCTGCGCCGCCGCCGGTGAGGAATCCCCGCGCTCAGCTTGAAAAGCGGCGATCTTTTCTATAGTTTGGGGAACGCGGACGCGGGAGGTCCGCCGATCATGAGCGAAGCCGTCACCCAGGGAGCCTATCTGATCCGCGAAGCCGACTGGCGCGTCGAGCGCGAGGCCCTCCTGCGGGTCCGTCACGCGGTCTTCACCCTGGAGCAGGACGTGGCCCCCGACGAGGACGAGGACGGACGCGACCCCGTGTCGCTGCACGCCGTCGCCACCCTGGCCGGGGAGCCGGTGGCCACCGGACGCGTGCTCCCCGAGGGCCGCATCGGCCGCCTGTGCGTGCTGGGCGCCCACCGCAACCGCGGCGTGGGGAGCGCGCTCTTCGCGTTCCTGTTCGGTCGCGCGAAAGAACTGGGATGGCCCCGGGTGACCCTCCACGCCCAGCTGCACGCCGTGCACCTGTACGAGAAGTTCGGCTTCCGCGTCACCGGGGACGTCTTCCTCGACGCCAACATCGAGCACCTGAATATGATCTGGGAGCGCCCCAGCGAGGATCGGTCATGAGATTTCCGGTTTTCCTTGCATTTTTCTTCCTGTTGTGTGGTGGCTGCGGCGGCGGCTCGGGTTCGGACGCCCGGCCTTCCCCGCTCCCGGGGATGACCGCCGGACCGTCCACCGTCACCCCCGCGGAGCCCCCCGCCCCCATGCCCGCCGACATGACCGCGGACGCCCCCCCGGTGTCTCCACGGCCCGAACCGAAACCGGCGCCAGCGCCCCTGGACTGGCATGCAGCCGCCCGGCTCCTTGCCGGCCTCGGAGACGATTTGCCAGCCGACTACTCGCAGATCATCGCGCTGCCAGCCTTCAAGGCCTACGCGGAGCGCATCGGGAAGATGTGGAAGCCGGTAGAACAGAAGCGCAGCGTGGTCGAGAAGTGGGTGAAGTCCGAGCTGGCCGAGCTCAACGCCAACTGCCGCACGCTGTTCTATCCCTTCTCCGGTCCGGACTTCCTGCACGTCCACCTGCTGTTCCCCGGCTGCCGGGACGTCGTCATGATCGGCCTGGAGCCCGCGGGGACGCCCCCGGAGCTGCCCCGGATCCTGGAGCGTCCCGAGAAGTTCTTCTCCAAGCTCGAGGAGTCCCTCGTGCACATCCTGACCCTCTCGTTCTTCCGCACCAAGAGCATGCAAGAGGATCTGTTCGGCAAGGAAGTCCCCGAGCTCGACGGCACGCTGGCCCCCATCCTGTTCATGATGGCGCGCACCGGACACCGGGTGTCCTCCGTGGAGCGGGTCCAGCTGGACTGGGACGGGAAGGTCGTCCCGTGGACGGGCACGCTGCCGGAGCCCCCGGCGGCCCCCGAACCGGTAAAGAAGCGGCGCAAAGCCGCCAAGCCGGTGAAGCGGACCTGGAAACCCTACTCCGGTCTGCGGTACACGTACTCGGCGCCCGGCGACACGACCCCCCGTACCCTGACGTACTTCTCGTGCAACCTCGCCAACGAGGTCTACCGCGAGGTGGACGGCGTCCTCGCCCGCCCGGACCTGCAGAAGTACCTGCGCGGCCTCGAGCTCTCCACGACCTACACCAAGGCGGCCTCGTACCTGATGCACCACGAGTGGTTCTCCTGGATCCGGGACTTCATCCTGGAACGGTCGCCGGCCTGCCTGCAGGACGACTCCGGCATCCCCATCTCCGCCTTCGACCAGAACAAGTGGGACATCCTGTATTACGGCTTCTACGACGTCCCCATCCAACTTTTCATGAAACAGAAGCAGGAGGAGCTGGCACGACGGTACGCCGGCGGCAGGCGCGTGCGACCGCTGCCGTTCGGCATCGGCTACAAGGTCTACCCCGGACGCTCCAACCTCCAGTTGGCGATCCGCAAGAAATAGACGGGACCCCGGACGGGGCCGGCGCTGGACGCTACTCGACCGTATCGCGGGAGTCGGCGCCGTCCTTCCAGATGCGGATGGTGGCGTCCACCTTCTCCTTGAGCTCGATGCCCTTGGAGACGGCCTGCATCACTCGCGGGTGGCTCAGGACCTTCATGACGCGGGGGTCGTTGACGACGTCCAGCGCGCGCACCAGCACCCGGGATTTGAACTGCTCGAAGTCGACGTTGATCATGTGTCCAGCTCCTCTCGGATCCGGCCCCTCGGGACCGTGGTTCATTCATGGCTTCGACCGGCAACCTGCAGGCCACTCGGGCGGCACCGGCACGCCCAGTCGGCGCGCATGCCCGAAGTCACGCAACGCCTCGGGGCAGCGCCCGAGCCGAAGGTGGATCATGGCGCGGCCGATGACCGAGGCCGCGTGATCGGGCGCCTTCGCGAGCACCCGCTCCAGCTCGACCAACCCCTCCGCGGGACGGCCCATGGTCAGGAGCAGCACGCCCCGGCGGGATCGCCAGGACAGGCGCCCGGGCTCGGCCGCCAGGGCGGCGTCGAGATCGGCGAGCGCGTCCTCGTAGCGGGTCAACCCGATGCGGGCGGCCGAGCGCCCGGCGAACGCGGGGGCGTGCCCCGGGCGCAGCCGCAGCGCCCGCCCGAACTCGCGCTCGGCACGATCCCACTGCTGATCCCGGAGTTGACGGTGCCCCGCGGCGAGCGCGCGCTCCAGCGGCGTGGTCCTCGTGCAGGAACCCAGCCAGAGCAGGCCCAGCATCGCCGCCGGGAGCAAGACGGACTGCATGACCTGACTACAGGCCGGCGGCGGCCTTGAGCTCCTCGACCCGGTCGGTCTTCTCCCAGGTGAAGGACGGCTCGTTGCGGCCGAAGTGACCGTAGGAGGACGTCGCCGCGTAGCGCGGCTTGAGCAGATCCAGTTGCTTGATGATGGCGGCCGGCCGGCAATCGAAGACCTTGCCCACGAGCGCGGCGAGCTTCTCGTCGGGCAGGCGGCCGGTGCCGAAGGACTGCACCATCAGCGACACGGGGTGCGCCACGCCGATGGCGTAGGCGACCTGGACCTCGCAGCGGCGGGCCAGGCCGGCGGCCACGAGGTTCTTGGCGATGTAGCGGGCGTAGTAGCAGGCGGACCGGTCTACCTTCGAGGGATCCTTCCCCGAGAACGCGCCGCCGCCGTGGCGGGCCATGCCGCCGTAGGTGTCGACGATGATCTTGCGCCCGGTGAGGCCGGAGTCGCCCATGGGGCCGCCGATGACGAAGCGGCCGGTCGGGTTGATCAGGAAACGCACGTCCCGGGCCAGCCGGTCGGCGGGGATCACCTTGCGTACGACCTCCTCGATGATGGCTTCCTCGAGCTGCTTGTGCTCCACCTCGGGGTTGTGCTGGGAGGACACGACGATGGTGGAGATGTCCACGGGACGGTCGTCCACGTAATTGACCGACACCTGGGTCTTGCCGTCGGGCCGCAAAAAGGGCAGCAGGCCGCTCTTGCGGACCTCGGCCAGCCGTTTGGCGAGCTGGTGGGCGGTCATGATGGGCAGGGGCATCAGTTCTGGGGTCTCGTCGCAGGCGTAGCCGAACATCATGCCCTGGTCGCCGGCGCCCTGGTCGTCGGTCTCGTAGGCGCCGTGGCCCTCGACGCCCTGGGCGATGTCCGGGCTCTGCTGCTCGATGGCCGAGATCACCGCGCAGGTCTCGTAGTCGAAGCCCATCTTCGCGTCGGTGTAGCCGATGTTCCGCACGGTCTCGCGGACCAGGTCGGGGAAATGGACGTAGCAGGAGGTGGTGATCTCGCCGGCGATGAAGACGACACCGGTCTTGGTGATCGTCTCGCAGGCCACGCGCGCCTGCGGGTCATTCTCCAGAATATGGTCCAGGATGGAGTCGGAGACGGCGTCGCAGACCTTGTCGGGATGTCCTTCGGTGACGGATTCAGAGGTGAACAGATACGAACTCATGAAAATCTCCTCGGCTGACCAAAAAGGTGAATGCGGTAAAGAGCCGGGGGTCAGCTCCCCGACGCCAAGCGGACGCATATATAGCAGAAACCGAACTCGATTCAAAGGGGGAGTCTCCCCACCATTTCCAAAGGATCTTCGAAATCGAAATCAAAATCCTAATCGTAATCGCAATCGAAGCCGAAATCGAAATCGGTCGAAGGCAGGGACGAGCGGCCTCCGTCGACGGCGACGGGTGTTTTTGCTGGAAAGCCGCGGGTGCCCTGTGTTATACACTTGCCCGTCCTGATGGAGGTGGTTGTCCATGGTCACTTGCACACATTGTTATGAATTGGTCACGAAGGCGAACCGCAGGGCCTCCGAGGTCTGCCCGTTCTGCTTCCATGTCCTGCCCGAGCCAGAGGCGACTCCGGCGCCCGAGCCCGAGGTGGCCCAGGAATACGTCCCCTACGTGGATCCCACCATCGCGGCCATGCAGAGCGCCCAGGCGGCGGCGGCGGCGGCGCCCGTGAAGAAGCCCCATCACACGGTGGCCATCGTCGTGGTGGTCCTGCTGGTCCTCGGCGGTGTGGGCTGGTTCCTCTTCGGTCGCGGCGGCGGCGCCGGCGGCGGAGAGAAGGGTCCCGGCGGCCTCAACCCCAAGATGGTGCCGGCGCTGAAGTCCCTCAACAAGCAGGTGCTGATCAAGGCCGAGGCCTTCTTCCAGAAGACCTGCAAGCCGTTCCACGACGTGGACTATCAGTTCCTCACATCGGTCGTGCTCAAGGGTGAGGAATGGCGGTCCCTGATCGAACCGGGCTCCGGCTCCACCTCGACGGACAAGGACTGGTACATGTGCCCGCTGAAGATCGTGGACATCCGGTCCAAGGCCGACATGAAGATCAAGGTCGAGACCCGCTTCCAGAGCGGCGGCCTCTTCGGCAGCGCCCGCAGTTTCGGCAAGGTGTCCATCGCCGGCGAGTCCATGAAGGCGATCCCCGACTTCACCTTCCCCGCCGAGGAGACCCTCATCGAGAACTGGAGCGACGTGAAGGACATCTTCTACATCAAGATGACCTTCCTGAACAAGGCGCCCGAGGGCATCCGCGCCCTGAACGGCGCCTACCGCGAATTCAGCCTGCGCTCCGGAGACATGCACATCAAGATGCACGGCACCAAACTGGTGCAGACCGAGCCGCAGGGCGGCAACAAGATCTACGGGAAATTCGAGGCCCACATCCCCGCGTGGTTCGGCGAATCCATGTCCAAGGAGCTGCGCGACTGGGGCACCGGCTGCAACAACGACGTGACCGAGCAGTTCCGCAAGCTGGCGCAGGACGCCATCGACAAGCACGACGACCTCGAGGAGTTCAAGGACACCCCCGAGCTCAAGGCCTACCTCGACAACGCCGAGAAGGCCGGTCGGCAACTGTGTGAGGCGATGCCCAAGGTCTGGACGATCATCGAGATGTACGACCAGGGCAAGGCCGGGGAAGTCGCCGCCGTGCAGAACGAGCTCAAGGCCGCGCTCGAGGCCGCCAAGAAGGCGTTCCAGGTGGACCTCGAGGCCTCCCTCGACGCCATCGCGGCCAAGAAATGACCTCCCCCCGCCTCCTCCCGCCGTCACTTCTCACCCTCTTCCTCCTCATCGCCTGCAGCCCGGCCGGGACCCGCAAGGAGCCGTCCCCGGAGCCGCCGCCCATGGGTGCCATGGCCGAGCCCGGCGACGCGCCCGGGAACGACGCGCCCCCCGTCAAGCCGGCGTCGCCCGCCGAGGGCCTCCCGACGCCGGCGCTGCCCGCCGGCATCGCGCCCCTCGACTACGCGAAGATCCCCGGGATCCCGCTGCTGGACGCGCCGCTCGCGGACCTCAAGGCGGCCGTGCCGCTGCTCGGTCAGGAGACCTGGTACGGCGTCTACGTCATGAACCAGAAGGTCGGCTTCATGTCCACCGCCTGGTCCGTCGAGGGGACCGACGCGGCGCCGCGCCTGGTGCAGAAGCAGCAGTTCCGCATGGAGATGAACGTCCTGGGCGGCAAGAAGGTCCTCGATCTGCGGACCACGGCCACCTACGCCGGCGCCGGCGAGGGCGCGCTCCTCTCGCACGTCACCGTCCAGACCGCCGATCACGTGAAACGCACGGTCACCCTCGAGCGCCAGCCGGACGGCTCCCACCGGGCCACCGTCGAGAGCGTGGCGGCCGGGCAGACCCCCGCCCCCGTCCAGACCTACACCCCCGACCGGCCGCTGGGTCCTGTCGCCGAGAGCGACCTGGCCTTCGCCTGGAAGCTCTCCCGGGGACCCTCCGCGTGGAACGCCGAGCGTGCCTGGCGGGCCCGCAAGTTCATGAGCACCGAGGTCACAGTCGCCCATGAGGTCGGCCGCGTGGTGGATCGCGTGGAACGCCTGGTGGACGGCAAGGTCCGCCCGTTCCTGGTGGTCGAGACCATCTCCGACAACCCCAAGTCCCGGATCCTGTCCGTCTTCAACGAACTGGGCGTGCTCGAGCTCAGCCGCGTGGGCTCCATCGAGATGCGCCACGAGAGCAAGGAGAAGGCCGCCGCCGGCATGGGCGGCGTCCTCGACACCGGCTTCTCGGCGATCATCGCGCTGCCGCTTCAGGGCTCCCCGGCGACCTCCATCCGGAAGCTGGTGCTCTCCCTGGACGGCCCGTTCCCCTCCCCCGAGTTCCTCAACACCCTGCGCTACCGCCTCGAGACCGTGGACCAGAAGCGGCGCCTCACCCTGGTCGTGGACGACCTCGAGGGGCTCGTGAAGCCCGACCCGGCCAAGCTCCCGGCCGAGGTCCTGCGTTATCTCAAGGCCGAACCCAACGTCGAGAGCGACGACCCCGGCCTGGTGGCGCTGGCGAAGCAGGCGTCCCGGGGCGCGAAGACGCCGGCCGAGGTCCTGCGCGCGGTCACCGGCTTCGTGGGCGACTACGTCGAGGACACCCTGCGCTCGGACGTGGAGAGCGCCCGCATGGTGTCGCAACTGCGCAAGGGTGACTGCACCGAGCACTCCATCCTGGCCACCGCGCTGTTCCGCGCCCTGGGCTACCCCGCCCGACAGGTGGGCGGCGTCGGCCACGTCGTGCTGCGCGGGGACAAGGACACCCTCGAAGGGCTGGGCTATCACGCCTGGACCCAGGTGTGGGCCGGCCGCTGGGTCGACGTGGATCCCACCTGGCGGCAGGCGCCCGCCGACGTCACCCACGTGCTCATGGGCGCCACCGACGACATGGAGTGGCTCGAGAGCCTGGGCACCCTGAAGATCACCGTCCTGCAGAAGGAGTTGAAGCCGTAACGTCCGTAAGGGAGGTCCCGCCATGAAAACCAGAGCGCTGATCCTGTGTGCCGACGGCTCCGAAGAGATGGAGCTCGTCATCCCCATGAACCTCCTGCGCCGCGGCGGGGTCGAGGTGACCCTCGCCAGCCTGGCGCCCGGCCCCGTCACCGGCTCCCGGGGCATCGTCCTCGTGCCCGACGCCGTGCTCAACGAGAGCATGCGCGGCGACGCGCTGATCCTGCCCGGCGGCCTGACCGGCGTGGAGCACTTCCTGCGCAACGAGCTGGTGCTGAGCCTGGTCCGGAGGCACTTCGAGAAGAACGCCTGGGTGTGCGCGATCTGCGCGGCCCCCCTGGTCCTCGAGGCCGCCGGCATCCTCCACGACATCGACACCTTCACCTCCCACCCCGCGGTGGAGGAGCGCTTCCATGCCAACCTCGCCCGCAAGTACTCCCGGGAGCGCGTGGTGGTCAGCGGCCCCGTGATCACCAGCCGCGCCCCGGGCACCGCCTTCGAGTTCGCCGCTGCCATCCTCGCCCGCCTGCAGGGTGACCACGTCGTGGAGACCGTGAAGCAGAACGTCCTGTTCCCCGGGTAGGGCTCCGGGTCGATTACAATTTCGAGGTGAGCTCGATCAGTCACACATGGAGAGGAGGGAGAGGATCGCCGTGAGCTCCGGGTCCTGCGTCAGACCATGAAGCGCCTGGAGCTCGGCTTCGAGCAGGCCCTTCTGGGCGGCGCGGTCTGGCTCGTGGTAGACCTCGGCGCCGGCGAGCCAGCGCGCATAGTTCACCAGGGCGTCGGCCTTGGCCAGGTGGTCGGCCGGGGCGCCGAGCAGGTCGGCGAGGGACACCTCCAGCTCCTCGAAGCGGGCCTCGCGGGTGAGCGGGTCCAGCCAGGTCACGCGGAAGGCGAGGGTCGTCGACTCCGCGTCCGCGGGATCGCCGCAGTCGGCCAGGAACGTGTGATAGAGCATGGCGTCGTTGGGCGCCAGGTGCTGCGGGCGGACCTCGTGCGGGTCCGTCGAGATCTGCTCGCCGTGGAACTCGCTGACCACGAAGGTCGGCGGGAGGGTCATCTCGAGGCGCACGTCCAGGGCGGCCACGTCCACGTTGGACAGGAACCGCTCCTCCGAGAAGACCTCGTAGGCCAGGTCCTCGTTGTTGACGTACACGTAGGCGCCGCGCCCCAGGTCGGTCACCGTGTCCATCAAGTCATGGTTGTACCAGTCCGAGGTGCCCACGCCGATCATGAAGATGCCGTCGCCCTCCTCCATGGAAGCGGCCTCGCCGATGAGCTGCTCGTCGGTGATGCCCGTGTTGGCGCCGCCGTCGGAGACCAGGAACACGCGGGTGAGACGGTCCACCGAATAGAACTGATGGGCGAGGTCATAAGCCGTCACCAGGCCAGCGTGCAGGTCGGTGCTCCCCCCCGGGGCCAGGGACGCCACCACCGAGAGGAAGTGGGGGTCGTTGGGCCCCTCGACCTCGTAGCCCTCGAGCCACACCGACTGGGTGTCGCTCCACTGCACCAGGGAAACCAGATCCCCCGCCCGCATCCGGGGCGCGAGCGCCCGCAGCACGTGCTGGAGGTTCTCGAAGGGCGCCCCGGTCATCGATCCGCTGGTGTCCACCGAGAACACGAAGTGCAGCGGCCGGCGCTCGGCCACCGCGCGGTGCTCGCTGACCACGCCCACGAGCAGCCGGTACTGGCCGTCCTCGCCGAGCCGCAGCTCGGGGACGATCCGCAGCCGTCCCGCCTCGGCGGGCTCGTAGGTGAAACCGTAATAATTCAGGAACTCGTACTCGCGGGGGGCGTACTGCTGCAGGTCCTGGCAGAAGCCGCGCGCGATCATGTCCTGGGCGAGCATGGGCTGGGCCTGGGAGGCCGAGTCGTCCGCGCTCATGAAATACGTGACCGCCTCCTCGGGGGCCTCCTCGCACAGGGCCTCGAGCCACTCCTCGGGGGTCTGGTTGTTGGTGTTGTTGCCGTTGTTCTCGTTGTTCAGGTTGTTCTGGTTGTTCTGGTTGTTTTGTTCACCGGTATTATTATTAATTGCGTTATTAATGTTATTCGCATTGTTTACATTGTTTGCGTTGTTAATATTACTGTAATTATTTGAATTGTTCAAATTATTCGAATCATTGTTCCCCGAGGAGCTCTTTCCATCATCTCCGCAACCTCCGAGGGACCACAACAGGACCGTTAAAATAAGTATAAAGACATTAGTTTTCATGACGATTTCCTTTCCGAGTCCGATCTTGAGTGTGGGACTCGCAACAGGTTAGCGCAGTTTCCATTTCGCGCCAGTCCATGGATGAAGAAATTTCGGAAATCAATCGCACAGCGCGACGAGGGAGCGGATGGCGGCGAGCTCGGGGTCACCGGTGGCCGCGTACAAGCCGTCGAGCTCGGCGAGGAGCAGGGCATGCTGCGTGACTCGATCGGTCACGTGGAAGATCTCGTCCCCGGCCAGGAACCGGGCGTAGTGCACCAGCGCGTCGGCCTTGTCCACGTGCTCCGTGGTGGTGCCGGCCAGCTCGTCCAGGCTCGCCTCCAGCTCGGCGAAGCGCGCCTCCCGGGTGACGGGGTCGGACCAGGTCACCCGCAGGTGCAGCCGGGTGAGGGCCTCGTCGGCCTCGCCGGAACAGTCCACGAGCTCGGTGTGGTACAGCATGGCGTCGTTGGGCGCCAGGTGCTGAGGACGCACGGCGCCCGGGTTCGTGGAGATCTGTTCGCCGTGGTACTGCGACACGAGGAACCATGGGGGCAGCGTCAACTCGAGGCGCACGCCCAGGGCGGCCACGTCCACGTTCGAGAGGAAACGCTCCTCGGAGAAGGCCTCATAGGCCGTCGTGGCGTCATTGACGTACAGATAGGCCCCGCGCCCGGCGTCGGTCACGGCGTCCATGAGCAGGTGATTGTAGGCGTTGCCCGTGCCCACGCCGATCAGGAAGATGCCGTCGCCCTCCTCGCGGGAGGCGGCCTCGGCGATCATCTGCACGTCGGTGACGCCTGCGTTGGCGCCGCCATCGGAGATCAGGATCACGCGGTTGAGTCGATCCGATGAGAAATGCAGCTCGGCCTCGTCGTAGGCGGCGACCAGCCCGGCGTGAAGATCGGTGGCGCCCACGCAGCGCAGGGCGTCGACCATCTGCAACAGGATGGGGTCGTCCGGACCCGTGACCTGGTGGCCCGAGAGCAGCACGGCCGAGGAGGTGCTCCAGGTGACCACGGAGACCAGGTCCCCGGGACGCAGGCGAGCAGCGATGGCGCGCACCGTGTGTTTGAGGTTGTCCAGGGGATTGCCGCTCATGGAGCCGCTGGTGTCCAGGCTGAACACGAGGTGGGCCGGCCGGCGCGCGGCGAGCGCCCTCGCCTCGGACACGACGCCCACGAGCAGGCGGTACTGGTTCCCCGGTCCGCGCCGCAACTGGGGCTCCAGGCGCAGCTGGCCGGGCGCCGCCGGCTCGAACCCGAAGGTGTAGTGGTTGAGGAACTCGTACGCCCGCGCGTCCTGGTAGACGAGCGCGCCGCAGTACCCGTGCTCGATGTACTCCCGGGCGAGCATGGGCTGCCCCTGGGAGGCCGAGTCGTCCGCGCTCAGGAACAGTGTGGTCGGGGCGCCCGTCGCGTCCTGACACAGGCCCTCGAGCCAACCCTCGGGGGCCTCGGTGTTCCCGTTGTTGGTGTTGTTGGTGTTGTTGGTGTTGTTTGTGTTGTTCAGATTGTTGGAGTTGTTGGTGTTGTTCAGATTATTCAGATTATTCAGATTATTCAGATTATTCAGATTATTCAGATTATTCAGATTATTCAGATTGTTCTCGTTGTTCTGATTGTTCTCGTTGTTCTGATTGTTCTCGTTGTTCTGATTGTTCTCGTTGTTCTCGTTGTTCCAGTCGTTCCAGTTGTTGACGCCACCGTCGTTGTCGTTGTTCCAGCCGTTCCAACCGTTATAGTTGTTATAATTATTTACGTTTCCCGTGTTATTGACGTTGTTCCAGGAGTCGCCGTCACCGTCGGGATCGTCCCCGCAGGCGATGAAGGCGAGTCCGGAAAAAAGCAAGCATATGACGAAGAAATAGGTGCGCATGGTCTTTCTCTCCGAGCTACGGGTGAATGGCGATCTCGAAACAGGCTAGCGCACTTTCCTCAAGGGGCAAGCGCCGATCACGCCGAGCCCCGGGGAGATGAAAAAATCGCGGCCGGGTGTGCAACCGCCGCCGCCGGTGGGCGATAATGACCGCCAGGAGGTGCACATGCCCGCGAACGAGACCGAGAAGACCGCCCCCCTGCCCCGGGAACCCGTCCGGCGCTCCGACCGGGACCTGTGCCTGTGGGATCCCCTGACGGACACGTACTTTCCCCTGGACCGCCGCCTGCGGGTGCTGGGCAAGGACCCGGCCTGCGACGGGCGGCTCCGGCACGGCACGGTGTCGCGGCGTCACGCCCGGGTCGAGTGGACCCCCGAAGGCCCGACCCTCGTGGACCTGGGGTCGTCCAACGGCCTATGGCAGGACGGGCGGCGCGTCGACCGGGCGCGTCTGGCGGCTCACCGCGCCGTGCGGCTGGGCGCGACCCACCTGGTCGTCGTGCCCGCGCCCGCCACCGGGGCCGTCCTCGCGCGCCACGGGGATCGATTCCACACCCGCAGCGCCGACCTGTGCGCCCTGTTGCAGCTGGCCGAGAAGGTGGCCCCGCTCACCGGGCCGGTGCTCATCGCCGGCGAGACCGGCACCGGCAAGGAGTGGCTCGCCCGCTTCCTGCACGAGGCCGGGCGGCCGGGCGGCCCCCTGGTCCCGGTGAACTGCGGGGCCATCGCCGCGGAGTTGATCGGGAGCGAACTGTTCGGCCACGCGCGCGGCGCCTTCACGGGGGCCGACGGACCGCGGCAGGGGCTGGTCCCCCGGGCGGCGGGGGGGACGCTCTTCCTCGACGAGATCGCCGAACTGCGCCCGGATCACCAGGCGGCCCTGCTGCGCTTTTTAGAGAACCACACCTTCCGCCCCGTGGGCTCGGACCGGGAGCAGATCTCCGACGCCCGGATCCTGGCGGCCAGCCACGCGGACCTCGAGGCCCGGGTGGCCCGGGGGACCTTCCGCGAGGACCTGCTCTACCGACTCCTCGACGTGCGCCTGGCGCTGCCCCCCCTGCGCGAACGCCTGATCGATCTCCCACTGCTGCTCGAGGTCTTCGACGCGCCGCCCGTGCCGGAGCCGGCGTGGGCGCGCCTGGTCGAGCATCCCTGGCCGGGAAACCTGCGCGAGCTGCGCCTGGTCGCGACGAGGGCCAGGCTCCAGGGCTGGGCCGCCGCCCTGGAGGCGCTGCGTCCGCCTCCCGCGCCGGCCCTGCCCGAGGCTGTCTCGGGACCGGACCAGTTGCGCGCGCTCGAACGCGGGATGGTCCACGACGCGCTGGCCCGCTGCGGGCACAACACCAGCGCCGCCGCCCGCGCCCTGGGGCTCCCCCGCTCGACCCTGGTCAACCGGATGCGCTCCCTGGGGATTTGACGACGGTGAGTCCCAGATCGAAATCGAAATCGAAATCGAAATCGAAATCGATCGGCTCGTCAGAACAGATCCGGACCCACGTCCTCGACGAGGCACTCGACGGGATCCCGGAAGGACAACGAATACACGAAGCCCTGCGGGGTGAAGCCGGCGGGCAGGAGGGCGCCGTCAAGGGAGAGGTCGAAACCCTCGGCCTCCCAGGCGGCCCAGGCGGCATCGTTGTCGGCGGCGGCCGTGGCCAGGAGCTGAACCCAGTCGGTCGCGAGGGCGCCGGTGGCGTAGCCCAGCAGGTTGTCCACGATGCGGGTCCGCTGCTCGCGCACCCAGACCGGGTCGTACACGGCCACGTTCAGTTCTCCCTCGTAGATCACGCCCCGGTTGTTCTTGTTGCACGAGCCCACGCTCATGAAGCGGTCGTCCACGATGAGCATTTTGGAGTGCACGTCGATGTCGGTGAAGCGGCTCTCGGTCTCGTCCCAGCCCCAGGTGACGACGGTGTCGAAGGAGCGCAACTGAAACAGGAAGAAGCGCCCGGGGAACTGCTCGCGCAGCTCGCGGACGGTCTCGTAGGACCAGTAGCAGCCGCCGTCGGTCCACTCGTCGATGGGCTTGGTGATCACCACGAGGCGCAGGTTCGGACGGGCGGCCATGCGGGCGGCGATCTCCCCGGTGAGATACGGGATGCGGAAGTACTGGTCCTCGATGAAGATGACGTCCTCGGCGTTGCGCACGGCGTTCCACCAGGTCTCGAGGATGGCGGCCTCGTGAAAGGGCTCGGGCATCGTCGCCGTGATCTGGACCAGGGAATCACCGGCCTCGGGCAGGGGCGCCGTGTCGATGGCGAAGGGGGAGGCGTTGTCGGAGAACTCTGCGCCGGCCTGCAGCAGGTGGTCCCAGCGGCGGCGAAAGACATCGGCGGTATCCCGGGCGGCGGATCCTTCGATGCGCAGGACGTAGTCCTTGCGGGGTCCCTGGGTGGGCTCCTCCTCCTTGCGCTGCACCGCCAGCCGGTCCGCGGAGGTGGACTCGAAGGTCATGCGGCGCGGATCGTACACGGCGTGCTCACTGGTGTCCCAGTCGGTGGCCTTCACGTTCATGCCGCCCACGAAGGTGAGGGCCTGGTCCATCACGCTGAACTTCTGGTGCCACGAGGCGGCCTGGAAGGCCACGCCCACGGGGCTGTCCGAGAAGTCGACGTCGTGGCCGGGCACCCCCGAGGCGATCCACTGCTCCTGCCCGAACAGGTTCTGCTGCATCGGGAACGCGTCCGCGAAGCGCGCGCGGAAGTCGAACGGCGCGACCTCGAAGCGGAACTGGTCGCTGGTGGGGTTCCCCTGCCCCATGAACTCGAAGCCGTCCCCGGGCGCCTCGGCGTAGGCCAGGATGGTGTCGTCCCGGGTGATCCAGTCGAAGACGTCGTGAGTGCCCCAGAACTCGCCCACCAGCACGCGGACCAGCGCGGGGGAGCGCTCGAGCACGCCCACCACCGTGTTGTCCCAGCGCGCGGCCTCCGACAGGGTCAGGTGTTCGGGCAGCTCGCGGCTGAGCTCGAAGTCGCTCTCCCACCACCACGAGGCCATCAGGATTTGGTCCCGGGCGTGCTCGAGGCCCTTTCGCACCGCGGCCCAGGCGTCCTCGCCGTCCATGAGCAGGGTGACGGCGTTGCCCCGGCGCATCGGGCGCCCGGAGGACGAGAACCAGCGGTGGGGCAGACCCAGGACGACCGAGGAGATCGTGGCCCCGTCGGGCGCGGTGCTGCGGTTCAGGTGTCGCAGGAAGCCGAACGCCTCGAGGCCGGTGGGGTCGAACCCGGCGACCAGGCCGCCGGCGTCGACGGTGAAGAGGGCGCAGAGCTCGTGGAACTGGTCGGCGGTCAGGCACAGGGTGTACTCCCCCGCCGCTCGCAGCGTGAGCTCGGTCCCGGACTCCACCGTCGGCGTCCACTGGGCGCCCCCGGGGCCGGTCACCGCCAGCGTGGTCCCGGCGGCCGGCAGCGGCTGCCCCCAGATGTCCAGCGGCCAGAGCTGGAGCCGGGCCAGGGCGGGCCCGGTATCGCCGTCGGCGTCGTCTCCCGCGTCGTTACTGACGTTGTTGACGTTGTTCGCGTTGTTGACATTGTTGATATTATTAATGTTATTGACGTTGTTGGTCTGGTTGTTGCCGGCCGCGGGATCGTCGCAGGCGACGACGGCGGACAGCAGCCAGAACAGGGGCACGAGGAAACGGCGCATGGGAGGACTCCTGTCGGGTGGACGACAAAGAGCCAGCCTACCCCAACCGGCAACCGGCTTCAAGGCGCGGATGAAATGCCGGAGCGTGCGGTGGCCGAAGCGGCCTCGGTGTCTCCCTCGTGGACCTTGATATTCGATTCTGGAATGATACGCAGAATCTGTGTCGGGACGGAATACTTGCCCGCGCCGGTTGGTTGACTGCGGCGAGGTGCCCCGATGAAACAACTCGTCCTGTTGCTGATCCCGCTGGCGCTGCTCGTGGGCTGCGATCACACCACCAAGCACGCCGCCAAGTCCAGCCTCGAAGGCCAGCCGCCAGTGGCGGTCATCGGCGGCGTGCTCGACCTGACCTACACCGAGAACCGCGACGTGGGTTTCGCGCTGCTTCGCTTCGTGCCCGAGGCGGTGCGCCCGCCGGTCATCTACACGCTCAACGCGCTGGCGCTGCTGCTGCTGGGCCTCCTCACCTGGCGCCACCGCGCGAGTCCCTGGATCCGAGCCGGGTTCGTGCTGGCCGTAGCCGGGGCCCTGGGAAACAACACCGACCGTCTGGCGCGCGGCTACGTCGTCGACTTCCTCGCCCTGCCGTACTGGCCCGTGTTCAACCTCGCCGACATCTACATTGTGGCGGCCTTCGCATGCCTGACCATCGGCCTGTGGCGCCTCGAGCACGCCCGACGACCTGCCGTCACCTGATCCGCCCCGCGCCTTGCAGGTCCGACACCCTTTAACATTACTCTTGGCCCTATGTTGCCGGCGGTGCCTTGACAGGCGGTGCGGCGGGTGCTTGTCCTCGCGGGGCATATCCCGTATGCTCGCCGGGCGCGTCCGGCGCGGGCGCGCGGAAGGAAAGCCATCGATGATGTGGTCTGTCACCCCTGAAATCGAGCTCGACGAGGCGCTGCTCGAGGAGACGTTCGTGCGCAGCCCGGGCCCCGGTGGCCAGAACGTGAACAAGGTCTCCACCGGCGTGCTGCTGCGCTTCGATCTGGCCAACTGCGCCACGCTGCCGCCGGCGGTGCGGGCCAGGCTCGTGGCGCTGGCGAAGAATCGCATCAACGCCGAGGGGATCCTGATCATCGAGGCGCATGAGCACCGCACCCAGGAGCGCAACCGCGCCGCCGCGCGGGAGAAGCTCGCCGACCTGATCCGGCGGGCCGCCGAACCGCCCCCGCCGCCGAGGCGGCCCACGAAGCCCACGAAGGCGTCGCGCGTGCGGCGCCTCGAGGGCAAGAAGCAGCGCGGCGACGTCAAGCGCGGCCGCGGGCGCCCGCAGGACGAGTGACGCTAGCCCCCTGTAGACCGCTCCGCGGGCTACGGGGGGATCATCGATTCGCGCCGCACTCGTGAGATCGGAAGAGCACACGTCTGAACTCCAGTCACCGAATACGATCT
>CALKWH010000278.1 GCA_938004375.1 uncultured Pseudomonadota bacterium
CGGCGAACGTGGACGTTCGCCAAATGATGGGACATGAAGACCGCTGGCGCGGTCTTCCGGCGAACGTGGACGTTCGCCAAATGATGGGACATGAAGACCGCTGGCGCGGTCTACTCTGTCTACTTGTATTTCAGAAGCAGGATTCGTCACGCCCGGAGTGCGAAGCAGCCTGGACTTCAGGCCGAAGGCGAGGAAAGATCCGGGGAGAGAGGTAACGCCCGGAGTGCGAAGCAGCCTGGACTTCAGGCCGAAGGGGAGGAAAGAGCCTGGGAGAGTGGAGTCGCGCCTGGAGTGCGAAGCACTCCAAGCGGTTGAGCCGCGTCAGCGGATCAACCGCCAGGTTGCAGGGTCCAACTGTAGGAGATCTTGGCGAGACCGCCCTCGGGCTGCGGGAAGCGCCAGGTCTGAAGGCGCCCGCAGATGCAGTTGCCGACTTCGGCGACGGCCAGGTTCTCCTCGACGCGGCATTCCTGGGCGCGGCCGGCCGGGTTGATCAGGAACACGACGCGGACGTTGCCGGAGAGCTTGTCGTTCTGGAGCAGGCCCTTCTGATAGCAGTGATGGACCTCGTTGCGGTGGGCGCGGATGACCGCGCGGACCTCGTTGGGATCGAGTTTGCCGGAGACCTGGGCCGCGCCCTCACGCATGCTGATGCCGCGCCGTCCGCCGCCGCCGATCTGGCCGAACTTGCCGCCGAGACCGCCGCCGCCGCCGAGGCCGATGCCGCCCCAGCCGGAGCCGCCGCCGCCGCCGATGCCGAGACCGCCGCCGGCACCGCCGCCGCCGGCGCCGCCACGACCGCCGAAGCCGCCGTCGACCGCTTCGCCGTCGGGGTCGCCGTCGCCGAGCAGGTCGGAGAGGTCTTCGGTCTCCTGACCGAAGACCGTGTTGGAGGCGGTCAGGGAGGCCGTCATGGCGCTAATTTGGGAGGCGAGGACGTTGGCCACGCCGATGCCCTGAGGGCCGCTCACACGGCTGATGCCGGCGCCGGCGCCGCCCTGTCCGGCAGAGGTGGCCGTGCTGCGGGCGTCGCGGGGAGCGGTGGCCTGATCCTTGAGCTGGTTCTCAGCCTTGTAGATCTGCTTTTCCTTTTCCTTGTCTTTCTGCTTTTCCTGCTCGAGCTGCTTCTTCTTCTCGGCGACGGTGTCAGGCGGCTTGACGATGGCCTTCACTGTGGTCTCCTGCGCTTCCGTGTCGTCGGAAAAGATGGGATCGTTCTGCAGGTGGACGAAGTACCACGCCAGCAGCGTGGACAGACCGACGGACAGGAGCACGAGCACCATGAACAGACCCTTCTGGAACTTGAAGGGCAGCGCAAGCCGGGACTGGTTGACGGAGCGAACTACCCACTCGTAGTTGCCGTACTTGATGCGGGCGCTGTGGTTGTCGGGGATCTGGAAGTCGTAGGTGCCAGGCATGTCAGCGCCGGTGGCGCGCCCCTGCTGAACGAGCTCGGTCAGCATGTACTTGTTGCCGGCCGGGTCGATGACGGAGCCTTCCATCGTCTCGGTGAAGAGCAAGTGATAGCCTGCCGAGCGGTCAGTGCGGACCAGTGGGAACTTGGGCGCAGGCAGCTGCTTGGAGGTGCAGGTGAACGTGGCCGAGGGATCCTCACCCACGGTGAAGTTCGCCAGGATCCGGCGGCGAAGATAGACACGGCCAAGGCCGACGTACAGGATGCTCGCGCCGAAGAGGGAGAGCAGGATGAAGGCGAGCTCGTAGCCGAAGTCACCCTTCACTTTGGGGACGAACTTGTCCGAGAGGCCGCGGTCCTTGGCGATGTCGCGAATGACGTTGGTGACCCGCTGCTCTTCCTGGACGATGGCCAGGGACTGGTACCCCGCGAACATGCCGGCCAGCACCAGGACGGCGCCGATGACGATGGCGGCCAAGGGAAGCATGCCGGCCTTTTCGCCTTCCTTGTGGTCGGTCAGGACGTTGGTCTGCACGGGCAGGTTCTCGAAGTAGGACGTGACGAACACGGCCTGCTTTTTGGAGGTGTCCTCCAACGCGCTGACGTCCATGGTGCTCAGGCCCTGCAGGGAGGCCGTGGCCGCGAACGAAGGGACCTCGACGCCGCCGGCGGCGGGAGTGGCGGCCGCGATCGGTTCGGCGGCCTGGGCCTCGGCGAAGTTGATGGTCAGCAGGGTGTCGCCCAACAGGATTTCGTCACCGGACTTCAGTTTGCACTTGTTGACTTTTTGTCCGTTGACGATGGTGCCGCGTTGGGAGACGACGTCGGACACGAAGACCTCACCCTCGGGCGTGGTCTGGATGAAGGCGTGCATCAGGCCGACGGTCTCGTCATCGAGGCGGAGATCGGCTGCGGGACCCTTGCCGACCTTGATGACGTCCTGTTCGAAAGCGGCTTCCTTCAGGAAAAGGGGCTTTCCAGACGGCTCCTTGCGATAGATCTTAAAACTGATTGGAATCGATCCATTTTCTCCCATGGGTACAACCCTCCAATTCGCAGGCCCTGCACCTGCGAGGAAAAGGTGAAATTACCTCAAGTTTTCAAACACGCTTTACAGGTCTTCCGCGGACATGATCATCTCGTTGATGAAGTTGTCGCGGAACTGGATCAGCGAGTTCAGAATGGAGATCTTGCGGCCGGACATGAAGTCCCCGTCCGGTCCCATGAGCTCACCGTCCAGGCTCTCGCTACCGAGGTCGTACGACTCGGTGATCTTCTCCTTGGCCTGGCCGAAGGCGACGGTCGGGCCGGCGAACGCGAACGCCAGAAAAACCGAGAAAAACAGAGCTTTGATCTTCATGGCTGCTACTCCTTCGTGAGCGTGAACCGCGCCATGCTACGCTTTTACCCTCGAAATCTTTCCAATACAATAAAAATTTTCTTGGAAAATGAGGGGGAAAAAGATCGATAACAGGTGCATTGTATTTCCAAAAAAAGGACCGCGCCGAACGGGGATCGCACGCGACGGGATCACTCGCTGAAGCCGTCAGGGATGGTGTTGGTCACCCCGGCCTTGATCGTCACGGTGATGGTCTTGCGCAGGCCCTGTTCGTTGTTGATTAGGGTGATGCGATGGGTGCCGGCGGGCAGCTCCAGTTTTCTGGGCGTATACCCCATGTCCTTGCCGTTGACCATGATCATGGCCGTCGGCTTGGAGCCCAGGCGCAGGGTGCCGGTGCCGCCGCCCCCCATCTCGGGCTGCATCTCGGGCTGCATCTCGGGCTGCATCTCGGGCTGCATCTCGGGCTGCATCTCCATGGGGACCACGACCACGATCGGATCCATGGACATGGTGGGGCCGACCGGGGTGTCCGGGCCGTCGGGCGTGGCTTCGGCCTTCTCGAGGGCCACGACGGCGGGGGGCGACCACATCGTCACGCCCTCGAGGTTCATGGGGAGCACCACCGGCTTGTGGTCCTTCTTGGAGATGCGCACGTAGTACTTGACCTTGGGCTGGGGCTCGAAGGCGTACGGCAGGTTGGGCGTGACCTGGCACGAAGCGGGCAGCGGTTCCTCGGTGGGGCTCTGCACGATGCACACGGTGGAGCCCGGGGTGACCACCGGGATGGTGATCGTGACCTTCTTGGGGAGCAGCGAGTATTGGATTCGCAGCTCCTCGCTGGCCTGCTTGGTCTCGGTGGTGGAGAAGGCGTGGAAGTCCGGGTGGGAGACGACGATCTGATGGGTTCCCGGGGCGAACTCCATGCCCGTCCAGGGGGTCTTTTCGTTGTATTGCTTATCGTTGATCTGCACCGAGGCGCCCTTGGGGATGCCATCAATGAAAATCTTGACGATCGCCGGCACCATCTGGACCTGGAGCACGTAGTTGGCCTTCAGTTCCAGATTGTAGGAGTACGGCATGAACCCGTTGGCCTGGATGTCGATCTTGTACTGGCCGTGGGGCCGGACGACCTGGGTGGAGCACGCCGTGATGGGTTTTCCCTGGGCGTCCTGCAATACCTGGTCGTTGATCTTGATGACGCACTCGCCGGCGACCGAGGAGCGGATCTCGAGGGTGGCCTGGGAGGTCGCGGGCTTGTTGAGCACGAACCACCACACCAGGAACCCCGCCAGGCCCAGGCAGGCCAGGAGCGTGACGACGATCAGGGCCGTCTTGCCGCCGCCGGAGGACTTGGGCGCCTCGGAAAGGATGGGGCTGTAGGGGGACGGCGCGGCCGCGATGGGCTGCAGCGGCTGGGAGAACATCGCCGGTGCCGGCTCGGCGCGGAACTGAGGCGCGGAGGGCGCCGGGGGCCGCGCGTCGGAATAGGAGATTCCGGCGGGCGTGGGATCGCTCTCGTCGAACAGGTCGGCGAGGTCCGGCTGGGGTTCGGGGGCCTGACCGGGCAGCGGCGGGGCCTGCATGCCCATGAGAGTCTTCTTCATCGGGGCGGGCGCGCCCTTGCGTCTGGGCACGCGCTCCTCGGCGCCCTTGCGCTCGTGGATGGCGGTCTCGATCTCGTCGTCGTCCCAGAACTCGCCGCCGCCCTGGTTGAGCTGCGGCGGGGCCGCGGCGACCCGGGGGGAGGGTCCGCCGACGGCGGGGCGCGCGGGCATGGAGGGCGCCGCAGGCCGAGAAGGCGCCTGCTCCATCAGTGTCTCGAAGGTGTACTGGGCGTACTCCTCCATCTTCTTCTTGTCTTCCTCGATCTCCTTCTTGAACTCGCGCTTCATCCAGTCGGCGAGGTCCTTGCGGCTGTAGAACCAGCCGTTGGCGAACATGAAGGCCTGCAGCTCCTCGTGGAGATCCAGGGCGCTCTCGTACCGCTCCTCGACCTCCTTGGCCAGCGCCTTGAGCATGATCTGCTCGAGCTGCATGGGGATCGCGCGGTTGTAGGCCGTGGGCGGCAGGATCTCGGCGTTGCGGACCTTCTCGAGGGTGGAGAAGTCGCTCTCGCCCTGAAACAGGCGTTCGTTGGTGAGCAACTCGTACAGGATGATGCCCAGGCTGAAGATGTCGGAGCGGTGGTCGAGTTTCATCCCGCGGACCTGCTCCGGGGACATGTAGCCGAACTTGCCCTTGAGGATGCCGGCCTGGGTCTGGGAGGCCTTGCCGGCTGCCTTGGCGATGCCGAAGTCGATGATCTTCACGTCGCCCTCGAAGGACACGAGGATGTTCTGCGGGCTCACGTCGCGGTGGATGATGCCGATGCGCTGGCCCTGGTTGTCCTTCTTGTTGTGGGCGTAGTCGAGACCCTCGCAGACCTTCATGATCACGAAGCAGGCCTGGGAGATGTCCATGGGCGTGTGGCTGTTGTGCAGGCGGTCGAAGATGGAGCGCAGGTCCTTGCCCTGGATGTACTCCATCGCGATGTAGTACTGGTCCTCGACCTTGTCGAGGTCGGTCACCTGCGCGATGTTCGGGTGCGTCAACTGGACGGAAATCTTGGCCTCGTCGACGAACATCTCGATAAATTCTTTGTCTTCGGCAATATTCGGCAGGATGCGCTTGATGGCGACGATGCGCTCGAATCCGTTGGAGCCGAACGACTTGGCTTTCCAGACCTCGGCCATGCCGCCGACATTGATGCGATCCAGGAGCCAATAATTTCCGAATTGACGAGGCTTTCTCATGATTTCCTCACGCGCGCCAAAGTCTGGGCAACTCTAAAGACATGCCGGACCAAAGTCAATCCGATATTCCAAGGATTTTTCATATTTTACCGGCTCCGGACGGGTGCGTCGTCCCCGGATCCCCGGAGCAGGGGTAAATATTTTTATCAAGCCAATCCAACCCCTCTTCGAGGTTCTCCTCGGTGAAGAGGCGGATCCCGGAGTCGCCCAGGCGCTGGGCCAGGGGGCCGGGTCCCGGCACACGGGCGCCGCGGCAGGGGACCCGGAGGGTGCCGCAGGAGGGGCTGTTTTCCTTGAGGAAGGCGGCGAGGACGCCGGCCTCCCGGCACCAGGCGGCGACCCGTTCCACCGCGTCCACCAGCGCGTCGGTGACGTCGGTGCCGTGCTCGTCGCGGATCAGCGGTGACCGGGCGCACGCGGGTCCGGGCTCGTTCTCGAGCTGGATCCGGGGGCGCGGGACGCCGAGCCCGGCGAGGACCTCGGGGCACACGGGGAGCACGTCCAGGCGCCCCAGGGCGCCGATCAACCCGGGGGCGGCGCGGCTCTGCCCGTCGTAGCGGCAGGGGAAGCCGAGCAGGCAGGCGGACACGGCCACGGCGGGGCGGCCGGGTGCGGCGGGAGAGGGCGGCGCGGTCCCTGCGTGATGGGCGGTGCAGAAGGCCTCCCAGAGGGGGCGCAGGGGCGCCGGCGGAGAGAAGGTGCGCGCACGGCCGTCCACGATCAGGAGCTCATGACGGCAGAACCGTGCGAGGGTCTCCGGGTACAGGCGGTGCTCATGCTCCAGGATGCGGGCTAAGAGGGAACCGACGTCCAGATCGGGGGGGACACGGAAGCAGGCCTGATCGAGGATTGGCCCCGTGTCCATGCCGGCGTCGACCAGATGGACGGTGCAGCCCGCGTACCTCACGCCGGCGGCGTGGGCCTGCTCCTGGGCGTGCAGGCCGGGGAAGGCGGGCAGCAGGCTCGGGTGGATGTTCAGCACGCGGCCGGGGAAGGCCGAGAGCAGGGTCGGGCCCAGGATGCGCATGTAGCCGGCGAGGGCCACCACGCGGACCCCGTGGGCGCGCAGGAGGTCCACGAGGCCCTCCTCGAACCGATGTTTCTTCACACCGGGGAGTTTCTCATGGGTGAACGCGGGGATCCCGGCTTCCCGGGCGAGCTCCAGGGCGGGGGCGCCGGGCTGGTCGGAGACGACGCAGGCGATGCGAAAGGGACAACCGGGACGGCGGGCCCGTGCGATCAGGGCGGCGAGGTTGGAGCCCCGGCCCGAGACGAGCACGCCGATGGGGGTCATGTCCAACCCAGACGGGTGGAGCGGTCTTCCCCCGGCCGCGGCGAGATGGCGCCCACGCGATGGAAGTTCTCCCCCATTTCCGTGAGTCGGGCGCCCACGGCGCCCTCGTCCTCGGGGTGGACGACCATCAGGAAGCCCAATCCGCAGTTGAACGTGCGGGCCAGCTCCTGGGGTGCGACTCCGGCGTCCCGGATGCGGGCGAAGACCTCGGGCAGCGGCCACGACGAGGGCTCCAGATCCATGCCCAGGCCGGGCGGCACCGAGCGCGGCGGGTTTTCAATCAGGCCGCCCCCGGTGACGTGCACCATGCTCTGAACGAGCCCGGCTTCGATGAGGGGTAGGACTTGGTTTACATAAATACGGGTGGGGGTCAGCAGCTCCTGGCCGACGGTGCGGCCGGTGTCGTCCCAGGGGGCGTCCACGGGGAGTCCGAGCACCTCGAGGAGCATCTTGCGCGCCAGGCTGTAGCCGTTGGAGTGCAGGCCCGAGGAGGGTAGGGCGATCACCACGTCTCCGGCCCGCACGCGCCCGGCGTCCGGGAGGTTGGCGCGATCCACGACGCCGACGGCGAAGCCCGCCAGGTCGTACTCCCCGGCCTGGTAAAAACCCGGGAGCTCGGCGGTCTCGCCGCCCAGCAGCACGACTCCGCAGGACGCGCACGCATCGTAGATCCCCTGCACGACCTTGGCCGCGACGGGGACCTCCAGTTTTCCGGTGGCGAAATAATCGAGGAAAAACAACGGCTTGGCCCCGCAGACGAGGATGTCGTTCACGCTCATGGCGACGAGATCCCAGCCGATGGTGTCGTGGACCCCGGTGGCGAAGGCGAGCTTGAGCTTGGTGCCGACGCCGTCGGTGGAGGCCACCAGGATCGGCTCCCGGTAACCGGGGGGCAGGGCGAACAGCCCGCCGAAGCCGCCGATGCCGCCGAGCAGGAAGGGACTCTTCTGCGGGCGGGTGATGCGCTTGATTTCCTGAACCAGAGCGTCGCCCGCGTCGATGCTGACGCCGGCGCTGGCATAATCATGGGTGTTCGTCGTCATGGCGTTTCCTGTCCGGGGTTGAATATTTAATTCAATCCTTCTTCAGTCGTGGTGGACTGCACCGCGGGGCAGCGGTAGGCCTCTCCGCCGCCTGCATTCGTATCCAGGCAACAGTGGATCGGGGCGTCCTGGCTCTTGTTGCAGGTGTGGCCCAGATATACCGTGTCCGGGAACGTGGCCGTGGCGCAGGAGCCGATGTTGATGGCCAGGCAACCGTTGCAGATGGTGATCGGCAGATTGATGCTGTTGGTCTCGATGTCGGACCCGCCGCGCTCGCCCACCAGTTGGATCTTGGCCACGGCCTCGACGAACTGCCCGGCGCCCACGCTCAGGCGGCCGGCCAGGTTCGGGGGGATCACGTTGACCTGCAGCGAGCGGGTCTCCCCAGGGCTGATCGTCACGAAGGTGTAGTCGGCGAAGCTGGTGAAGTCAGAGAGTCCGGCGCCGGCTGCGCCCAGGCTCACGTCAATCTGGGCCGACTTCATCTCCACCGCGTTGAGTTCGATACCGTGGCTGTCGACGGTGGACTTGAGGTTGTTGGACACCACCAGCCACGCGTAGTACTGCGGTGTGATGCCGTAGGCGGCGGCGCCGATGTCGAGGACACCGTGGCTGACGAAGTTGTCCGAGATGGTGTTCGACGCCGAGCAGCCCTCCTCGGGGGCCTGGTTCTGCAGGATGACCAGCGAGGAGCTGTTCTCCGCGCAGGCGGTCAGCGCGACGACGAGCAGGATGATGAGCGATGCGTGTTTCATGAGTCACCTCACCCGGGATCCCAGGGGTTAGTCCTTCGTTATTATACCCGACCGGTTCAAAACGCGAGGGGTGATGAAGATTAAAAGTTCGCTGCGTGTGTCCTTCTTGTATTGGTTTTTGAACAGCCATCCCACGATGGGGATGTCGGCGAACCAGGGGACCTTGCGATAGATCAGGCTGCTCTGGCGCTTGTAGATACCGCCGATGACAGCGGTGTCTCCGCTCTTCACCAGCAGCTCGGTCTTCGCGCTCTTCTTGGAAATGCCCAGCGAGCCGTCTGCGCCGCGGTTGGTCAGGTCGGGCTCGTCCTTGGTGACCTCGATCTTCATCTGCACCATGTTGTCGTTGGTGACGTGCGGGGTCACGGACAGGCTCAGCACCGCCTGCTTCATGATGACGGTGTTGCCCTGGGCCGAGCTCTGGGGATACGGGATCTCCACGCCCTGGCTGATCTTCGCCTCGACGTTGTCCAGGGTGGTGATCTTGGGCGCCGCGATGGAGCGGACGTGGCCGATCTCCTCCATGGCCGAGATGCGCAGGTTGATGTTGACCGCGCCAGACAGGCTGCCCAGGGTCATGCCCAGGGCGCCGCCGGCGCCGCTGCCCGTGTTGGCGGGCAAGTTCACGGCGAAGTCGGGGTTGGCCGCGCCTGCCGAGGAGATGCCGCCGGTCTTGGTGAGCGTGTCCATGTTGCCGCCGGCCAAGCCGATGTTGGATGGGAAGATCAGGCCGGTGGGGTTTCCCGAGGCCGAGTTGGCCAGAAGCGAGCCACCCCACTGGACGCCGATTTCGCGCAGGAAGGTGGTCTCGGCCTCGACGATGCGGGCCTCGATCTGCACCTGCGGGGTGGGCAGGTCCAGGGAGCGGACCAGCTCCTGGGCCACCTTGAGCTTGGAGGGGACGTCCACGTAAATGATGACGTTGGTGCGCTTGTCGAAGGACACCTTGCCCCGGGAGCTCATCACGTTGGCCTCGATGGTCTTGGCGATGTCCTCGACGTTGGAGTAATTGATGGGGATCAGGCGCGTCTCCGTCGGGATCATCTTCACCTCGGTCTTGGTGCGCGCCAGTTGGTCCTCCCGCTCCTTGTTCAACTGCTCCAGGGTGGCGATGCGGATGATGTTGCCGCCCTCGTTCACCCAGTCCAGGCTCTTGGACTTGAGGATGACGTCGAAGGCACGATCCACGCGGACGTTGGTGAGCTTGATGGAGATGGTCCCCTTCACGTCGTCCGGGATGACCACGTTCTTGCCCCACACCTCGGCCACCAGGCGGATGACGTTGTGTAGATCGGCGTCCTTGAAGTCCAGGTCGACGAACCGGCCGCTGTAACCGCCGCCGCCGGTGCCGGTGCGACCGGCTGGTTTGATACCCTTGCGGGCCGACGAGGGGGCGGTGGGCAGGTTGTTCTTGACCGCCGTCTGGGTGTCGACGTAGCCGCCGACCTCGGAGGGAGGCACGGAGGACTTCTGGAACCGGCGGACCTCGGCGACGGTCTTGGGCACCAGGATGAGGATCTGGTGGCCGTTGCGGCGCACCTGAAGGCTGCGGGTGCCGGCGGTGTGGAGCTCGACGACCGCTGTCGGCGTCTTGCCGGTGGTGCGGTTGAAGGTCAGCACGCGGGAGACAGGCCCCTGGTAGGAGGCCGTGTCCATGTTGCGGCGCAGATCCTGTCGGAACTGGCCTTGCGGGAAGGTGATCGTCCACAGATCACCCTTCTGGGCGAGGGTCTCGGGACCGGGCGCCGCGGTGAATCGCAGCACGAGGTGGTGGGACCATGGAGAGTCCACGAATTCCACGTGCTCGACCTGGGCGGTGCCGGTCGGGGTCGGTGCCGGTGCCGGGGTCGGGGTGGGGGCCGGAACGGGAGTCGGAACGTCCTTCTCCACTGTGGCGACCTTGCGCTCGGCGAGGACTGCGAGCTCGCGCTGGAGCTGGACCTTGCGGGTCTCCAGTTCGCGGATCTCGGCTTCCCGCGCCTTCTTTTCCTGGTCATCGCGGGTGGTCTTGCGCCGGTTCATCTCGTCGAGCTGGCGGCCCAACTCCACCCGCTTGCGCTCGAGGTCGGTCAATTCGGTCTGCGCCTTGAGCTTGTCCATCTCCAGGCGGCGCAGGCTCTCCCGCGTGGCTTCGAGGGCGGCCAGGTCCCGCTCGAGCTTGCCTTTTCGGGTCTCGAGCTCGGCGATCTGCGCGGTCCGTCGCTTCACCTCCTCGGGATCGACGCGTCCGGCCTTCGGGTCGGTTCGGACCGCGGTCTCGAGCTGGGTCTTTCTGGCCTTGAGGGTCTCCAGTTCGGCCTGGATCTGGGTCTTGCGGGCATCGAGCTGGCGGAGGTTCTCCTGATCCTGCTTCACGCGCTCGGCGAGGGCCTTCGCCGAGAGGGTCAGTTCCCGGTATTCCTTCTCCTTGATCGCCTGTTTGCGCTCCAGGGCCTCGAGGGCGGCCCGGTTCGCCTCCAGTTTTGTCTCCGTGCGCTTCAACTGACCTTCGCGCTCTGCGAGCTGCCGGATGAGCTCGGCCAGGCGGCGCTTCTCGGCGGCGGTCTGCCGGGAGATGCCCTCCAGCCGGGCGTTGAGCTCCCGCAGTTGGCCACGGGCCTCGTCGCGAGACTGGGAGATCATGATCAGATCCTGGGAGGCGGCTTCGTAGCGGGTCCGGGCCTCCTCGAGCTCTGTCCGGGCCTTGGCCAGGCGGCCACCCAGCGTCTTGACCTCGGCCTCACCCTCGCGGGCGGCCTTCTCCCACCGGGAGGCCTGCTTCTCCAGCCGGGCGATCTCGGTCTCCCGCTGCTGCTGGCGCTCCTTCAGGCGGACCAGCTCGCGGCGCTGTCCTTCGCGCTCCAGTTTCTCCTTCTGGGTCTCCTCCTGAGCGAGCAGCTTCTGGTGCTCGGTCCGGGCCGCCTTCAACTGCTTCAGGCTCTCCTGTTCCCGGCCCTTGTGGACCTGGATCATGGCCAGTTCGTCCTTCTCGCGGGCCAGCAGCGTCTCGATGCCACGGCGGCGCTTCTCGAGGACGGTCGCGCGCTCCTGCTCCTCGGCGGCGAGCCGGGCGGCCTGCTTCTGGAGCTCTTCGGACTTCTTGCGGGCCGCCTCCAGGGAGGCCTGGAGCTGGCGCTCCTTCTCGACGGCCTGGTGGAGGCTGTCACGCCGGGCGGCCAGTTCGTCGGTCTCCTTGCGAAGTTGGACCTTCTGGGACTGCAGTTCGCCGGTCTGGCGGCGCAGCTCGGCGATCTCGGCGGTGAGCTTGCGATTCTCGAGCTCGGCGTTGGTGCGGAGGGTGGAGAGTTTCTGCTCCTCCTCGGTCAACTGGCGCTGGAGCTCGGCCCGCCGGGCCTCTACCGCCTTCACCTGTGCCTGCGCCGTCTGCAGCCTGCGCTCGGATTCGCCGACGCCCTTCTCCAGGGTGGCGAGCCGGTCAGCCGCCTCCCGGGTCAGTTTCTGTCCGTTCTGCTCCTGGGTCCGCGCCTGCTTGCGGAGGGTCTCGATCTCGGCCCGGGCGGTCTGGATCTCCCGCTCGATCTGCCGGCGACGGTCGAGCCCCTCGTTGAGCTCCCGGGTGGCCTTCTCCAACTCGGCTCGGCTCTTCTCCCGCTGGACCTCCATGGTCCGGGTCACGGTCTGGAGCTCGGTGAGGCGGGCGCGGGCCTTCTCCTCGCTCTCCCTGGCCTGGGCGAGCTGGGCCTGCAGGGTCTTCATCTCCGCAGCGATCTTGTCGCGGGACTCGGACAGGGCCTTCACCTGGCGGCGGGCCTCCTCCTGCTCCCGGGCGAGCTGGTCGCCGGTCTTGCGCGAGTCCGTCAGGTCGGTCTTGCGTCGGGCGCTCTCGTTCTCGAGACGCGCGCGCTCGACGCGGAGCTTCTCGGCTGCGGCCTGGGCCTCGCGGAGCCGATTCTCCATCTCGGTGGCCTGCTTCTGCAGGCGGGCGAGGCGCGCGGTGGCCTCCTCGGTGGAGGGCGGCGGCGCCTGTTCAGGCGTGAGCACCAACTGGACCGTCTGATCCTTCGTCAGGACCTGGTAGCCGGCCTTGCGCGCCAGAAAGACGGTGACCCGGCCCTTGGTCTGCCCCGTCTTTCCGTGGTTGGACAGGGACACCGAGGAGACCGTCCAGTCGTCCACATCCAGGGGGGTCGCGGTGTCCTCGAACCAGGTCGAGGCCAGCTCGAGGACGATCCGGGGCGGTGAGTCCGCCGCGAAGGCGGTGAAGTTCACGCCGCGGGTGCCCGGGACGTGGACGACCGTCTTGCCGTCCGCGCGCTCGAACCGGATCTGCCGGACCCTGTTGATGTCCTGCCCCCAGGACGCTCCCGGGACGAGGCAGGCGCCCAGAAGGGCGACGAAGAGGATTCTATGGATGGGGTGGCGGCTGTTCATGGTCCGACCTCCTTGGGCTTGTTCTTACCGTACATGCGAACTCGGATCCCGCGCTGGTCGGCGCGGAGCTTGTCGTACTGGACCTGGTAGGGCCCCGACGTCCGGGCCAGGGAATACTCCATCACCTTGGGTTCCTCCCCCTGCACGGAGCCGGGGACCTCCACGAGCACCTTGTCATGGGTGATCTCCCGGATCAGGGCACGGGACCTGCTGATCCGGTCGTCCTTCATCACGGTTGTGGGCTGCCCCGAGGGATCCGTGAACAGGGCTTTCTCCCGGCCGGCAGACCACACGATCCCGGACAGGGTCAATTGGTTCAACTGGAAGTTCTCGAGGAGGATCACAACTGTGCTCTCAGTGACGCCGGGCTCGGTGGTGGGGGCCTCGACCTCCTTGGCCACGAGGAGCCCGTACAGGTCGACGAAGGGGTCGCGCTGCTCCTTACCGTGCTCGACGAAGACCTCGGGCGGCAGGGTCCGGGCGTTCTCGTTGAACGGCGGGATCGCCAGGTTTTCGTCGGCGAAGTTGTGCAGGGGCACGGCGTTCTTGGCCTTTCCGCCGGGCGCGCGAGGCCCCTGGGGGGGCGGGGGCGGGGTGGCGGCGCCGGGGGTGCCGGCCGCCGGAGGCGGGGGCTGTCCGCCGGAGGATCCCTTGTCGTCGCCGCCGCAGCCGGGGGCCGCCAGCAGCCATGCAACAGAGCAAAGAAGGAGCGTCCTCATGGCTATCCCTTTCATGGACCGACCGGCGCGTCGGGTCCCATGGTCATGCGGTTGGCGCCCTCCCGGAGCAGGTCGGGCTTCTTCTTGTCCACCGCCGGTTTTGCCGGGATGAACGACGGCGAATAATAGATCCGGGCCGTGAACTCGGCCTCGAGTAGGTTGCGGTCGGCGGTGTTCCCCTGCGTGGTGGCGCGCATGCGCATCACCACGTCGCCCACGTCCATCAGCCGGTTCATCTGAAACATCTTGTAGAGGAAGCGACAAATGGAATGGAAGCGGCCCTGCACGATGAGCTTGATGGGCCGGACCACCACGGCGTCGAAGGAGTCGGTGTCGTCCTCCTGCGGGATGATCGAAGAGATGCGGATGTCGTCGGCCATCTGGTCGAGCTCGCCGACGAGCTCCGAGAGATCCACCGAGACGGGGATACGCTTGGTCAACTCTTCGCTCTTCAGTTCCATTTCGTCAAGCTCGGCTTTGGCCTTCTTGGCGTTCTCCAGGTTTCTCTGGGCTTCCGCGATGGCGTATTCTCCATACTCCGCCTGCTTCCTGGACTTCTCGATGTCGTCCTTGGCGACGGTGTACGGGTTCAGGAAATAGTAGGCGACCATGGCCCCGGACACGAAGACGGTCAGGAGGAACTTGTGCGTGAACGGTGCCTTGGCCAGCCAGTGGTAGATGCGTTCCATGAGATCACCTGCGTCGTTTCATGTCCTAGTACACCATCACGGCCTTGATCTTGAACGTGACCATGGTCGTCTCGGGTGTGTCCTTCTTCTGTTGACCGGAGTTCACGGTCTGGACCTTCGCCTCCAGGATCTCCGGGTTCCGGAAATAGGCCGACACCCGCATACGCCGCGCGAGCTCGGACACGTCGTAGTGGCTGCGGGCCACGCCCTCGAGGGCGAGGAAACGATCCTTGTCCTCGATCTTGGTGAAGAACATCGGGGAGGGGTCCCAGTTCGTGTCCAGATCGGTGCGCGCCTCGGGGCCGGTCACCGTGGGCAGCTGGCCCACGCTGACGATGCGGGCCAGCTCCAGCAGGACGAACACCGGGTTCGAGCGGACCTTCTCGATTCGCCCCACCGTGTCCACGCGTTTCTGGTACTCGGCCTTCATCTTCTGTTTTTCGGCTTCGGGCAGCACCTTGAACTGGGACAGTTGGGCCTGCAGCGCGTTGATCTTGCGGTTGTTTTCCTCGATGATGCCGCGGTTCTTCTCGATACTGGAGGTGTCCAGCACGAACTTGTAATGATAGAAGAGGCCGCCGCCGGTCAACAGCCAGGTCGCCAGGATCAGGAGCAGCACCTGCTGTCCCCGGGCTTCCTTCGGGGAGACCTTCTGTGGAATCAGGTTGATGCGCAACATCGGCATACTCCTTCGGGAAGATCCCCTAGATCTTCTTGTCGCCCGGTCGGCGCAGGGCCAGGCCCAGGGCGACCGAGGCGGTGGCGGCCTGGGACTGCAAGAGCGGCATGTCGAACATGCCCGGGTCGACGATGACGCCGCGGGTGAAGCCGTCGAAGACGGTCACCGAGTTCTTGGACCGTCGCTCGATGGCCTGGACCAGCGGCCTCATGATGGAACCGCCGCCGGTGGCGACCAGCCGGGTGGCGTTCGTCGCCGGCGCCGAGCTCAGGAAGAAGTCGATGGAGCGCTGCAGCTCGCCCGCCATCACGTCGCACACGCGGTTGACGATGCCCAGGATGTTCGGATCCGGGGTGGCGCTCATGGCGAGCTCGCGCTTGCGGTTCTCTGCCTCGTCCGCGGCGATCTGCAGGGTGCGCTGGATCTCGCCGGTGATGGTCTGCCCGCCGATGCCGATGTCGCGGGCGAAGGTCGTCACGCCGCCGATGACGACGTTGAGTGACGTGGAGACGGCCCCGATGTTGAGCATCACCACGGTCTCCGTCGGGGAGAAGCCGACGAGCCGCTCGTACAGGTTCTGCACGGCGAAGGCCGCGACGTCGATGATCACGGGGTTCAGGCGGGCCTCCTTCACGATGTCGAGGAAGTCCTGCACGGTCTCCTTCTTGGCGGCCACGAGGAGGATCTCCATCTGCCCCTCGGTGTTCTTCGGCACCACGATGTCGTAATCCACCTCGACCTCGTCGCGGGCGAACGGGATGTGGTGGGACATCTCCAGGTTCAGTTCCTCGGCCAGCTCCGCCCTCGACATCACGGGCATGGCGATCTTCTTCACGATCACTGAGCGGCCGGAGATCGCGATCGCGACCTCCTTGCGCTTGATCCCCAGGCGCGAGAACAGGGCTTCGATCGAGTCGAGGACCGCCGCCTGGTTCATGATCGCGCCGTCGACGATCGTCTCCGGGGGCAGGGGATTGATGCCGAAGTTCGCCAGCACGAGGCCCTTGCGGGTCTCCTCCAGTTGCACCACCTTGACCGATGAGGAACCGATGTCGAGGCCAATACAGTTTTTCGCCATGATATTGTCATCCTTCGGTCCATGTGACAAATGGACCTACTCTGGAACCTTTATACCACATCAAGACACATGTAGTCAAATTTCCGCAAAAAACTTTCTCACCCAAAGGTTTCCTTCTCTGAGTAATTGATTTTATATAGTTTTATTTTATATTGCAAAGCCCTTTCGCTGATCTCGAGAAGTTGAGATGCAGCGAACTTCTTTCCACCTGTAATTTTTAAGGCTTCAGTTATTAAAATTTTTTCTATGTCCTTTATTGCTCGTTTGATCGACAAGCTCGTGGAGTCGGGTGCCTGGGTCGTCCGGCTCGCACCGGGGGCCTCGGCGGGCGTGATCGTCGGGCCGGGCAGATCGTCGGGTTGAAGTTCACGTCGGTCGGCCAGGATGGTCAGGCGTTCCATCCAGTTCTCGAGCTCGCGCACGTTACCCGGCCAGGGGTACCGCATCAAACGGGCCGCGGCCTCCGGGGACAGGATCTTCTCCTCCACGCCGTGACGGCGGGCCGCCCGGGCGAGGAAGTGACGGGCCAGGAGCAGCAGGTCCTCGGGGCGTTCGCGCAGCGGTGGCAGGTGGATCGGCACGACGTTGAGGCGGTAGAAAAGATCCTCGCGGAAGGCGCCGGCTGCGACCTGGGCCGCCAGATCCCGCGCGGTGGCAGCCATCCAGCGCACCTGGACCCGCGTCTCCTGGCCGGCGCCCAGGGGCCGGAAGGCGCCCTCCTGGATCACGCGCAGGAGCTTCACCTGCAGCGAAAGCGGCAGTTCCCCCACCTCGTCGAGGAAAAGGGTGCCGCGATCCGCCTGTGCGAGCAGGCCGGTGCGATCCTCGTGGGCGCCGGTGTACGCGCCCCGCACGACGCCGAACAACTCGCTCTCGAGGAGGTTCTCGGGGATTGCGCCACAGTTCACCGCGACGAACGGGCCGGGGTCCGGGCGCAGCGCGTGGATGAGGCGGGCGACCACCTCCTTGCCCGTGCCGCTTTCGCCCGTGATCAGCACCGTGGACTGGAAGCTGGCGATCTTCTGCACCTTCTGCAGCACCTGCTGGATCGAGGGGGAGACGCCGATGAGCATGCCGTCGGGATCGCGGCCGGTGAGCCGGGAGCGCAGCGCCCGGTTCTCCTCGATCAGGGCCAGGCGCTCCTCGGCCTTGCGCACCGTGTGCAGCAGCACGTCCTTGCCGAAGGGCTTGGAGAGGAAGTGGTAGGCGCCGGCCTGCAGCGCGCTCACGGCCATCTCGATGGACCCGTAGGCCGACATGACGATCACCGTGCGCTCGGGGGCCTCGCGCATCAATTCTGATAGCAGCTGCATGCCGTCCTTCTTCGGGAGCCGTACGTCGGTGAGGATCAGTTGCAGGAGGGGATCGGCGAGGGCGAGCCTGAGGGCCTGCTCTCCGTCCTCGGCGGTGACCACCCGATAACCCGCCCCGGTCAGCACGCTCTCGATGACCAGGCGCAGCCCCGGTTCGTCCTCGACGACGAGGACGCCCCGGAACAGGGGGTTCCTGGAAAGGGTCTCTGGGGATGGGGTCAACCGGTTCGTCTCCTTCAGCTTCCACAGCATATGTAAGGAAGCCGAAGGGCGCAAAAAATGAAGGGAAAGTAGGGGATGGGGGAGGTGCCGGGGAGCCGGACCATGGGAGCGGGCCCGAAGCCCGGGGCGGTCAGCCGCCGACGAACGGATACTGGAAGGACTTGGTCGAGGGCTTCTTGAACTTCGGGAACTTGGCGCCCCTCACGGCCTTCTCGATGCAGCCGCCCAGCGGGGAGGAGGCGTGTTCGCCGGAGGCCGAGGCGCTCTGGACGTTACCATTGCAGCCCACGGACACGCGGACGGTGACCTTGCCGGAGATGCCGAACTTGGAGAAGCAGGCGTTGACCGCCGTGCGGACGTTGGACATGCCGTCCTTGACGTCGGCGGGGGTGAGGGTCTCGTTGGGGTTGCCGGCACAGGCGTCGTCGCCGCCGGAGTTCATGGGGCCGTCGCCGCCACGGAACGGGGCGCAACAGTCGGGGGCGTTGTTCTTCAGCATGCACCACACCTTGGTGCAGCCGCCGTCGGCGGGCATGTCGTCGTTCATGGGCGGCATGTCGACGGGCATGTCCGGGGTCATGACGGGGTCCATGGAGCCGCCCATGACCACCACGGGGTCCATGGAGCCGCCCATCTCGACCGGGCGGTCGCCGCCCATCTCGGCAGGCATGTCGGGAGGCATGTCGCCGTCGGCAGGCATGTCGGGGGGCATGTCGCCGTCGGCGGGCATGTCGGGGGGCATGTCGCCGTCGGCGGGCATGTCGGGGGGCATGTCGGGAGGCATGTCGCCGGGGCCCATGTCGTTGTTGGCCGCGGGCATGTCACCGGGTGTCTTGTTGTTGGCCGCCGCGACGTTGTTGGCAGCGGGCTTGTTGTTCTGGGCCACCGGGGTGCCGCCCTGTTCCTTCTTGCCGGAGGACATCTGCCACACCACGAACCCTCCGATGAGGACCACGGCCACGACGGCGCCGATGATGGCGGGTACGATCCATTTGGGCTTCTCGGACTCCATCTGAGTGGGGATCAGGACCGGCGCGATACTGATGGGGGTGGCGACGACGGGCGCGGCCGGCAGGTCGAAGGGGACCGCGTCCTGCTTGGCGGGTTTCCCCGTGTTCATCGACGCGGCCATCTCCTGGATGTCGACGAGCCCGGAGCCCTGGCTGGACGGATTGATGTAGCCGGGACGGGGAGCCGGCTTCTTCGCGGAGGACGCCGCCAGGTTCTGGAGGTTGTCCAGGGAGAAGAGCACGGAGTTCTCATGGCGCTGGCCCTTGAGGGCGGTAGAGGCGGAGGAATCCTCTTCTTCGGTGCCGAAGAAGCCGCCGCCGGCGGGCTTCGCCGCGGGTTCGGGGGCGGGTTCGGGGGCTGCCTGCTTGGCCGGGGCGGCCTGCCTGGCGGGCTCGGCCTTGGCCGGGGCGGGCTCGGCCTTGACCGGGGCGGGCTCGGCCTTGGCCGGAGCGGGCTCGGCCTCGGCTTCGGGGAAGTGGGCGGAGAACTCGCCCAACGTGCTGATCTTCTTCCAGTCGGGGAGGCCTTCGTTCCAGGCGAGCGCGTCGGGCGGGATGGCGCCGGCGGCGATCTGATCCACCACCTCGGAAACAGTCATCGGACCATCGGTCTTGTCGCCGACGGCCACGTGCCAAATCTTGGCGTCCGCTTCACTAGCTGCGGCCTGGCCGCCGGACATGGCGCTGTAGTCCACCACGCGCGTGGACTCGTCTTCGCCGCCGCCCTCGTCGGCGGGCTTCACCATGATGACGTGACCGCACTTTTTACACTTGATCTTGAAGGTCTTTCCCTTGGTCAGTTTGTCATCCGAGAGCGAATACTTGGCATGGCAACTATCGCAGATCACTTTCATGGGAAGCCAACTCCTGGGGGTGACCGATCAGCCCGAAGCTGATTCAGGAACACTGTTCTATATATTTCAGGCTCGAATGTCAATCCGGAGGATCCAGAAAAGAACCCTCTCGGGATGTGTCGGAACCCCCCTCCGTTCGACGCAGGATACGCACGCGAGGAGCCGGTTTCACCTGGAATACAAGCGGTCGCGTCGAACGCTCGGAGGCGCCCGGAGAGGAGAGGTGGATCAGTGCCGGACGCTCTCGGTGCCGCCCTTGACGATGCGGCCGACGGTGCGGGGATACCATTTTACCTCGCCGCGGGAGTTGGGGACGTTCTGATTCTCCAGTTCCTGGGCGATCCGGTACGCGGACAGGCCGTCGCGGTGCATTTTGAGGATGAGCTCCTTCACGTCCTTCACGATGCGGAAGCGGCCGGTGTCCTTGCCCATCTGGTTGAGGGCGGCGCGGATCGTGCTCTGGGACCACTGACCACCGCGGGCGGCCGGAATGCCTTCGTCGTTGAACGTGCGGGCGATCTCTTTCAGGGAAGCGCCGAGCTCGTGCATCTGGGCGATGCGCATGCGCAGTTCGGTGCTGATCTCGTAACTTCCACGGGCACGGCCACGGGACTTGGGCTTCTGGGGGACGGTCTGCTCGGTCATTTCATCACTCCTTGAGAAAACGGTTAGTAAACAAAAAATTTGCCGATGTACGGCAAAAACAATCTGAACAACCAAAGCCTCTACTCGGAACTCTCGAGCCAAATTTTAGAAAAAAAGAACTTCGGTCTCATCGACCCGGGAAAAACCCAGAGAATGAGACGATTCCGTCATCCGAGTAGGGTCACTGTACCCAGAACGGCAGAAAATACAAGGCTTTTTTGCCACTATTTGCGACCTTGAATATTTTCGAAGGGTTATTAATCATGAAAATCTTTGATTTTCCAATATTTTTTTGGGACCTCCCATGGGCAGAAAATGCGTGAAATTTACGGATCGCACCCGGTCAAGTCCAAGTCCAAGTCCAAGTCGAAATCGAAATCGAAATCGAAATCGAGAATCCGTTCCGGCGGATCTGGCTTCCACTCGTTTGTCCAGTCAAATCCCAGCGGTGGTCAAGTCCACTGATACCAGGACCCTCACAGGCTGATCATCCCGGTCACTTCGTGACCTCAGTCGGGACACCCTTTTGCGGGCGTCCCTCGGTCGCCGGTCAAGGGTTCAACGGACTTGACCGGCGCTGTCAGAACTCGATCGCCCGGGGATCCTCGTATGGGGTGGTGGTGCCGGCCCACGGAATGTGCTAGAAAAAGAGACCCGTGAACTTCCGGGTGACCGCCCGAGAGGAGTACGATCATGTGGACATGGCGCATCCTGCCGTTGGTCGTTTGTTTTTTAATTTTTGCCTGTGAGAGGGATGGGACGCGGGTGACCTGCCGCACGGTGAACGACTGCAGCCGGGGCCAGGTCTGCGATCCCGACACCCTCACCTGCGTACCGGGGCGGATCGCCGACATGGACGTGCCCGACCTCGACGGCGGGCTCCCCCTGCCCGACGGACCGGTGGCCGACGGGGACGTGGTCACTGATGGACCGACGCCGGACGGGGACGCGGTGGAGCTCGACGATCCCGTGCGCGTCTGCCGGTACGTCCCGCCGCCGGGGGACTTCTTGCCGGTGATGAAGTGCCGCTGGAACTCCTCCGTGCAGTACGCGACCTCCGACGACGTCGTCATGACGCCGGCGGTGGCCAACCTCACGGATGACAACGGCGACGGCGTCATCGACACGCGCGACGTCCCGGACATCCTCTTCGTGACTTACCGCCTGGCCGAGGACGGTTGCTGCAACACCCCGGGGGTGCTGCGCGTGGTCTCCGGGCGCTGCGGAGACGACGGTCACCTGGTGGAGCACTTCTCGGTGGCCACCCCCGCCCTGGACAACTCGGCCGGCCTGGCCGTGGGCGATCTCGACGACGACGGCTTGCCCGACATCGTGGGCATGACCCGCACCAGCGGCACCGTCGCCTACTCGAACACGGGCGTCGTGAAGTGGACCAGCCCGCATCCGCAGGGAGAGGACACCCTCACAGCGGTGCAGCCGGCCATCGTCGATCTCGACGGGGACGGCGTCGCCGAGGTCCTCGTCGGTCGCGTCGTCCTCGACGGGCTCACCGGGCTCATCAAGTGGCGCGGCGTGGCCGGCCTGGGCATCAACGCCTTCCTCGGTCCCATGAGCTTCGCCGCCGACCTCGATCTCGACGGTCGGCCCGAGATGATCGCCGGGAGCTCGGTGTACCGCGCCGACGGCCTGTTGCTCTGGCAGTTCCCCTATCCGTCGGCCCAGTCCCCCTGCGCCTCCGGGAGCCGCCCCTGCGACGGATACGCCGCGGCCGGCGACCTCGACGCCGACCCCGAGGGCGAGGTCGTGATCGTCCGTTCGGGAGACGTGTGGATCCTCCAGCACGACGGGACCCTGCTCGCCCACCTGCTGATCCCATGGGACAACTGCGCCAACAACGAGGGCGGTCCGCCGACCATCGCGGACTTCGACGGCGACGGCCGGGCCGAGATCGGGGTGGCCGGCGCGGATTTCTACGCGGTGTTTGACCTGGACTGCTGCGACGCGCTGCCGGACTGCCCCGCCGTGCCCGCCGGCGCCGACGCCTGCTCGGCGCCCGGCATTCGGTGGTCGGTGCCCAACAACGACTGTTCGTCGCGCGTGACGGGCTCCTCGGTGTTTGATTTCGACGGTGACGGACAGGCCGAGGTGGTCTACAACGACGAGACGAACTTCCGCATCTTCCGGGGCACCGACGGCACGATCCTGTTCGAGGAGCCCAACCGGTCCCACACCCGGCTCGAGTATCCGATCATCGCCGACGTCGACAACGACGGGAACGCCGAGATCGTCTTCATCGAGAACACCACAGTGGCAGGCAGCCCCGACCACGGCATCGAGGTCTGGGGTGACGGGCTGGACCGCTGGGTGCCCACCCGCCGTATCTGGAACCAGCACATGTACGCGATCACCAACATCACCGAGGACGGGCTGCTGCCGGCCTACGGTTCCCCGCCGAACTGGCTGCTTTACAACAACTTCCGGCAGAACCTCCCCGACTACGACGTGTTCGCCGCGCCCGATCTGCAGCTCGAGTGGCTCGGCGTGGATCGATCCCAGTGCAACGGGCGGCTCGGCCTGCGGGTGCGCGTCTGCAACTTCGGGTCGTTGCGCGTGGGCCCCGGGGTCCCGGTGACCTTCTGGGACACCATGGCCGGCGCCGCGATCGCGTGCGAGACGCCGACGGCCACCACTGCCACCCTGGAGCCCGAGGAGTGCGAGGAGGTCACCTGCTGGTGGACCTCGCCGCCGCTGAACCCGGCCCGGGCGGAGGTCTCCGCCTGCGTGGACAACGACGCCCCGGCTTGCACCGCCGGCGGCCTGAACAACGAGTGTCGCGAGGACAACAATGCCGCCGCCGTCTCCGAGGCAGGCTGCAATGGCCCCGTGGGCAAGGGAGGTGTCCGATGATCCTCCCGCTGATGTGCACGCTTCTTTTCGGCGCGCAGAACACGCTGTACTTCGATTTCACCCCCCGGCCGTTCCAGCAGGGCGTCTACCAACTGAGCGCCAACGTGGTGGTGGATGACGGCGCCGCCCGGCTGGCCGCGGCCCCCGACTGGCACCTGCCCGGCTGGGCGGCCCGCGTCGAGTTCTTCGTGGAGAACGCGACCACGGTCCAGCTCGAGGAGTACCCCGTTCACGTGGACCTGTCCCGGTTGCCCGCCGAGCTCTTCGACGTCGCGGCCATCGACGGCGCGGATCTGCGCCTGGTGGACGCCGACGGCGGGGAGATCACCGAGTTGTGGGTGGAGAACTTCGATTTCATCGCCCGCACCGGCGAGCTCTGGCTCCAGTTGCCCACCCTGCCGCCGGGGCAGACGCGGATTTATCTCTACTTCGGGAACCCCGTCGCCGAGCCGGCAGGTTCCTGGCAGGCCGTCTTCCGCTGGTCGTCCCTGCGGTACGGAGCCTGGTGGCCCTTCCCGGGGACCTCCCAGGTGAGTGTCGTCTCCCTCGAGCCCGTGCGGGTGCAGGTTGGCGCCTCGGCGGCGGTGGACGTGACGGCCCAGCCGCTCACCTTCGCGGCCGACCCCGGGGTCGTGGCGGCCAACGGACCGTACGTCCTGGCCGGGGATCTCAACGCGTCCGACCTCGCCGTACCCTTCTCGATGGCCGGGACCGCCTTCACCTTCGCCGCCCAGCGGGGCCTCGACGTCCTGGAGGTCTTCTCCCCGTTCGGCGTGGCCCAGGTCAGGCTGCTGCAGGGGGAGACCGTGCTCGCGGAGGCCACCGTGGGCCAGTTGGCGGCGCAGAGCCTGACGGTGGACGTGCCCACCGGGGCTTATCGGCTGCTCTCGGACAGCCCCGTGGTCGCCTTCCACTGGACCTCGGACGGCTACGACGGGCACCCGCTGGTGCCGGCCTCCACCGAGCTCTGGGGGGCCGCCCTGGGCACTGTCTACGTCACCGCCCTCGAGGACGACACACACCTGACAGTGTATCGGTCCGACCTCGTGACCACGACGCACACGCTCCAGCGCGACGCCGTGCTGACCCTGTCCTACGGCGCCACGGCCGGGAGCGGGCCCGCCCTGCACCTGGTGGCGGACAAGCCCGTGGGGGCGCTGTCCCAGGCCGACGGCTCGGGCGGCGAGAGCGTGGCCTTCTTGTCCGGACGTCTGTTGGGCCGCGACTTCGCGCTGCCCCGCTCCGCCACCTACCTCGCGCTGGCCGCCACGGCCCCCGCGACCGTGTGCGCGACCGCCACCGCCGATGGAACCCCCCTCTCCCAGGTGACCTCCGAGGCCACCCCGTCGCCGTTCCCGAACAAGCTCCTGTTGGGCGCCCTGCCTGCCGGGACGCGGCTCACGTGCACGGCGCCGGTGGCCGCCTTCGTGGAGGACGCCGCGCTGGGGGATGAACGGCACCTGGCCACCGTCAAGGATCATCGCCCGTTCGTCCATCCGGAGCCCACGCTGGAGGCGGTCGCTTCCCTGGCCGTGCCGCGCTTCGATCCGGGACCCGGACGGGTCGTCACCCCCGAGCTGGTGGTCCCGCACCGGATCACCCGGTGGGAGGAGATCGGTTTCCTCGCGCCCACCGCGCGCCCTGCGGAGACGGCCCTGCGGTTCGAGGTGAGCACCGACGCGGGCGCCAACTGGCAGGTCTATGACGGTCTGGCCTGGGTGGATTCGGCCGGCGTCGGCATGGAGCCGGGCTACCTGGCCGCCGGATTCCCTCAGTTGCCGGCGGGGCGTTCGCTCATGCTGCGCGCGACCCTCACGGGGGACGGAGCCGACACGCCCGTGCTGGGTCCCGTCGCGGTTACCTACCGCTATGACGAGGGCGCCGCCTCTCTGCGATTCGGCCCCATCGGCAGCCCCCAGTTGCAGGGTGTGCCGTTCCCGGTGACGGTGGAGGCCGTGGACGCCGACGGCGCCCTCCTCGCCGGCTACGACGAGCCCCTCCTGCTCTCGGCCGGCAGCGCCCGGCTTCAGCCCGCGCGGCACGAGGGTTTCCTGGACGGACGTGCGGTCTTCTATGTGGTGGTGATGGACGCGGGAGAGGGGATCACGCTCTTCGCCTCGGACGGGCAGGCCTCGGGCGTGTCCGAGCCGTTCGACGTGCTGCCGGTGGACGCCGCTCGTCTCGAGAAGGTTGCAGGCGACGGCCAGTGGGGCTTTGAGGGGGAACCCCTCGAGGTCCCGCTTGTGGTGCGGCTCCTGGACGCCGAGGGGCGCCCGCTGGCCGCCCACGACGTGACCTTCACCGCAGACGCGGGCACCTTCGAAGGGGATGACGACGGAGTCACCACGGTCGAGACCGGTAACACCGGCTATGTGGCGGTGACCTTCGTTCCGGGGCGGGGCGCGAACGTGGTGACCGCCACCCACGGTGGGCTGGAACCCGTGGTGTTCTCGGTGCGGGGCGACGAGCGGGATCCGACCCTGTACGATGCCGCGGGCTCCACGGCCTGCGCCGCACGACCCGGTCTGTCCGGGGTGCGGACCCGGGTGATTGCGCCGCTGCTGACGTTGCTGGGACTGCTGTTCCTGCGCCGTTCGCGCCGTCGCCTACGGTGAGCCTTCGGACCCTGCCGGGGTGCCGTCAGGCGGGGTCTCTTCCTCCACCACCTTCGGACCCACATAAGGGAAGAAGGCGCACCACCCGAGGTAGGCCAGCCCCAGCACGTTGAACACCAGGCGGCGCAGCCGGCGGATGAACTCTTGCATGAAGCCGTACACGGGATCGAAACCGATCCACTGGTACAGACCCATGCTGCCGGCCTCGGTGACGCCCATCTCCACGGGGGAGAGCGAGACCACGGTCTGCAAAAGGGAGCTCCCGGTGAATAGAAAGACACTCGTGGCCCAGGAGACCTCGACCCCCAGGAGCCTGAGGACGAACCAGATCTCGTAACACACGCTCACGTGGACCAGCAGCAGCAGCAGGGCGGCGGCAAGGAGTCGCCAGCGGTAGTTCCGGCCGAAGTCGCGGAAGGTCTCGTCGAGCTCGTGGGAGAAGGACTCCACCTTGGAGAGATCCAGGCGGCGCACCAGCGGCAGCCGGTGCAGCCAGCGCGCGATGCGCTTGACCCCGATGCGGGTGACCAGCCACCAGGCCAGCGGCAGGTACAGGGCGGTGAGGAGCCCCAGGCCGAGGAACCAGAGCACGACCACCGTGCCGATGGGGCGCGGGTCGGTGTCGAAGGGGCCGAACACCAGGTACAGCAGCGGACCGGCCACGGTGACGAGCTTCTTGGTCACCGCGTAGAGGAAGTTCCACAGCAATAGCGAGGAGACGGCCTCGTGGGCGCCGATCACGGGGCCGATGAGGTTCCCCTTCACGAACTCGCCGCCGTCCCCGGAAGGGGTCAGCGCGTTGATCGCGGTCCCCGAGTTGGCCACGAGCATGATCCGGATCATGGACACGGGCCGACGGATCAGCAGACGCCAGGAGACCGTGTCCCCGAGCATGGTGACGAGGTAGATGGGAAAGAGCCAGAAGAAAGACCAGCCCGTGCGGGATAGGTGCTCCTTCGTGGTATCCCAGCCGATGTTGCGGATCAGGCCCACGATGACGACGGTCCCGACGAGGAAGACGATGAGATTGAATATTTGGCTTCTCCTGAATTTGGGCATGGAACTCCGGGGGTCGTCAGATCAGGACGATCTCCTCTTCCTCGGCGTCGGCCGCCCGGGCGGCCAGGGTCTCCTGGGTCCGGGTCAAACGGCTGTCGGCGAGCTGGGAGAAGTAATCGCGCATCTCGGGCACGCTCTGCACCAGGCGCAGGAAGTAATGACGGGAGAGGAACAGCAGGGTGGTGCGCCGGGTGGCTACGACCGAGGCGGTCGTCTCGGAGCCCAGCAGGAGGCTGATCTCGCCGAAGCTCTCGGGGGCCTGCAGCGTGGCCAGGGAGACCGCCTGGGGGGTGTCCAGGTCGCGCATGACCTCGACCTCGCCGCCCAGGATGAGATACAGCCCGGTCCCCTCCTCGCCCTGACGGACGATCACGGTGTCGGTCTCCACGACGTAGGCCTGGAAATGCTTGAGCAGATCCATGCGCTGGGTCCGGGAGAAGGGCCTGAACAGGGGGCTGGTGGCCAGCAGGTTGCCAACCAGGCGTTCACGGGTGAACTTGTCCAGGGCTACGGCCACCTGCTCGAGATGTTCGGCCAGGCGGGCGATGGCCTCGGCGGGGAACTCGAGCACCTGCGCCCAGCTCTGGGCGGTGACCGAGGCCGAACGGGGAGCCCGCTGGACCAGGGCCATCTCGCCGACGATGGCGCCCGCGTGCAGGGTCGCCAGGGGGGTCACGCGACCCAGCGCGTCGGTCTTGAACACCGAGAAGGAGCCCGTGCCGATCATGAAGAACGAGTTGCCGGGCTCGCCTTCGCGGATCAGCGCCTGGCCGGGCGCCAGCGGGACCAGGCGCAGCACGCGCGCGACCTCGACGAAGTGATGGGCGGGCACGTCGGAGAGCAGCGGCATGGGCAAGAGGGTGGCCGGGAAGTCCTCGGCCTTGGTGATGGTCTGGGCGAGGCCGGTCACCGTGGCGACGAGCTCTGCCAGGGAGGGGAGGAGCTCGGCGGGCCCGTCCACGGGCGTCTCGTCGGGCAGGGGGGCCACCTTGGAGCCGGACTGGGACAGTTGCGTGGAGTTGGCGGAATAGAGATAGGCGAGCCGCTTCCAGAGCGGGTCGGCGTCCTTGCCCAGCCGTTCGAGCAGGTGCAAGAAGGCCATGGCGGCGATGGGGTGCCCCGCCCGCATGGCGATCTCGGCGGAGTACACGAGGACCTTCTCCAGAGGCTCGACGGCCTGCAGGCGGGCCAGGACGTCGATCGTGAGGAACCGCACCTCGAGGTCCAGCGGGTCCGCCTTGAGGGCGGCCACCAGGCTGCCCAGGGTCTGCTCCATGTTTCCCTGCGCGAAGTGCGCGAAGGCGAAATCCTTGAGTGACTTGTAGGTGACCTTCATGGGTGGACCCTCCCGGCCTGGCCGTCAGGGACGGAAGTATAGCCTGCGAACGCGGGAGATTTCAAGCGTCGTCTGCCATCGCCGCCGTCAGAAGAACGAGAGCGGCGTCTCGGGCTCGAACAGGATCACGAAGGAGCAGGTCGTGTGGCCGGTGGTCATGCAGTTCTCCTCGTGGATGCGCAGGCAGGGGATGCGGTGCAGCTCGAGGATGCCCCCGGCGAAGCCGGAGATCACGCTGCAGAACAGGGGCAGGTTCACGGGCCTCGCCAGGGCGTGGAACGCGATCTGGGAGGGGGAGACCCGCTCGTCCACGGCCGCCTCCAGGGGAAGGAACCAGTTGGGCAGTCGCTCGAGACCCCGCTGGAGCCGGGCGGCGACGTGGAGGATGGCGGTGGACCGCTTCTGGTGGAACATCCGGGACAGGGAGTCGAGCTGGGCCACGGTGAGATCGCCGACGAACTTGCCGGCGTGGGAGGTCACGAACCGGCGTCCCCAGGCGGCGCCGAAGTCCGCCAGCATCGGGTGCATCTGCATGTCCACTGCAGCAAGCAGGATGGAGAATTCGCGGGCGGAGACCCAGGCGTCGGGCTCCCCCTCGCGGGCGAAGACCATCTTGAGGGTGGCCGGCAGCAGGGAGAGGAATCGCGCGAAGGCGACTTCGCCGATGGTCTCGGTGAAATACTCGCACAGATCGCCGAACACCTCCTGTTTCACCAGGAGCTCGGGGTTCATGGCTGCACCCCCGATCCCTGGCGGAGGTGGTCGATGACGCGAGCGTGGAGCCTGCAGGCCCAGCTCTTGGAGCGGCCCTTCTGCCGGGCGAACTCGTCGAGGGAATGACCGTCGTGATAGACCGCCCGAACCAGCTCCTGCCACGGCTCGGGCAGCTCCGCCACCTGGGTGCGGACCCAGGCCAGCTCGCTGCGCCGCTCGACCTCGTCTAACCCCTCGCCGCTGCCGGCGTCGGGGAGCTCGTCGAGGCGCTCCGAGGAGAGGCGGTAGCAGGTGGTCAACCCCGCGAGGGTGGAGGAGAGGCGATCCACCAACTCGGCGGTGGAGGGGGCCGCGGGACCCCTCTGCAGGGGCAAACTCTTCTCCTGGAGATAGGAGTTGGCGGTCTCCTCGGCGATGAGCTCGGTCTGGTGCCCGATCTGGAACCACTGGCGGCGCACGCCGTCGAGGATCGCCCCCTTGATCCGATAGTAGGCGAACGTGGAGAACTGGAAACCGCGCTGCGGATCGTACCGGCGTGCGGACTCGATCAGGCCGATCGTGCCCATGTTGATGAGCTCGTCCACCTCGATCTTCCGATGGACCAGGCGATGCACGTCGTTGGCGATCTTCCGGACGAGGTCCAGGTTGCCGTCGACGAGTTCCTGCTGCAGCCGGTCCGGGCGCTCCATGATCGTCTCACCGGTGTTTGAGGGGGCGGGCCTGGAAGCGCCGCGTGCCGTCGGGATCCTCTCCCACCAGATCGAACTGCAGCACCTGCATGCTCAGGCGGGCCTTGTTCTTGCTGGGCAGCCACACCTCGAGCATGTCGCCGGAGTCGACCTTTTGTACGCGGCAGGAGCCGAACTTGAAGTGCTCGACGATGTCCCCCGCGCCGGGCAGAGCGAAGCCGTCGTTGGAGACGCCTCCTGCGGCGGCGGCGCTCTCGGAGACGAGGGTGGGCGACTCGGTCTCGGGTTCGGCAGGTGCGGCGTCCGATGGACCCGGGCTCGGTCGGTCCGCCGCTCCGGCGGACTCGGTGAAGCAGTCCGCCCAGGCGGGGAACAGGAGCTTCGGGTCGGAGCGCTTCACGATGAAGACGTCGTCGAAGGCGTCGAGGCGGAACTCGCACGAAAGGAGGCGGGCGGAGACGAGCAGGCCCCCCACGATCTGAAGTCCGGCCGGTCCGGGGACCTGCAGGGTGGCCATCAGTTGGGTCTCCACCTTGCCGTCGACGTCGGAGACGAAGCCTGTGCAGCGCAGGATGAGCGCCGGCGCGTTCACGACGAGGGGGACGCCGCGGGGTTCGGTCACCAGGGAGAACCCCTCGAGCTGGCCAGCGAGCTCCACGTGGCCGGACCGGATCCCGTGATCGGTGAACAGCCGCGAGAAGGCGGTCGGCAGCTCCATGCCACGCGTGAAGGAGCCGACCAGATGACGGACTTTCTGGGTATGGACGCAGAACAAGGGGACCTCCGGGTGCCGGGGGGTTCACTCCAGCATCAGGATGCCGGGCAGGTTGTAGCGCTTGACGCACTGCCTGAACTGCCAGCAGTTCGGCCGCTCGAGGCAGTGGTTGGCGTGTACGCGCTGGGACTTGTGCAGGTGGCGGATGGCCGCGCCCACCTTCTGGTTCCATTCGCTCTCATGCTCATCGAAGAACCGGGCGGATTTCTGGATCCGGGGCACCAGGAACCGCAGATCGGCGGCGATCTGCTTGGGCACGGCCACCGAGAGGTCGCTGAGGACGCCCTTGATGACCTGCGGGTGCATGGAACGGTAGAAGGCCTCGTCGTCACCCTTCCTGCGGGCAGCCAGCTCCTCGCGGGTCACCAGTTCATGGATCTGGGCCTCCAGCACGCGCATGCTCTCGAAGAGCTCGGACAGGGGCTTCTCGGGGAGCTCTTGTCCGGTGGCGGCGAGGAAGCGGGCGACCTCGAGCTCGAGTTGGGCCGCCTGCTCACAAAAGACGGTCAACTTGGAGACCACCGGATCCTGTGCGAGGAAGGAGCACGTCTCGGGCACGTCCATGCCGCACCCCGCGCGTTTGGCGATGTCCTGGGGGCCGGGTTCGGTCTCGGCGGCCGGGGAGTCCCCGGGGAGCGGCGCGGGCTTCTCGTCGACGACCTTGTCCCCCATGTCCTCGTTCACCAGGCGCTTGTCCCTGGCCTTCTTGGCCGCGGCCTCGCCCTCGGCGTCGAGGGAGGGGCCTTCGGGGACGATGAGCTCGGGCGTCCGGTCAGTCTTGGGGTCCTGTTCATCCTCGCCGGGCACGCGGGCCCCGCTGATGAGGGTCGCCACGGCGGTGATGCCCGCGCCGGGGACGCACTCGGCGTGCTTGCCCACCGGGCACTGGTGCTTCTGCAGGTGCTCCTGAAGCTCGGTGAGGAGCTTCTCGGCCTCGGTGACCTTGTCCTGGACCCGCTTTTCGAGGTCGGCCAGGGTCTCCTTGGCGCACTGGAGGTTGCGGTCCACCCAGTTTCTCGAGTCGAGCCGCGAGGGATCCTTCTTCTTGCACCCGGTGAGCGACGGCGTCCACGCGGTCGCAAGGGTCAGCAAAAGAATGATCCACCCCGGGTTCGATCTACGCATGGGGGGCTCCTTGAGGCAGGGGTCTCAGAACGTGAAGTGCTGCTGGATGTCCGCCGCCATCTCGGAGTGGGACAGCACGGGGCGGTTCGCCTGGGGCGCGGTCGCGGCGGCGGAAACCTCGCCGGGATTGGCCGGTTCATATTCGTCCACGTAGGGCAGCGGGGGCTGCTCGTCCATCAGCGAGCCGTTGAGGAAGGAGGAGATGCGGTTCTCCACGAAGGAGCTCATGCTGATGTTGTTCGATTCGCAATAATCGTGAATCCGGTCGTACAGTTCACCGCGGACAGAGATGGAACGACGAGTCTGCTGTTTGGCCATGGGGATCATCAACCTTCCATTGAGTTGAATGGATGAGCGGCATCCATCCGAAAAACCGGAGGTCTTTATAAACGAACCGAACCGGAGGTCAAGCTGAAAATCGTATGTTTGATGGTGGAATAGTTCAGTGGATTACGAACTGGGAGGCATGGGGGGCAGGGCCTGGGCCATCTCGAGTTTTTTCAGGTAGTCCGGCTTGGAGTAGGGAACCTGGGCGTGCCGCGCGTGATCCTGGTGGGGGAGCTCCTGGGAGGGGGAGACGCGGGGCAGCTCGGAGGTGGAGTAGGCGTTGCGCGGGCCGGAGTCGGCCTCCCGCTGCCCGTAGGGGGCGGTGGCGGTGTACGGCAGGCTCATCTGGGTCTGCTGCTGCCGGATCGAGGAGCCGTTGTTGACGAGCTCGTGCTTGGGCGTGGTCTTGGCCGGGGCGACGTTCTGGTCGAAGCCGGTGGCGATGATGGTCACGCGCACCTCGTTCTGGAGGTTGGGATCGACGACCGAGCCCCAGATGACGTTGGCGTCCTCGTTGGCCACGTCCTCGATGAGCATGGCGGCCTCGGAGATCTCCTGCAGGGAGAGGTTCGGCGAGCAGGTGATGTTGACGAGCACCCCGGTGGCGCCGTCGATGGACACGTCCTCGAGCAGCGGGGAGGAGATGGCGTTGCGGACGGCCTCGACGGCGGCGTGGTCGCCCTTGCTGACGCCGATGCCCATCAGGGCGCGGCCCTTGTTGGCCATGACCGAGCGGACGTCCATGAAGTCGACGTTGATGTAGCCGCTCTCCAGGATGAGGTCGGTGATGCCGCGGGCGGCGTTGAGCAGGACCTCGTCGGCCCGGGAGAAGGCGTCCATCATGCTGATGTTCGCGGACAGCGACAGCAGCTTGTCGTTGGGGATGACGATCAGGGCGTCGACCTCGTCCTGCAGGGCGGCGATGCCCTCCTCGGCCTGGCGCATGCGGCGCTTGCCCTCGAACCGGAACGGTTTGGTGACCACGCCGACGGTCAGCGCGCCGGTCTCCTTGGCGATGCGGGCGATCACGGGGGCCGCGCCCGTGCCGGTGCCGCCGCCCATGCCGGCGGCGATGAAGATCATGTCGGCGCCGGACACCGAGCCGCGGATGAGCTCGGCGCTCTCCTCGGCGGCCTTGCGGCCGACCTCGGGGTTGGCGCCGGCCCCGAGACCGGAGGTGATCTTGTCGCCGAGCTGGATCTTGGTGCCGGCGAGGCTCTTCTCGAGCGCCTGGCGGTCCGTGTTGGCGGCATAGAACTGCACGCTGTCGAGGTGGTTCGAGAGCATGTTGTTCACGGCGTTGCCGCCGGCTCCGCCGACGCCGATGATCTTGATGCGGGCTTCTCCGGTCACGTTGTCATCCAGGGTGTAAGGCATCGAAATTCCTCCGTATTTATGGGACAGATCCACTCGAGGTGGTCCAGTTCATCAGTCTTCGCACGACAGCTCGACGGACTTCTCAGGCATCGTAAGAGCTGTGCGCGACTCAGTCAAAAAAACCGCCGAAAAAATCTGCCAACTTCTTGAAAACATTACTGTTTTTCTTCTCGACCTGGCAGGGTTCCAGCCGCCCCGGATGGCCGTCTCCGTGGGAGGCGGCGTACATGACCACCCCCACCGAGGAGGAGAAGACCGGGTTCCGGGCCAGGTCGAACATCCCCACCGGGAGGTTGGCCTGGCCGACCTCGACGGGCAGCTCGATGAGCTCCTGGATGAAGGAGCGCAGGGCGCCGAGTTGGGCGGTGCCGCCGGTGATCACGATGGAGTGGGGGGCGGTCAGATGGATGCCCGCGTAGTGCAGCCGGTTGAGCGCGATGTGCAGGATCTCCGAGATCCGGGCCTCGAGGAGGTGGGCCACCTGGCCATAGGTGACCGGCGCGCAGCCGCACAGCAGGCGGGAGTCCACGAGCTTGTCCGGATGCTCGACGTAGGCCGGGGAGGCGGTGCCGCATTTGACCTTGATGACCTCGGCCTCCTCGCGCAGGCAGCGCAGACCGCCGGCGATCGCCTCGGTGAACGACTGGCCGCCCATGGGGACGACGTCGCAGTAGCGGAGGCGGTCGCCCTCCATCATGACCACGTCGGTGGTGCCCGCGCCGATGTCCAGCATCAGGACGCCGAGCTGGCGCTGGCGGGGATGGGTCACGGCCTGGAGCGTGCCCAGCGGGCTGAAGAAGATGTCGCGCACGACGAGCCCGGCGGCCCGGCACACGCGCTCGACGTTCTGGATCGAGACGCGGGGCACGGTCAGCACCGTGGTCTCGACGTCCACGCGCACCCCGGAGCGCCCCACCGGGTCGGCCACCGGATGCCCGTTGACTAGGTACTGCTCGGGAATGACATGGAGGATCGCCTCGTTCTCCCTGAGCGGCATGGCCGTCTCGGCGGCCTCGAGCACGTCGGCGATGTCCTCGGCGGTCACCGAGTCGCCGGCGACGGCCACCATTGCGGTGTTCCGATGCATGGCGATCTCGGGATCGGTGATGCCGACGAAGACCTCGGTGACCGAGAACCCGATGATGTCGACGGCCTCGCCCAGGAGCTTGCGGATCGTCGCCGTGACCGCCTCGAGGTTGGTGATGCGGCCCGAGGTGATGCCGTGGCACTGGTGATGAACCACCCCGAGGAGCGCGTCGAACCTGCCGTCCAGCGTCTGGCCGATCGAGAGCGAAATCTTGTTCGATCCGATGTCCAGCGCGGCGATGTAGTCGATGTTCTCTTCCGGATTGGTCAGGTAGCTCTCATTGGCCTTCATCGCACGCATAGGCAAAGCTCCTTTTTGCGTGTTTCAACGCAAGAAAGGTTTACATGAACCCGGATATGGTTGCGAATTTTACCCCAGTAGGTGTTTTAACGCATTGTTATCATTGAATATTTTTCGGAGCTGGAGAGGTCGTTCCGGTCTGCGGCAGGATGACGGTGCCCACCCGCGCGGCTCCCACGAAGATGTCGAGGTAGGAGCGCCCCGTCTCCTCACTGTGCAGGGGTTGCAGCCGGCCGAGATCCACGATGATCCGTCCGTCGGACGGCAACACGCCCAGCGACACGTGTCCGATCCGGGTGAGCACCTCGACCCGGGAGCCCTCCGGTGGCGGCACCTTGCCGCAGGCGAAGTCCGTGCTCTTGACCTCGCGGCGCACGTCCCCGGCCTCCTCCACGGTGGTCCGCTCCTCGAGCCGCTTCCACAGCCCGTATCCGCCCAGGGCCAGGCCAGGCCCCAGAAAGACGCCGGTGCCCACCGAGAGGTGGATGGCGCGGGCGGTCCCGGTGGAGTCGCCAAACCCCATGTAGTAAGACGGGATAGAGAGAGCGGCGACCAGGCTCCCCAGGAGCATGTAATAGGCCGCGCCTGGGCGTGTCTGGGTGCGGACTAGGCTCATCTTTTCGACGTCGAACTGGACGTGGCGGCAGAACAGGATCTCCTCGAACCGGAGGTGGAGGCGGTTTCCGTCGACCTGGTGGTGCACGCGCAGCTCCCGGCGGATGTTGCGCTGGACCTCGACCTCGTAGTGGAGGTGCCGGTGGCGGGTGGTGACGTAGGAGCGACCGTCGATGCAGGAACCGAGCAGCAGCAGCGAGAGGAAGATCGGCTTCATGCCGGACAGGGACAGCGAGGGGCGCCGCCGGTTGCACGAAGTGGATGCGGGGCTCGACATGAAGGCCGGTTCATCCCTCGATGGTCTTGATGACCAGAGGTCCCGGGGTCGCGGGCGTGTCGCCGATGACGTAGGCGCCGGCGATGCGCGCGAGCGCGTCGTCCAGGCCGCGGTCGTCGTTGTAGTGCACCTCCACGAGGACGTCCCCCGCCGAGACCGTGTCTCCGATCTTCCGGCGCACGAAGAGGCTCACCCCGGGGTCCACGGGGTCGGTGACCTGCCGGCGGCCGGCGCCCAGGACCACGCCCGCCATGCCGATGGCGGTGGAGTTCAAGCTCTGCACCACGCCGGACCGATCGGCACGCACCGCTGTGGCGTGGGCGGCCTTCGCGAACAGGTCCGTACGCTCGACGGCCTCGGGGTTCCCGCCCTGGGCGGCGATCATCTCCTGGAACTTGCGGATGGCCGAGCCGTCGGCCAGCGCCCGCAGGCAGCGCTCGCGGGCCGAGGCGGGCTCCGGGGCCGCCCCGCCCAGGACGAGCATGTGGGAGGCCATCAGCAGCGTCAGTTCGCGGATGTCGGAGGGGCCGCCGCCGCGCAGCACGTCGATGCTCTCGATCACCTCGCAGGCGTTCCCCACCGCCTCGCCCAGGGGATCGTCCATCCGGGTCAGGAACGCGGTCACGCGCTTGCCCGCCCGGGCGCCGATCCCGACGAGGGTGCGGGCGAGCTCCTCGGCCTTCTGCTCGGTGGGCATGAAGGCGCCGGTGCCCACCTTGACGTCGAGGACCAGGGCGTCGATACCCTCGGCGAGCTTCTTGCTCATGATGCTCGAAGCGATCAACGGAATCGAGGGGACGCAGCCGGTGGCATCCCGCAGCGAGTAGATCTTCCGGTCCGCCGGCGCGAGCTCCTCGGTCTGGCCGATCATGCACACCCCCACCTCCTCGACGATGCGGGCGTAGGCATCCAGGGGGAGGCGCACGGAGAAGCCCGGGATGGACTCGAGCTTGTCCAGGGTGCCGCCGGTGTGTCCGAGGCCGCGGCCCGAGACCATGGGGACGCGCACCCCGCAGGCGGCGACCAGGGGGGCCAGCGGGATGCTGATCTTGTCCCCCACGCCGCCGGTGCTGTGCTTGTCGACCTTGATTCCGGGGATGTGGGACAGATCCACCACCGTGCCGCTGTGCAGCATGGCGTTGGCGAACCAGCTCAACTCCTCGCCGTCGAGGCCGCGGATGAAGATGGCCATGATCAGCGCGGCCGCCTGGTAGTCGGGCAGGGCGCCGGAAGTGTAGGCGCCGATGAAGAAGTCGATCTCGGCCTGCGTAAGTCGCAGACCGTCACGTTTTTTAGAGATGATATCTTGAATCAGCATGAGCGGCGCTCCTCCTCGCGCCTCTTGTAACGGAAAAGGCGGACCATGGAAAGCTGTTTGTCGGATCTGACGGGTCGGTCGGGTCCGGCCCTCCCAGAAAATGGTTTGACGATTCGCCCATTGAATTGTATATATTCGCTGCATCACGTCCGGTTGCCCCGGTCGATGAATCAGAGAGTCGAGAGGTATCATGAAAAAGTTGCGCGTCCTTCCCGTGTTTTTATTTTTGATTTTTGCTGCTTCCAACACGCTGGCCCAGACCGCCCCGACCACGCCGGAGCCGCCGAAGGATCCTGCGACCACGACCCCCGCGCCGACCCCGGCCGCGCCCACGGTCGATCCCAAGGCGCCGGCCGTGCCCGTCACGGTGGGCACCGAAGGGGACCGCGACACGAACCCCTCGCCCGAGAAGGTGCAGGCCACCGAGGTAGCGAGCAACGAGCTCAAGTTGCGCCAGTTGGCCGAGTTGGTCGAGGATCTGAAGAACAAGGTCACGGCCACCAAGTTCCGCCTCCAGCTGCTCAAGGAGGCCATGACGGCCGAGAAGGAGACCCTCGGCGGCGCCCGGATAGTCCTCAAGCACGTCAACAAGATGGGCGGCGCCTTCAAGATGGTCCGGCTGCGCTACCTGATGGACGGCAAGCTCGTCGCGTCCTACAGCGACGCCGGTGAGAAGGACCGCGAGGTCCTGGCCAAGAAGGAGATCTCCATCCCCGTCGGCCACGTCTCCCCCGGCAACATCCGTTTCCGGGTCTTTGTCACCTATCAGGGCAACGGTTACGGCGTCTTCAAGTACGTCAAGGAATGGAAGTGGGAGGTCCACAACACCTACTCGTTCAACGCCGAGCCCGGCAAGGACTACACCCTCGAGGTCCAGGGCGTGGAGAAGGGCGGCTGGACGACTCCCCTCGACCAGCGGCCGCACATTCAGTTCCAGCTCCAGTCCAAGGCCCTGGTCACCAAGGAAGAGGCCAAGCCGGCCAAGACCAAGTGACGACCCCGACGGGCGCGCGCGCCCCGAGGCGAAGGATTCCGACCATGAAAACACGCCTGTTCCTCCTGGCCTGTGTCACGTTTTTGCTGGTTCCCCACCTCGCGGGGGCCGATCCTCTGGACAAGGTGAACGACTCGGTGTCGGCGCTGGACTTCGCCCTCAAGCGGCTCGAGGGCGTCATCGCCTCGGCCACGAAGGTGCAGATGGCGAAGCAGCACGACGACATGCAGCGCTTCCTCAACGGCATCTACCTGCTCAAGAACGATCGTCCCCAGGACGCGGCCGCCCTGTTCCTCTCGCTGATCGACCACGCCACCCTGGGCAAGGAGGCCACGTTCTACCTGAGCGAGGCCATGTTCCTGAGCGCGAACTACCAGGTGGCGTCCGATTACTACTGGATGGTCGTCGAACAGCGCTGGGATCCCGCGTTCCGTTCCAAGGCCATCAAGCGCCTCCTCGAGATCTCCATCAAGACGCAGAACTACAAGGGTATCGAGAAGCTCGTCGAGCTCGTAGAGCAAATGCCCGAGTTGAAGGACTCCCCCGAGGTGAACTACGCCCGCGGGAAGTTCGCGTACTACCAGGCATACGAAGAGTTCCAGAAGCCCGCCGGGGAGCGCCGCGAGGCCTGGGCCCAGGACAAGTTCCTCGAGGCCCTGCGCTTCTTCGACCGGATCGTCCCAGGTCAGGACAAGGACGGCAAACGGACCTTCCCCCAACTTTATCCCCAGGCCATCTATTTCTCCGGCGCGGTGCTGGTGCGCATGGCCCAGGTGGGCGCCACCTCCTTCGTGCGCGGAGGCAAGACCGTGAACCTGACCCAGTACACGACCTCCCTGGGTGAGATGCGCGAGATGCTCATGTTCGAGGCGGTGCGGCGGTTCTCGGTGCTCGCCTCCGATCAGTCCATCCAGAAGTGGCTGCAGAAGGTGCCCGCCCAGTCCGGCGAGGCCGTCGAGGTCAAGTACTTCGAACCGCGCAACGACGATGAGAAAGAGGTCCAGGCGCTTGCCCGCATGGCCCTGGGCCGTATCTTCTACGAGCTCGGCGAGACCGGCGAGGCGGTCCGCTGGTACAAACTGATCGGCGACAAGTCCCCGCACTACGAGGACGCGCTGTACGAGATGGCCTGGGTGTACGTCCGCGAGGAGGAGGTCATGAAGGCCGCCGAGACGCTGGCCATCATGGAGGTCCGCAACCGCAACAGCGTGTTCCTGCCTCGCGCCCGCCTCCTGCTGGGGTACCTGCACGTGCGCGGCGAGAAGTGGGCCGACGCCAACCGTGCTTTCTCCGAGACCGCGTCGCGCTACAAGGCCGTGCATCTGCAGATCCAGGAGCTCATGGAGAAGGAGCTCGACCTCAAGGCCTTCTTCGACCAGATCACGCGCAAGAAGGAGGAGAAGGCGGAAGCCGGCAAGGACGGAGGCAAGACCGTCTTCCGGCTGCAGTACGCCATCCCCCCCGAGGCGGTCCCCCTGTTCCAGGACGACCAGACGCTCATGAAGGCCGTGCTGGTCACCGAGGACATCACCGGCATCGGGCAGAACCTCGAGCACGCCCGGGACAGCCTGCTGATGATCAAGCGCCGGCTCCAGTCGGCCAGCAAGATCGGCCTGTTCCCGCTCCTGGCCGACACCCGCACCAAGACCTACGAGATGGAGCTCAAGAACGTCGAGGCCCGCGCGGCCCTGCTCAAGGTCGCCCGGGAGCAGTTCGCCCGCCACGTGACCGGCAACGTGGTCACCCAGTTGAAGAAGGCCCAGGACGAGCGGCAAAAGCACGAGAAGACCTTGAGCGAGGTGCCCAAGAGCACCGACAGCGTGGCCACCCGCCTGGCGGCCAAGCGCAAGGTGTTCGACGAGAAGATCATGGCCGTGGACAACATGATCAAGGACCTGGAGGGCTACCGCCAGTTGGTCTCCGGCATGTACGAGTACTACCAGAAGCAGAAGCCCGAGCGTCAGAACCAGCTCAAGCCGCTGCTCACCCAGCTCCACGAGGAGGCCGCCGGCATCGAGGCGGGCCTCGAGATGGCCCGCCAGATCCGGGCGCGGATCCTCGACGCCAGCCTCACCGTGGGCGTGGACGACGCCGACATGGAGGCCGAGCGCCAGGTGCGTGTCCAGTACCGCGCCGCCATCGCCGCCGAGTTCGCCGTGTGGTCCAGCCTGCGCGGCCGGCTCTCCAACACGGAGATGGCCCTGTTCGACCGGATGGTCACGATGATGCAGAACGCCGACGCCGTGGACCGTCGGCTCGACGACCTGAACAACCGGCTCCAGGCCATGGCCGACGAGCGTCTCACGAAGATCAAGGAAGAGATCGCCGTGGAGGAGGCCAACCTCAAGGCCTACGAGGTCCAGTACCAGCAGTACAAGCAGCAGTCCGGGCAGATCAACGTCCTGATCACCCGCGACAGCATCCGCCAGATCGCCCGCCATTTCCACGACGTGGTGGTGGAGTCCGATCTGGGCATCGTCGACGTGAACTGGTCGCTACGCTCCAAGACACGCATGGAGTACAACAAGCTCAACGACCGGAACAAGCAGATCACCAACGAGATGAGAAACCGGTACCGGGAGGTCGAGGAGCAACTGGTCGAGTTCGAGGATGAGCGGTATCAGGATCCGTTCGCCCCTCGGGTCGAACCGAAAGATGGCGAGAAGCCCGGCTCGGGCAAGACCGAGCCCGGCGCTCCCGGGACCGGAGGACAGCCCAAATGAGACACCTTGCCCTGAGCCTGATCGCCTTCGCCTTTCCCCTGGTCCTGCCGGGCGCACTCCCGGCGCAGCAGCCCAAGCCCAAGCCGGCCGAGGCCGACATGACGCCCCCGAAGGCCCCCGCGCCCGAGCCCGTGGAGCGGCCCGAGGTCCAGAAAGAGATCGACCAGCTCCGCCGGGACTACAATTTATATAAGGAAGGAGTCGTCCGGTTCGCGGAGACGACGGATTATATGGTGAAGCGCATGAAGAGCAACGAGGAGATGTTCCTGCGCGCCCAGGTGGACCGCGACAGCCGCGCCGCCAAGGCCAAGGACATCGTCGAGCGCGCCAAGTTGCTCCAGTTGCTCGAGCAACGCCTGGTTCAATACGAAAAGAACCCCGACCCGACCTGGACCCCCGAGTTGCTCTGGCGCACGGCGGTCATCTATCAGGAGATCGCCGAGGAACTGAACACTTTTTACATCAACCAGGACGAGAAGACCGGCAAGGACGTCTACGAGGAAGAATACCAGCAGATCATGGCCAAGGCCCGCGAGCTGGCCAAGGGCACGGTGCGGCCGGCCGAGGCCGATCTGGGCATGGAGTTCTACCACAAGAAGGCCGAGGGCAATCTCCGCAAGCTCGTGGAGCAGTATCCGAAGTTCCGGGACATCGGCTCGGTGCTGCACCTGCTGGCCCGCATGTACGAGCGCCCGCCGTTCTCCCTCGACGACGAGGAGGGCGTCATGCCCGCCAAGCTCTCCATCGCGTCGGTCTGCGCCAACTGGGGGTTCTCCCCGTTCCGGGACAACCTCAAGGCCTTCCTCGTGAAGAAGGGCCTCGAGACCATGCCTCTCTCGGCGATGAACGAATACGAGAAGTGGACGATCTCCGATTTTCCCGCCCACCTGCCGTTCGATCCGTTCGCCTCCTGCCGGCCCATCCAGGGAAACGTGGAGTTTCTCGGCACCGCCTGGGCCACCCTGGGCAAGTATTTGTCCGCCTCCGATTACCGCCTGCAGTTCCTGGCCGCCGAGACCACCGACCAGGACAAGTTGTACAACCTCGCCATGACCAAGTGGTACAGCTTGTCGGCCTACAAGCAGGCCCTGGGGCCCGAGTTCCGCACGCTCTCCACCCGGGGCTACGTGGTCTACTTCGCCGGCCTGATGATGTACCAGAACGAGACCAATCCGGCCCTGACGATGAAACTGCTGGATCTGGTCGTCGCTCTGGGCCAGAACCTGGACGAGAACAGTCCGCATGAAGCGGCCATAAAATATATTGGATTTTTGTTGCAGGAAGAAAAATTTGTCATGGGATCTGAGAGCGATCCCAACAAGGCCTTCAGTTGGACGGCGCCGTTCCCCGTCACCTGCCAGGACAAGTGTCCGGTCAAGAAACTGGTCGCCTTCTACAAGAACCGCGACGCCGAACCCCACGTGAAGCGCATCTGGAAGGGTGTGGCCGACTTCTTCATGGGGTTCGAGGAGAACAAGACCTACCAGCGGTCCGAGGCGGACTATGCCTTCGCCTACGAGTTGTACGATTACGTCTTCCGCAAGATGGACGTCGAGGGCGGCTGGCGCTACAACCCCGACAAACCCACGATTTTCTGGAACATGATCTCCTTGATCGAGATGCGCATCAAGGGGGTCGAGCGGGAGATCGGCGAGGTGAAGTCCGAGCGTGACAAGAACGTGCTGCGTGAGAGCCTGCGCACGTGGCAGGACAAGAAGCGCGAGTTGTACGAGTTCGCCGTGAACAAGGTGTTCACCAACGACGAGGTCCAGGAGTACCTGGCCTACCACCAGCGCTTCCTGGTCGAGAACCAGAAGAAGAACGTCCGCCTGCGCACCGTCTCCATCGACAAACTGCGGGAGGATCTCCTCGGCATCCGCACGTTCGCCCTCATCGACACGGGCCAGGCGATGATCAAGAAGGCGGCCCAGCTCGGGGATGCCGCCAAGGCCGCCACGGGCGCCGAGAAGACCCAGTTGTCCAAGAAGGCCCTCGAGGAGTTCCAGAAGGTCGTGGCCTATTACCAGGGTATCATCCGCGACTTCCCCAACTCCTCGCTGCAGTACGACGCCTCGTACATGATCCTGTTCGTCTACCGCGACTACATCATCGATCTCTCGGAGTCGGACGCCGCGCGCAAGGAGGCCATCATGGCGACCCTGGACTGGGGTCGCAAGGTGCGCGACTCCCATCTGGGCAGCAAGTACCAGAAGGAGAGCGCGGCCATCATCTACGAGGTCTACGACAAGAAACTGGACCTCAAGATCCCGCCGCCGCCTTTTGACATCAAGGAAGAGGAGAAGTTGATCAAGTACGCGGCGAAGGAGCTGGCCCCGGACTTCAAGAACTACGTTCAGGACGCCTTCGAATACATGAAGATCTACCCCAAAAGCGACAACGCACCGATCTTCATCAACAACATCGCCAACATCTACCTGCACTACGAGCAGATCACCGAGGCCCGCAAGTACTATTGGCAGATCCTCGAGGCCTATTGCTCCCACTCCGTGGCGATCAACGCCTCGCAGATGCTCTTTCTCACGTACAAGTTCCAGCAGGCCGAGCCCGGCACCGAGGCCACCTTCACGGCCGAGCGGGACGCCGCGATCAAGAAGCTCGAGAAGAACAAGTGCGGCGGCGACAAGGAACACCGCGAGTTGATGTTCATGATCACCGCGCTGGAGTTCAAGGAGCTGGTCAAGAAGGCCGAGGTCGTGTTCGCCGAGGCCGAGAAGGCCAAGGCCGACGGCAAGAACGATCCCAAGAAGTGGCGCGAGGCGCTGCTCATGTTCCGCCAGCTCGAGGTCCAGATGAAGGACCGCCGGCCCGACGACAAGGACGCCAACAAGCTCAAGGAGTTCGAGTCCAACCTCTTCGGTGTGTACTGGAAGATCTACACCTGCACCAAGGAGCTGGGGGACTATCCGGGGGCCATCGAGGTCCTGAACAAGAAGATCTACGAGGACGAGACCGGCAAGATGATGGCCAACGCCCACCAGGATGGCCTGAAGGAGTTCCTGATCTACGAGCTCGCCGAGGCGGCCACGAAGTTCTTCATGGAGGACCTGGCCATGAAGATGTGGCAGGAGCTGACGGTGGTCAAGCCGGGCGGCTGGCGCATCAAGAAAGAGAAGAAGATCGAGGTCAAGGACGAGAGCTCCTATCGCGTCCTCGCCGAGGAGCGGCTGTTCTGGATCTACAAGAACGGCGGACCCAAGTTGCACGGCAAGGCGCTGACCCAGGCGGACCGGCTGCTCGAGCTCTTCCGCAAGGCCAAGAAGATGTACAACAAGGAGTTCGAGGTCTCCGAGGCGGCCCTGCTCAAGGAGCTCGCCCAGAAAATGGGCGTCACCGAGGACGCCGCTCAGAACTACTACAGCGTCTCGAGCATCTGCGAGGGCGGCCGCTGCAAGGTCATGGTCTCCGACAAGGTCCTCTATTACACCGACGTGGTCTTCAACATGGAGCAGGACCGGATCGCCCAGAAAGGCGACAACGAGGCCGCCTTCCGCGACATGCTCACCAAGATCGAGGCCTACGAGGCGTTCCTCGACGGCTACGTGCCGCTCGCCAAGGTCAAGACCAAGGAGAACGAGGGCATGTGGAAGGTCCGCATGGATCTCCTCTATCGCAAGGCCGGCCTGTGGGGGCAGATCCAGGCCGCGCTGGCCAAGAGCCCGGACAAGGCGAAGAAGGCGGGCGAGGAGTACGCGCGCCTCATCCAGGAGTACAACGATCTGTACGACCAGGGCACCAAGGCCGGCCTGGAGCCGGGCATCCACGTCATCAACCGCGGCAAGGCCATCGTGCAGTTCGCCGAGAGCAGCCTGGTGAAGACCTTCGAGAACCCCTTCAAGGAGAAGTCCACCACCGAGATCGACAACTTCGAGAAGATCAAGGTCGCCTATGATTTGTGGCAGAAGCAGCTTCAGGGCAAGGGCGAGGATCTGCAGAAGCGCGGGACCCAACTCCAGGAGGAACTGCAGAAAAAGCAGGCGGAGTGTCTCGCCGAGATTCAGGAGCTGCTCAACGCGCTGCAGAAGATCCAGCAGTATCAGGCGAACAACGCTTCCGTGCCCCCCAAGGAGTTGACCGCGGCGGTGAACACGTACCAGACGCTGAACAAGAAGTACCCCAACTTCATCAAGGATCTGCAGGCCCTCGGAGACGTGAACAAGGCGGTCACCAAGACCATCACCGAGCGCAAGGACATCGCCGCGCTGATCAAGGAACTGACGGCGCTCTCGGAGGCCGGCCAGAAGATGGGCCCCGAGAACATCAAGAAGTACATCAAGGAGCAGCTGCCGTTGGCCACCAAGGCCCTGGCCGCCGTCAAGAAGCGCTTCTCCGGCAAGAACATCCCCGAGATCGCCCAGAGCGAGACCATCCTGAAGGGCATCAAAGCCGACTCCACGGACATCAACGACATCGGCAAGCTCCTCCAGGTCATGAAGATCCTCGCCTGGCTGAGCGTGCTGCAGCCGGCCACCGACACGGTCACGTCCATGCTGCAGAACGGTCGTTCCATGGACAACCTGGCGCGCAACTACGACTTCTTCAAGAACTACAAGGGGTCCCTTCGCCAGCAGGTGGCGGTTCTCAAGGGGGAGCTGCTCGCCCTCAAGTTGCGGCTGCTCTACCGCGGGATCAAGGCCTTCTCCGAGGCGCCGTTCACGAGCATGATCGCCCGGGAGGACCTGAAGAACCCCGCCGAGGTCGCCAAGTCGGGGTGCACGCAGACCAAGGCCGACGAGTTGGAAGATTGCTACCTGGCCTACCGCCGGAAGACCTACTACGAAAGCACGTACCGCGTCACCCTCGATGGCCAGAGCCAGGACCTGGCGATCATCCCCCAGGACCGGCTCACCGACGAGTACAACCAGACCTTCACCGCGTTCTACGAACTGGTCGAGGCCGAGAAACTGTCCACCGCGAACATCGAGGAGGCCCTGGCCGAGTACCGGGACTTCACGAAGAAGAAGCTGCGCCGCTCGTATCAACCCGAGGTGGAGCCGCTGTCCCGCTAGCGAAGAGAGGTTCGATCATGAAGTGCTCCTCGAGGACGTTGCGTTTGGCCGTGACCCTGCTGTGGATCGTGTTGTCCATGGCGCTGGTCGCGGGCTGTTCGAAGAAGAAGAAGACCACCACCGCCACGAAGGATCCGGCCGCCGACAAGAAGGAGGCGTCCGCCTCGAAAGACGAGGCGGACAGCAAGGGCCAGGACACGAGCCCGGACACCACGCCCGACGGGGCCAAGGATGGCGACACGAGTCCCGACGCCACATCGGACACCCCGGCGGCGGACCCGAAGACCGACGCGGACGGGAAGCCGACGGATCCGAAGACCGATGCCCCCGCCCCGCCCCCCAAGGAGCAGTCCGAGGCCGAGAAGCTGCGGGGCAAGGTGCTCCAGGCGGAGCAGCTCGCGGCGAAGAAGACCGACGAGGCCTACAAGGAGGCGCTGGCGCTGATCACCGAGATCCTCAAGCAGGACTTCGCCAACTTCGATGCGCTCCTGGTGATGGCGACGATCCACTATCAGCAGGAGAACCTCGAGAAGATGCGCTCGGTGCTGGACTACATCCTGGGTCTGCACAAGAAGAACAACCCGCCCACCGAGCCCGGGCCGCAGTGGCAGTACATGATGGGCAAGTATTATCTCTTCCTCGCCGACAACGCCGAGACCAAGGGCATGAACATCAGCGCGATTTCTTATCGCAGCCAGGCCGAGAAGTACTTCGGCCATCCCAGCGCGGCCAGCCACCCCGAGGCGCAGTTCGCCCTGGGCGTGCTGCTGCTCGAGCGCGGCGAGCTCGATCTGGCCATCCCCGCCCTCGAGAAGGCCGAACGCCTCGGAGCCGGGAACGTGCTCAAGAAGGAGTGGCGGCTGCCGCTGAACCTGGGCGCGGCCTATCTAATGCAAAAGAAGGCCGACGCCGCCCTGACCAAGTTCGAATACGCGCTGACCCTCAACAAGAGCTGCGAGCGGTGCCACTACAACCTGGCGCTGCTCTTCGTCAGCGTCGAGGAGTTCCCGCAGGTGGGCAAGTACACCGACAAAGAGCGCGCCGACAAGGTCCTCCTGCACGCCAAGGCCTACAACGAGTTCCTGAAGAAGAAGAAAAACGTGGACCGCGCGCTGCAGATCCGCATCGACGCGTGGCTCGAACTGGCCAGGGAGCGCCAGGCCGCGAAAGGATCCAAGTAATGAGAATCATTCATCTTTTTCCATTGGTTGTCCTCGCCTGCGCGTGGCTCGCCCCCGTCCCCGCCCAGGGACAGGATCCCAAGACCGGCGGTGGAGATGTCCTCGAGGTCCAGATCCCGCGTCCGAAGTTCGAGATCTTCAAGGCCTGGGAGTATGGCGGCTTCTGGCGCTGGGATGAAAAAGATCCTCGTTTTTACCGGGATTTCCTGAAGAAGATCCACGATTCCCTCGCCACGGGGCCTTTCTGATCAAATGCGCAGATTTTCCTTTCCCAAGAGGATTGAAATACGTTATAAATGCGAGCGCCCGGAGGTTGGGGTCCGGACGTTTTTGAGGAACAGCTGAAATTTGATTGCTTTTTTCGAAAGGTTTTAATAGGTTCGTCTCACTTTAACCGGGCTTGAGTGCCCTACCGGAGGATACGGAAATGAGTGGTCTTGCAAAGGCATTTGTTGACGGCGGCGAGTTCATGTATGTCATTCTGTTTGCGTCGGCATTTGGTATCGCCATCATCATCGAGCGGTCCATCTTCCTTCTGTTCCGCTACAACATCAACGCGGAAGCCTTCATGAGCCAGGTCATGCAGCTCGTCGGGTCGAACAACATCGACCAGGCGATCAAGCTCTGCAACGCCGCCCCCACGGCCGCGCTGCCCCGCGTCATCAAGGCCGGCCTCACCAAGTACGGTGACGGCGCCGCCGCCGTGTCCGCCGCGATCGAGGAAGCCAAGCTCGAGATCGCCCCCGAGGTCACCCGCCGCACCCCGGCCCTGCAGGGCGTCGCCAACATCGCGACCCTGGTCGGTCTGCTCGGAACCATCATGGGCATGATTCAGGCGTTCGACGCCCTCGGCACGGCCACCCCCGAAAACCGCTCCGCGGTTCTGTCGCACGGCATCGCCGTCGCCATGAACACCACGGCCTTCGGTCTGATCGTCGCGGTGCCCTGCCTGACCGCGCACCTGCTGCTGACGGGCTTCACCAAGAAGATCATCGACGACGTGGAACTGTACTCCACGAAGCTGGACAACCTGCTGTCCCGGCGCCTGACCCGCGCCCGCTAGTGGGGGTTTCCAGTCGTTCGTCCACCGGCTGGCGACCCAATAGGGTCGCTTGACCGTCGGATGATAACGGGTTCGATGAACCGCAAGGATCGAGGAGTCCTGTCATGGCAAGAAAGAAGATGGCTGTTGACGAAAGTTTGCGAGATCTGGACTTGATGCCGATCATGAATCTGCTCTGCCTGCTGATTCCCTTCTTGCTGCTGAGCGCCCAATTCATTCAGATCGGTATCGTCCTGGTCGACACGCCCCGCCAGTCGAGGAATCAGACCCAGAAGAAAGATGACACGCAGAAGGTCCTGGGCCTGACAATCAACATCAAGCAGGACGGCTACGACATCACCACCAAGAGTGGCGGTTCGGCCTGCCCGCAGCGCGCGGCCTCCAACCAGGTCTGCATCCCGGTCACCCATGCCGGCGGCAAGAAGGTCTACAACGCCGTGGCCCTGCGCAAGTTCCTGTACGACAAGTTCTACAAGCCCCATTACAAGAACAACACGCTCGACGCGAGCAAGGATGCGGCCAAGCCGGCCGGCTCCTTCTCCGACTGGGGCAAGGTCACGATCGTCCCCGAGGACACCATCCTGTACGAGACGGTCATCGAGACCCTCGACGCGACGCGTGAGCTTCCGCCCGAGGCCAAGAACGAGATCCAGGACGTCAAGGGCGGCACACTCGCCTGTGTCTTCAAGAAGAAGCCCGGCGACAAGGAATGGCAGCTCGAAGGCAATTGCATGTTCCCCCTCGTGGCAGTGGGTCGTCTCTAAAGGAGTGCGCACATGGTTGATGTGAAAACCAACGAACAGTTGCTGGAAGACGAACTTCCGCCGAAAAAGAAAAAGGGCCCATGGACTCCGGGCGACAACCCGTTGACCATCACCTCCCTCATGGACGCGCTCACCATCATCCTGATCTTCCTGCTCAAGAGCTACGGGTCCGACCCGATGCAGGTCCCGCAGAAGAAGAACGAACTGATGGTTCCGAAGTCCGACACCATGAGCAACATGGTCGAGTGCGTCGACATCCAGATCTCCCGCACCACCATCGTGGTCAAGGGTAAAAAGGTCGTCGTCGTGACCAATGGTACGGTGTCCTCCTCCGACACCCCCGACGGCTTCACGATCAAGGCCCTCAAGGACTCCCTGGATGAGATCGCCCGCAAGGAGATCGAGGACAAGGGTGGTCAGACGACCATCCAGAACTTCCAGGGTGAGGCCTTCATCGCCGCGGACACGAGCATCCCCTGGAAGCTGGTGAACCAGGTCATGATGACCTGCACTCGCGCCAAGTACACGCGGTTCAGTTTCGCCGTCGTCAAGACCCGCGGCGGCTGATCCGTCGTCCCGTCCTTCGATCCGTCCGCCCTCCACTTCCATTACAAACAGAAAGATCGCCCGCGATCAGGTTCGATTTCGATTTCGATTTCGATTTCGATTTCGACTGGGACTCTAGGGTCAGTGACGGAGCTCGCGCTTGAGCGTGAAGGCGTGGGAGAGGGTGATGCCGTCGGTATACTCGAGCTCGCCACCGAAGGGAAGACCGGCGGCGAGCCGGTGGACGCGGATATGCCGGGGCAAAAGCTCGAGTAGATACTGGGCGGTGTAGTCCGCGTCGGCGACGGCGTCGAAGGCCAGGATGACCTCGGTGATGCGTTCGGTGTCCACGCGGGCGACGAGGGAGTCCACGCGCAGGTCCTCGGGGAAGACCTGGTTGAGCGGCGAGATGTAGCCGCCAAGCACGTGGTAGCGGCCGTGGAAGATGGCGGCCTCCTCGATGGCCAGGACGTCCTGGATACGCCCCACCACGCAGAGTTGGCCGGGTTGCCGGTGGGGGGAGGCGCACAGCGCGCAGCTCTCCTGTGGCCGGGAGAAGAAGCCGCAGGTGGGGCAGTGGGCGAGCTCGGCCTGGAGGCGTCCCAGGGCCAGGTGAAGCTGGCGTGCCTTCTCGGGGGGCGCGTCGACGAGGTGGAAAGCCAGGCGCCGGGCGGTCTTGGCGCCGATGCCCGGCAAAGTGGAGAACGCGGCCACGAGATCGGAGATGGCGGTGGGTAGAAGGGGAGCGCTCATGGTGGACTCAGAACAGCGGATTGTTCTGTAAGAAGGAGGCCATGGGACCGAGCTCCTCGGCAGCGATGGCCTGGGCTTTCTCGCGGCAGCGGTCGATCACCAGATTGAAGCAGGCGGCGACGAGATCCTCGGTCATCTCCCGATCCTGCAGATCCATCAGGCTGGGGCTGAGGGTGACCCGGCGAATCCGCATGTTGGCGGTGGCCTCGATGGTGACCATGCCGCCGCCGGTCTCGGCGATGACGGTTTCGGAGGCGGTGCGCTGTTGCATCTTTTCCAGTTTGGCCGGGAGCTCGTTGAGGCCCGGCAGGAACGAGCCAAGGGCGGAGAAGTCCATCGGTGTCGGCATGGGTCCCTCGTGTTCAGGTCAGGTCGGTGAAGTCGACGATCTCCCCTTGCATGCGGTCCAAAAGTAGGCGTACGAAGGGGTGGTTCTTCATCTCTTCCTCCTGACGCTTCCAATCGGTGGCGACCTGGCGCTCGCGGACCTCCCGGGCCGAGGTGGCCAGGGTGACGCCCTGGGGGGCCACGGCGAGCTCGGTGGGCAAGGGTGGTTTGTCCGAGAGGGTCAGGAGGATGCCGCAGGAGACGCCCAGGTGGGCGGTTAGTTGGTCCTCGAGCACCTGGGTGTTGTCCAGCAGGCGGGTGTGGCTGAAATCGTGCTTGCCCCGGGCGAACCAGATATGCACGACCGTGCGTCCGTTCTCCTGCTGCGCGCCGCAGAAGCGTCCGTCATCGAGCAACATGCTCAGGGTGGGGAACGTGGGCCGCAGCACGGAGATGAAAGCCAGCCAGGTCTGGAGGTCGATGGTCGGCGACGGTGATGGTGACGGTGACGGTGACGGTGACGGTGACGGTGACGGTGACGGTCGCGGTGACGGTGACGGTGACGGTGACGGTGACGGTGACGGTCGCGGTCGCGGTTTTGGCGAAGGGGTAGGAGCGGCAGACGGCGCCGGGACGCCTGCGCGCGGTCCTGGGATTCCCCCGGCCGGCCGGCCCTGTTCCAGGCTCTCGAGCCGGGAGAACAGGTCGGTCAGCGGCACCAGCGGCTGGGCCAGCAACAGTTCACAGAACAGCATCTCGAGGGCCAACCGGGCCGAGCTGGCCCGAGCGATCTGATCGATGCCCAGAAATACACGGGAGAACAGATGGTAGACGTGGTCGACCGGGTAGGCGGCGGTGCGCTCCTGTATTTCGTTGAGCTCCTCGGGCGTGAGGGAGAGGAAGCGCCCGGGATTTCCGGTGAGCCGGCATAGGACGAGGTCGCGAAACGCGGTGGCCAGCGCCTTGGTGAAATGGACCAGATCACTGCCATCGGTGAAGACCGTCTCGAGGATGGTGAACACTCCCTCGCGATCGCGTGCCAACAGCGCGAAGGCCATCTGTAAAAGGGCGCGCCGGTCCGAGAGGCCGAGCACGTGGGACACCTCGGCGGCCGTGAGCTCGCCGTCGGTGTGGTGGGCGAGCACCTGGTCGAGCAGGCTCAGGCTGTCGCGCACGCTCCCCTCGCCCTCGAGGGCGATGATGCGCAGGGCATCGCGGGAGGCGGTGAAACCCTCGCTCTGGAGCAGGCCCATCAGGTACGAGGTGAGCACGTCGGTGTCGACCCGGTGGAAGTCGAAGCGTTGCACGCGGGACAGGATGGTCGCCGGGATCTTGTGAGGCTCGGTCGTCGCCAGGATGAAGATCACGTGGGGTGGCGGCTCCTCGAGGGTCTTGAGCAGCGCGTTGAACGCCGACGTGGTGAGCATGTGCACCTCGTCGATGATGACGATGCGGTAGCGCCCGGAGGACGGCATGTAGCGGATGTCCTCGCGTAGGGCGCGAACGCTGTCGACCCCGGTGTTGGTGGCGCCGTCGATCTCGAGGACGTCCACGTCCTTCGAGGCCGCGATGTCCGCGCAGTGCTGACAGCGGTTGCACGGGTTCACGGTGGGACCTTCGACGCAGTTCAGCGATTTGGCCAGGATGCGGGCGGTGGTGGTCTTGCCGGTGCCCCGCGCACCGGTGAACAGGAAGGCGTGGTGGACGCGTCCGCCGGTGATGGCGTTGCCCAGGATGGTGACGATGTGGTCCTGTCCGACGAGCTCGGCGAAGGTCTGCGGACGGTATCGGCGGGCGAGAACGAGATAGGCCACGGCTGGTTCCGGAAAAAGGAACAGCCCTTGAGGCTCCAGGCACCCGCTCGTACAGCTACCGTTGCTTCCTTCCGGACCTGGCGGGGTTCACAAAACTTGCGTCGCCCGGAGCCTCAAGGGCTGCGGTGGCGGAGAGAGAGGGATTCGAACCCTCGGTACCTTGCGATACACACGATTTCCAATCGTGCTCCTTCGGCCACTCGGACATCTCTCCAAAAATGTCGGCCGTTCCCGCTGCGACCACCGGAGGCCCAGCAGGATCTGCGGAGAGAAAGGGATTCGAACCCCCGGTACGATTACTCGTACACCTGATTTCGAGTCAGGCTCCTTCGACCACTCGGACATCTCTCCGGATGGAGAAAGGCAGAGTCCTTTCTCAACCGACCCAAACTAATAGAGGAAACAAGTTTCGATTGCAAGCAAAAAATCGGTCGGACCACCAGCGTTCGGGCGACCGTCCGCCGGCGACGGTTGCTTCCGGGATCGGGTGCGGGTACACTCCGTCCGTGATGACGATCTCGGGTCCTTTCCCCCGCATCCTGGTGCTCGCCGGTCCAACTGCCTCGGGCAAGACCGCGGCCGCGATCGAACTGGCGCTGCGCTTTGGCGGCGAGATAGTGGGCGCCGACTCGGTGCAGGTGTACCGCCACCTGGACATCGGCTCGGCCAAGCCCACGGCCGAGGAGCGCGCGCGGGTGCCCCACCATTGCATTGACCTGCTCGATCCCTGCGACGATCACTCGGTGGGCGCGTACCAGCGCGAGGCCTTGGCCTGCATCCGGGAACTCGTCGGTCGCGGGCGGCTTCCCGTCGTCGCGGGGGGCACCGGGCTCTACCTGCGCTCGCTCACCCATGGACTGTTCGAAGGTCCCGCGGCGGACCGGACGTTGCGCGCGCGCATGGAACAGGAGGAGGACGCGGCCCCCGGCGCGCTCCACGCCCGCCTGGCACAGGTGGATCCAGAGACCGCCGCCCGTCTGCACCCCCACGACCGGATACGCCTGATCCGCGCCCTGGAGGTATGGGAGAAGACGCGCATCCCGATCTCCGAGCACCACCGTCAGGACGCCCTGCGCCCCGCTCCGTGCGAGTCCCTGGTGTTCGTGCTCAACCCGCCCAGAGAGGTGCTCTCGGCCCGCATCCGGGAGCGGGTGCGCCGGATGCTGGCGGACGGGTTCGTGGACGAGGTCCGCGCCCTCGTGGCGCGCTGGGGGGCCGACGCGCGGGCGCTGTCCTCCGTGGGTTACCGGGAGGTGGCCGCCTGCCTGCGGGGGGAGCTGGAGCCATCCTGCCTCGAGGACGAGATCGTGCGCGCCCATGAACGGTACGTGAAGCAGCAGCGGACTTGGTTCCGGGACTTCCCCCGCCAGGTCGCCTCGGCGGGCGAGCTGCCCCTCGACGAGCTCGCCGCCTGGGTGGCGTCCCGCACACCCTGAATCTGGCCTTCCCCGTGGTCCCGGATTTTTCCGTTTGTAACCGCGCCCGGGTGCGGTATGCCTGAGCGGGGCCCGCCCCCGAACCCTGGAGGATGAATACGATGCGTCTCATAATCCTGTGCTGCCTGACTTCCCTGGCCTTCTTCGCCTGCACCTTCGACAGTTCGGATCGGCTGTATCAGGAGCACTGCTCAAACGGTGTCGACGACGATCTCGATGGTCACGCCGACTGTGCCGATCCGGACTGCCACCACTACGGGGTTTGCGCCGGCTTCGAGGTCTGCGACAACGATGTCGACGACGATCGCGACTCGTTTAAGGACTGCGACGACCAGGACTGCTTCTTCAACGCGCTGTGCGCCGGTCCACGGGAGCTCTGTGACAACGGCGAGGACGACGACGGGGACACGTTCGCGGACTGCGCCGACCCGGACTGCGCCGACACCGAGGCCTGCCTGCATCCCCGGGAGCGCTGCGACAACGGCGAGGACGACGACGGGGACGGCTACGTGGACTGCGCCGATCAGGATTGCTACCAAGACGCGGCCTGCACCAACCGCCTCGAGGCCTGCGGGAACGGGGTGGACGACGACGAGGACGGCTTCGTGGACTGCGCCGACCAGGACTGCGTCGGCGACTCCCTGTGCACGGGCGATCCCGAGAACTGCGGGAACGGGGCTGACGACGACGGCGACGGCTACGTGGACTGCGTGGACCCCGACTGCGACGAGTTCCCCGCCTGCATCCCGGTGGACGAGGTCTGCGACAACGACGACGACGACGATCTGGACGGGGACACGGACTGCGACGACGAGGACTGCCGCTGGTCGGTGTCCTGCCTCACTCAGGTGAACTGCGATCCCATCCTGAACGTGGGTTGCGCCTTCTGGAACGACGAGGCCTGCTACTACATCCCTCAGGCCAACGAGAGCACCTGCCACGCGCCCGAGGGCACGGTCCCTCTGGGCGGCACCTGCGTCCAAACCATTGACTGCGTGCCCGGGCACGCCTGCGTGGGCGGCTTCCTGGGCTCCACCTGCCGCAAGCTCTGCCACGTGCAGGGTGCCGGCGAGTGCGAGGTGCTCTGCTACGACGGCTTCGGCAACGGCAACATCGGACACTGCGTCCCGTAAAGCGGCATCATGGATCCCAATCTCCTCCGGTTTCTCCTGCTCCTGTTCGTCATCAACCTGGGCTTCCAGTTGGTGCGCCGCTTCCGGGAGGGTTTCGCGGCCGATCTCCCGTACAACCTGCTGCTCACCGGGGACGCCGGGCTGTGCGTCTACGCCCTGTCCTCGCCCGACCGGCTCGTCTCCCTGTGGTCCTGGCTGGCCATTGGCGTCTTCGTTGGGGCCGTCCTGATCCCGGCGATCCTTCAGTTGCTGGCCCAGGCGGCCATGGGCCGGGCGCGCTGGGAGCTCGCCCTGCGGTTGCTGGCGCTGCGACACGTGTTCGCCCCCTCGGTGGAGGTGCGGCGCCAGCTCGAGCACGTGGCGCGCCTGCGCCGCGCCCACTCGGGCAACGTGGAGGAGATTGAGCAGGAGCTTACGGCCGAGTTGGCCCGCGCCGAGGATCCCGAGGGCCGCCGCCTGCTCCAGGAGACCCACCTCGAGCTGCTCGCGTTCTCGGGGCAGTGGGAGCGCTGCCTGGCCCTGTACGAGCGCATGGTGCAGGAGGGCATGACCCGGCTCGGCCGACCCACCCTGGCCGTGGCGCTGATCCGCGCCGGCCTCGAGAGCGGCGACGCCGGTCGTGTCTGGGGGTTCTACCGCGAGTTGCAGCGGTTCGACCCGAACGATCCCACGGTCTCGTCCGCCCTGCTCTCCGCCGAGATCATGCTGCTGGCGGCTTACGGGTACGCCGATCAACTGGAGCGGGTCCTGTATCCCGCCCACCGCGCCCACCCGGTGTTTCCCGTCTCCTCCAAGCGGTACTGGCTGGGTCTGGCCCACCTGCAGGACGGCGCCACGGCCCGCGCCGAGACCTACCTCACCTTCGGACCCGCGCTGGCGCGGGAGAACCCCATCCTGGACCGCCTGGCCCGGGAGCTGGTCCGCCGCGGCCCCGCGCGCTTCGAGGCGCCCGACGACCGCCAGCGCGCGGAGCTCGATCGCATGGCCCACCAACTGCCCGCCCGCTTCCTGCAGGTGCGCGGTCCGCGCCCCCCGGTGGCCACCGGGCTTTTCCTCGCCGGCATGCTCGGCGCCTTCGTCCTGCAGACCTGGCATGGGGCCGCGGACGATCTCTGGACCCTCTACCAGTTGGGCGCCAACTACCGTTCCCTGAGCCTGTTTCAGGAGCCCTGGCGCCTGGTGACGGCCATGTTCCTGCACGCGGGGGTGCTCCACCTGCTGCTCAACGGCCTGATGATGTTCATGTTCGGGCGCATCCTCGAGGTGCACTTCGGCTTTCTGCGCACCATGGCCGTGTTCGTCTTCTCGGGGGTGGCCGGGAACGTCGCCTCGGCCCTGTTCTACCGGCAGGGCCTGTCGGTGGGCGCCTCGAGCACGGTGTTCGGCATGATCGGCGCCGTGCTGATGATGTTCGTGGTCGCCCGGGACCTGTGGCACCCGGTGTGGCGGAAAAAGCAGATCCACAACCTGATCTTCCTGCTGCTTCTGAACCTGATCCTGGGCTTCTCCATGTCCATGATCGACAACGCCGCGCACATCGGCGGCTTCCTCGGGGGCGCGCTGCTCGGGTGGTTCTTCCTGGTGTTCGGCTCGGCCGGCTGGCGACGGCACCTGGTGCGGGCGCTGGGCCTCGCCGCGCTCGGCCTGTTGATCTTCAGCGTCGTGCAGGTGTCCGGGCACCTGGGCACGGCCCGGATGACGCCGGTCTCCTGGCGGCAGGGCGGGCATGAGCTCACCCTGCGCGCGCCGGTCTTCTGGCAGCAGACGGTGGAGAGCCTGCAGAACCCCATCTGCCGGCTCATGCCCACGTTCTCGGTGACCCATGCCGAGCTCCCCGCCGCTGGTCTCCCCGAGGCCGAGGTGGTGGACGGGTTCCTCACCCAGTACCAGTCCCATGGCAAGCGCGACGGCCTCAAGCTCGAGTGGCGCGCGGCCGCCACGGACGCCGGCGTGGAGGTGGAGTTCTCGTTCCGGTTTCAGCAGACCCCCGGCCGCGAGCGCCTGTTCATCCGCCTCGACGGCCGCATGCTGTGGGTGCTGCGCTTCGTCTGGGACCCGGGCTGCGCGGCCTCGGTGGGCCCGTTCGTCCTGCCCGTCGCGCGCTCGTTCCACGCGCGGCGCACCGGGAGTTGACCGAGCCGCTCACGCTACCAGTTGATTTGTCGTTCCAGGGGTTCTGTGCAAAGGGTCGCCAATTGGCGGGCCAGGGCCACGGCGAGCCGCTCGCGGTGGGCGGGGTCGAGGATCCGCGGGCCCTCGGTCTCGTGGTCGAGGAAGCCGCCCTCCACCAGGAGGGCGCGGGTGCCGGTGGTCGTGATCACGTCGAAGGCGGCGGGGGCCACCTGCACCACCTTGTGTCCGGCCGCGTCCAGGCGCCACGCCAGGCGCCGGGCCAGGTTGCGTGAGCCAACGCCGAGCGCCTCGCGCTGCAGCCGCGCCAGGTAGCCGTCCACCAGCGGGGAGCCGTCCCAGGGCGGGTTCCCGTCCCCGGGAGGGGCGTCACCGCCCGGCCGCGCCGCCGGATCCCGCGCCAGGTCCCCGCGGGGGTAGTACACCTCCACGCCGGTGCGGTTCTTCAGCGGGCTCGCATTGAAGTGGAGGGACACGAAGCACGCCGGCCGCAGCTCGCGCACCCGCTGGGCGCGGCGCCACAGGGAGACGTACTCGTCCGTACGGCGGATCTGTTCGACCCGCACCGGGTACCCCGCGAGCGCCCTTTCCAGCCGCAGCGCCAAGTCCAGGGTGAGGGTCTTCTCCCAGGTGCCGTCGACGGCCTGTGCGCCGTAGTTGGTGCCGCCGTGACCGGCGTCGACCAGAATGGTCACGGGGGCGAACAGGTACCACAACGAGAAGAACAGAGGAGAGATGGTGAGCATGTATACACCTACATGTAGGTAAACTAGCACCAATCACCCCTGACCGCAAACTTTCCATCCCCCATCCAGGTCGAAATCGAAATCGAAATCGCAGTCGGGATGCGAGGGATTACAGATCGTCGATAGCCATGCACAGATAACTCGAGTAGGCGTAGTCGCAGTTCTGATCGTTCCAGGAGGAGACGTCCCCGAACCCGTTGTAGTTGAACCGGAGCCAGCAGGTGGCGTCGTAGTCGCCGCTGGGCTCGTCGTCCGTGCCCTCCGTGGCCCAGAACGCACCGTCGGTCGCGAGCGAGGTGAAGCCGCAGTCCGGCCGGCTGATGGTTTCTTCACCGCCCCCGCCGATCATCTTTTTTTCGCAGCACACCTTGTAGACCGAGCCGCACCAGTTGCTCGAGCCGATGGTGGTGACCCCGTCGCGGGGGTTGTAGATGCCCAGCGGCCCCAGGAAATCGCCGGCCGTGACCGCGCCGAGGCCCAGGGCGACGTCCCGGCCCAGGGCGTACAGGGCGGCGGTGCGGGGGGTGAACAGGGACAGGCCTGCGGCCTTGCAGGAGTCGTCGTCGGTGGTCCGTCGCGTCGCGAGGCCGCCCTGGACGTAGGCGAAGGTGTAGGCAGTCCCGTTCTCGATGTGGCAGTACACCGGTACCGAGGCCAGGGCTGTGGTGATTGTATAGGCGCCGGAGACGGTGCCGGGGACCCGGGCGAGCAGGTCCTTGCAGGAGGTGACCGCGCCGCAGAAGCCGCCGTCGCAGAAGCCCGAGCGGCAGTCGGCGTGCTGGAGGCAGCCCAGCCCGTCGGCGCAGGGATCGCAGGTGAACCCGCCGCAGTCCACGTCCGTCTCGTACGCGTTGTGGGTCGAGTCCTCGCAGGTGGGGATCTGGCAGATCAGCCCGCTGCAGACTCGGCTGGCGCAGTCCGAGCGCACCAGACAGTGCTGTCCGTTGGCGCAGGAGGGGCAGTCGCCGCCGCCGCAGTTGAGGTCGGTCTCGTCGCCGTTGGTCCAGGCGTCGTCGCAGGTGGGCGCGCCGCAGATCCCGTCGGGGCGGCAGTAGGCGACCGCGCAGTCGGCGCCCTCCAGGCAATGGAGACCGTCGGCGCAGGGGGGGCAGGCGCCGCCGCAGTCCTGGTCCGTCTCGTCCTGGTTGGTGACGCCGTCGGCGCAGGATGGTTCGATTACATTGTTCGTATTGTTGATGTTATTGACGTTATTGACGTTGTTGACGTTGTTGATGTTGTTGAGATTGTTGAGATTGTTCAGGTTGTTCGCGTTGTTGACGTTTCCGGCCGGCTCCGGGAGCCCGGCGGCGTCGAACGCGCAGCCTCCGGACACGAGGACCGACATGACCAAAACCGTAGCCAGGATCAGGAAGAGGGGAGTCTTCATCGGTACCTCATGGTTGTCCGGGCGTCGTCGGTGCACCGGAACCGGTGGTCGGTCCGACGCGCCGACAGGGAAGTATCCCAGCGCCCCGCCGGGTTGTCAATGCCGTGGAGGGCCAGGGTGCGCACCCGCATTGCCTCTCGCGCGCGGATCTGTTATACGGCACCTGCGAGAAGGAGGCCCCATGACCCAGCACCGGCCCATCACCGTCATCGATCTCGGGGGACAGTACGCGCACCTGATCGCCGCCAAGTTCCGCGGCCTCGGATACCATGCCGTGATCGCCGACCCGGAGGCGCCGCTCGAGGAGCTCGCGAAGTCCAGCGGCATCGTGCTCTCCGGCAGCCCGTCGCTCTCGGCCTACGACGAGGATGGCTCGGCGGTGCGCCGCATCCTCGATCTGCCGTTGCCGATCCTGGGCTTCTGCTTCGGGCACCAGGAGATCGCCAAGCACTACGGCGGCACGGTGGTCCACGGGCAGCCCGAGTACGGCCCGTCCACCCTGACGATCACCCGGGAGTCCCCGATCTTCCGCGGGGTCCCCGAGAAGAGCGTGGTGTTCATGAGCCACGGCGACACCGTCACCGCGGTGGGGCAGGGCTTCCACGAGCTCGGCACCAGCGCCGCGGGTGACGGCCCCGTGCACCGGTTTGCCGCCATCGCCGACGAGGAACGCCGCCGCTGGGGCTTCCAGTACCACCCCGAGGTGGACGACAGCGTCTACGGGCACGTCATGCTCGGCAACTTCGCCGAACTGTGCGGCTGCGAGAAGACCTGGGACGCAGCGCACATGCTCCCGGAAAAACTCGCCTCGATCCGCAGGGACGCCGCCGGGCGCGACGTGTTCCTGCTGGTCTCCGGCGGGGTGGACTCCTCGGTGGTGGCCGAGTTGCTGCTGCAGGCGCTGCCCCCCGAGCGGGTGCACATGCTCCACGTGGACACCGGCTTCATGCGCGACGAGGAGAGCGCCGAGGTCCGCCGCCTGTTCGAGGACCGCGTCGGCGCGCGTTTCCACTTCGTGGACGCCTCCGCGCGCTTCTACTCGGCCCTCGCGGGCGTCATCGCCCCCGAGGAGAAGCGCCGGATCATCGGGGAACTGTTCGTCACCGTGTGCGAGGAGGAGATGTCCCGGCTGAACCTGTCCGACGCGCTCCTGGCCCAGGGGACGATCTACCCGGACACCATCGAGAGCGGGGGCACGCGGCGCGCCCACGTCATCAAGACCCACCACAACCGGGTGCCGCTCATCGAGGAGATGATCCGCGCCGGACGCGTGCTCGAGCCCGTGGCCGACCTCTACAAGAAGGAGGTCCGCGACCTGGGCCGCGCCCTGGGGCTCCCCGCCGCGTGGATCGACCGCCACCCGTTCCCGGGACCGGGGCTGGCGGTGCGCGTGCTGTGCTCCGACGGGACCGCGCCTGCCGAGCTCGCCGGGGTGCAGGCCGGGGTGGACGCCACCACCTGGCCCGCCGGGACCCGCGCCGTGGTGCTGCCCCTGCGCTCGGTGGGCGTGAAGGCCGACCTGCGCTCCTACGAGCTGCCGCTGTGCCTGTCCGGCCCGCGCCCCGACGGGGACCTGGTCGCCTCGCGCCTGAAGTCGCTCTCCGGGATCAACCGCCTCGTGTGGAACCTGGGACCGGCGTCCGGGCAGGTCCGCGTCGTGCCCGGCACCTGCACCTCCGACCGCGTGCGCACCCTCCAGTTGGCCGACGCCGAGGTGACCCGCACCCTGCGCGCGCAGGGCCTCATGGAGGCCGTGTGGCAATTCCCCGTGGTGCTGCTGCCGCTCTCCTTCACCGACGATCCCGCCGGCTGCGCAATCGTGCTGCGCCCGGTGTCCTCCGAGCGCGGCATGACCGCCCGGGTGCCCGAGCTGCCGCAGGCGTTCTTTGACGAGGTGGTGCCCCGGATCCTGGCGATCCCGCACGTCACGGCCGCGCTGCTGGACCTCTCCACCAAGCCTCCGGGCACCATCGAGTGGGAGTAGCATGATCGAGCGCTGGATGACCTGGTGGACGCGGCAGGCGATCGCCCGCCCGTTCTGGTGGCTGGGCGTGTTCGCCGTCCTTCTGGCCGTGGGCCTGTTCGGCACCACCCGGCTGGGGCTGTCCACCAACCTCAACCTGCTGTTGCCCCAGGACACCGAGAGCGTGCGTGTCGCCAGGGAGGCCAGCGCCCGCGTGGGCAGTACGGACTTCCTGATCGTGGGCATCGAGGGTCCGGACCCCGAGCGCAACCGGGAGGTGGCTGACGCCCTGGTGTTCGCCATGCGCCGGGACATGCCCGAGCTCTCCGAGGTGTCGGCCCGCGTGGAGCTGGACTTCTTCAAGCGCAACGCGCTCCTGTACTTCGACCTCGACCGGCTCGAGCGGCTGCTGGCCCAGTTGAAGACCGTGGTGGGCCGCTCGCGGCTCAAGTCCATGGGCCTGCTGGTGCTGCCCGAGGGGGAGGACCCCGAGGAGAAGAAGCTCGAGGATCTGGTGCGGCGCTCCGACGTGCGCACCCGCATCCCGGGCGAGCTGCGTCAGAGCGCGGGTCAGAAGGGACCCCGGGGCCTCGAGGGCTACTTTGCCTCCCCCGACGGGACCATCCTTGCGGTCATCGCGCGGCCACAGATGCTCTCGGTGGACATGGCCACAGCCCGTCACCTGGTCTACCAGACCCAGGCCATCATCCATGAGGTGCTCTCGGACTTCCCCGCGCCGCACCCCAAGGTCGAGGTGGGCGGCGGCTACCGCAACCGCGTGGCCGAGTACGACTCGATCCTCGACGGCGTCACCTCCTCGCTTTTGATCTCGTTCTCGCTCATCGCGCTGATGGTGATCGTCTTCTTCCGCTCCTTCCGGCCGCTGCCGCTGATCTTTCTCCCGCTGATCCTGGGCATCCTGGTCACCCTGGGCCTCACCCGCGGGGTGGCCGTGGAGAAGCTCAACATCATCACCGCTTTCATCGGCGGCATCCTGCTGGGGATGGGCATCGACTTCGGCGTCCACCTGTCGGTGCGCTATTTCCACGAGCGGGCCTCGGCCCCCCTCACCGAGGCGCTCACGGTCACCATGACGGCCTCCGGGCGGGCGCTCTTGACGGCGGCCTCCACCACGGCCGGTGCGCTGTTCCTGCTGTTCTTCTCGAACTTCCGAGGCTTCTGGGAGTTCGGGCTCATCGCGGGCACCGGTGTGCTCCTGACCATGCTGTCGTTCTTCTGCTTCTTCCCCGTGTTCGCCGCGCTGCTCGAGCGCCTGTTCACCCTGCGGCCGGGGAGGTCCTGGGACTGGCGCTTCTCCGCCCTGGGGGATCCACACCGGGTGCCGCGACGGAGCCTGCTGGTGCTGGTCCTTTTCCTGATCCTCTCGGCGTTGTTCCTCCCCTGGGGGATCTCCCGCCTCGAGTTCGAGACGAACTTCCGTCGGCTCTCGGGGAACCCATCCACCTCGGTGCAGTACGGCAAAGCGATGGGAGACCGGGCGTCCCCCACGGTGATGCTGTGCGACACCGCCGAGGACTGCGCGCGGCTCACCGCCCACTGGGACCGCCTGCTCCAGGGGGATCTGCACCACCCCGAGCTGCGGGACATGAACTCCCTGCACCTGTTCATCCCCGCGGATCAGGAGAAGAAACTCCCCGTCCTGGAGCAGATCCGCGAGCAGCTCACCCGCGTCGAGGACTGGGCCGACGAGGGGCTGCGCAAGAAGATCAACCACTACCTCCAGTACGTACCCACCTCGCCCATCGGTCCCACGGATCTGCCGGAGTGGATCCGGCTGCGCTTCACCGAGAGCGGCGGTGAGCTGGGCCGCTTCCTCTACATGTACCCGAACCGGGAGACCTGGAACGCCCGGGAGGCGGCCCGGTTGAAGCGGGCCGTCGGGCGCGTGGACCTGGAGCCCCTGGGCGCCGCCCCCGGCGCCAACGCGCGCGCCGCCTCGAGTTCGTTCATCCTTGTGGACATCCTCGACGTGGTTCGCTCCGAGGGGTTGATCATCCTGTTCGCCGCCCTCGGGATGGTCTTCCTGATGCTGCTCGCGGACTTCCGCCGGTTCTCCTCGGCCCTGGTCGTCATCCTGCCGCTTCTGAGCGCCCTGGCCTGGATCGCCGCGCTGCTGCCGCTCCTGGGCCAGCGCCTGGGCCTGTACAACATGGTCGTGCTCTCCACCATCATCGGCACCGGGATCGACTCCTCGGTGTACCTGTTCCACGCCGGGCGCGAGTTCCCCGACGACCCCCGGCCGGCGTTCTTTCGCACGGGACAGGCCGTGGTCATGGCCACGCTGACCACCCTCGTGGGCTTCGCCGGCATGATGTGGGTGCGGCACGGGGGCCTCTCGTCCATCGGGCGCTTGGCAACGCTGGGCCTTTCTGCTACCTTAGTCTGCGCTCTGATCCTGGTGCCGTCGGGCTTCTTCGTGGGCCGGTGGCTCCGGGCTTATCGAACCAAGAAGGGTTGAACATGCAGGACTTCGTGCAATGGTCCATCGACGTGCGCCGCTTCTGCCGCCAGTGGCACGGCCGCCTGGGTGGCTACATCGGCCGCGACGACTTCCTCGAGTTGTTCCTCACCGAGGACTGGAGCCGGTTCGAGACCGAGTTTCACCTCCACTTCACGGCCGCCACCCCCCGGTGGCTGAGCACCGTCCTGAGCCCTGAGGCCCGCGCCGGCGTGCTCACGCCCACGGTGGCCCTGTGGGACCTGATGCAGTCACTGCGCACCTCCATCGAGGGCTCGGCCTCGCTGGCGCCCGTGGAATACTTCGTCGCCATCGTCGAGGAGTTGAAGAACCTCACGGATCGCCTCGAGGAGGACCGGGTGCGGTACTACTCGGCGATGCAGGAGGAGGTGGTCTCCATCGACCCGGACATGGTCGAGGACGAAGCCTCCCTAGAGCTCGACGACGAGGACGCGGATCCGGGCGCCGAGCTGGAGGCCACCGCCCGCACGAAGAACCCGCTCGCCACGCCTCTGGACCCGGCCGCCCTGGCGCCCCGGCTCCCCGGCTTGAAGAAGAAGCGGAAGAAGGTCGTGAACCCGGCCGCCTACGACGGCGCGCTGGCCGCCCTGGATCCGGACCAGGGGCCGATCCTGAGCCTGGCCGGCAAGAAGAAGACCGGCGTGCTGCCCACCACCCCCGAGGGGGCGGTGGCCCTGCCGGCGGTGGCCCTCGCGCTGTACGACACCCTCCTGCGCGTCGCCCGCGGCCAGGAGCGCCCCGGGGAGGCCGAGTTGGTGGCTTATTGCGGGCGGCGCTTCGAGGAGCTGCGCCCGGCCGCCGGCGAGGGTCCGGGGTCCGTGCTAGCCGCCCTGGACGCCCGGGTGGGCGCCCTCTCCAACGCGGACATCCAGCAGGCGGCCAAGGCCTCCAAGGCCACCGACCTGCTCTCCCGCGCCCTGTTCCGGTCGTGGCAGCAACTGGTGGCCGATCACCCCACCGCCCACCTGAGGCTGACCCTCGTCGATCCCACGGTGCGGGACTCCCACCTCGGGGAGTGGCGCGAGTTCGCCCTCGAGTGCGCGCCCCGGCACCGGCTCCCCGGCTTCACCCGCGCGCGGCTCGACGTGAAGCTCCACTACATGCCGCCCCTGTTCACCCTGCGCGTGATCGCCCAGGGCGCCGTGGGGCTCCCCTCGCCGTTCGTGCAGAGCGAGGCCTCCTGCCGCCTCGAGCTCTCGGCCGAGACCGAGGCCCTGGCCGGCGCCTGGCTCGCCCAATGCACCGCGCTGTTCTTCCGTCACCTGGCGGTGGTGTCCTCGTCGGGCCACGAGGGCTGACGTGGGCGCCGCCCTGGACCTGCTCGCCTCGCTCCACGCGCAGGCCTCCCCGGAGAAGGCGGCCGTGCTCGGGCGCTTCTTCCGCACGGGGCCTGGTCAGTACGGCGAGGGCGACCGCTTCCTGGGCGTGACCGTGCCCCAGGTGCGCGCGGTGGAGAAACTGTTCCGCCGGTCCCTCACCCTCGACGACGTGGCGACGCTCCTGGCCCACGAGGCCCACGAGGCCCGCATGGCCGCCCTGGTCCACCTGGTGTGGCGGTACCGGAAGGCCCGGGGCGAGGACCGCGAGGCGATCTTCCGCTTCTATCTCGGGCATGCCAAGCGCATCGACAACTGGGACCTCGTGGACGTCTCGGCCCCCGGGATCGTGGGCGCCCATCTCGTGGGGGGCGACGCCTCCCTGCTGTTCGAGCTGGCCCAGAGCACGCTGCTCTGGGAGCGGCGCATCACCGTCGTCGCCACCCTCGCGTTCATCCGCGCCGGGCGCCTGGACGAGACCTTCGCCCTGAGTTGGCGCCTGCGCGGCGATCCCCACGATCTGATCCACAAGGCCTGCGGCTGGATGCTGCGCGAGGCCGGCAAGCGAGACGAGGCCCGCCTGCGCGCCTTCCTCGACGCGAACGCCCCGACGCTCCCCCGGGTGACCCTGCGCTACGCCCTCGAGCGGCTCCCCGCCGCCGACCGCGCCCGGTACCTGGCCATGTGACGGTGCCGGTCGCCCCTTCGGTTGCGACATTGCACGGTGAATGAAAACCTGCTAGAAATAATTCACCGAGGTGCGTCATGAACCGTTTGAGATTCTCTTCTCTTCTCTTCTCTTCTCTTCTTTGCATCTTGAGTGGGCCAGTCATGGCGCAAGTGACGCCTCCCAGCCCTGGTTTGATGTTCGCGAATGAGCCGGATCTCTGCGGGGTCACGTACACGCTGGCCTATTCTCCGCTGGTTCATCCGAACTCGTTGGGGTGTCACCTTTCCACCGCGCCACAGTCGGGGGATTTGGACGAGGACGGTTTTTGGGATCAGGCCGAGGCTGAGTTGGTGTGGGCCTTTCTTCCTTACGTCATTTTCGACGAAGGTGAGCAGTACGCGAACGGCACGGTCATGGTCTACCAGTCTCGGCCGACTTGGGACGGCATCGGAAGATTAGTCCTGGAAATTCGCTTCGTCCTTCTTTTCCGGATGGATTGCATGCATCGCGGCGACTCGGAGTCCTTCACGATGCGCCTTGTGAGCGAAGACGCCGATGCGACTCAGTGGCGCCTGTTTCAACTTCAATTCCGTCCTGAGTCCGGGGTGTGCAAGCCGGCGGGAGACTTCACGGCCAACGGGACTTCCATGAATCTGGAAGACAACCCTTTGTCGCTTCTGTGCGTCCCTCCCTTCGAAGGGGGATACCTGCGGACCGAGGTTCTCACGGATCCCGCCTTCACCGCTCGATGGCACTACACGGGCCAGGGATACGCCGGTCCTCGTCGGGACTCGGGCATGATCCATCCAAAACTGTTCATTTCGAAGGACAAGCACGGCCTGTACGCGACCCACCATTATTGTCAGTCCACCTGCCACTCCACTAAAATCTATGAAGACTGTGGCGGGTCCACCGCACCGGCTGGGTTAATGCTCCCTGGTTCACGAGTGCAGATTCAGAGCGGTGGTGCCGGAATATCCGATATTTTCGCATTTGGAGTTCGAGACCAGTTGGTCGAGTGGATGGATGCAATTCAGAACGAAGACGCACCCGCGTATGAAAAATTTGTGTACCTGTCCAATCTGGGCGAGAGAGGTCACGTCCTTTTCAACGATCTCCACAGCACAAAGAGACCCTGGTTCGACGGGGAGTGGGTGAATGGGGGTGACTTTTGTGGAGGCGTCGATTGGACTGAGGTATACGACCCGATTCTGGCGGTCGCGAACTGTGCGGACCCCGTAGGAGGAAAAATGGCCGGTTCAAACCCGCTCCCTGAGTGCACGTTCTCCGATCTCGACGCTGACGGAATCCCAGATTGGCAGGACTGCGAGCCCATGAACCGTTTGATCGGGAGAGATGACGACCTCGACGGTTTCTGCGATGCGGTCCCCGACCCGGAGGCGTGCGAAGCGGAGTGCAGGGCCATTTACGAAGCGAGGCGACCCTGGGCGAAGCCGACCTGTTTGGAGAAATGCCAGAACCCCGATCCCTGTCCGGTCCCTCAGGAAGCGGACGATTACTGCCGGGCCCTGATCAACTCCTCTCGATTTTATAGACGGGACTATCGCACCTATCCCGAGTTCGCCGAATGTCGACGCTTGCACCAGAACCGATGGGTCTCCCTCTCCGATGGCATCCGGGTGCTCTCCCGCGCGCCTGGGTGCGAGGGACTCTGGACGCGTTACTCGACGCAGTTGGAGAGGGTTCGTCAGTGGGTATTTCTGCAAGACGAACAGAAGGGAACGAAGAAATGGTCCATCTGTTCCCGTCCGCTGATCACGCAGGAAGTCCTTTGGGCGGGGGGGGTGGACAATCCCTTCGGAACCGGGACCGAGGAGGTCAGGCCTACTTCCCTGATGCTCTGTGGCTGCGACCCTGAAGACCTCGATCTGGCCACTTGTAGAGAACAATGTGAGTATTTTATCGATCCACCAACAAATGATCGTTCGTATTGGCACGCCTTTCTCATTCCTGAAACCCAGTGGCGGCTGCCCGGGGTGTTCGGCGCCGTCTCCGAAACCGAGGTCGGCGAAGACGAGGCACGGCATCGGGCGGTGACCTATGCCCCCTACTACTCCCACCGGAAACTCATACTGGATTGGTCCGACACGCAGTTCCGATCCATGCATGGTACGGAGGTTCGGACACGCCTGTCCTTCCCTCTGCGGGCGTTGACCTTTGACGGACGGCAGGCCCAGGACCTGAGCCAGGGGGAATATCTGTTCACTTCCATCATCCCGGACTCGATGACGGATGGGGCGGTCACGTGCAGGGCGGTGCAGAAGGCGGACTTGGGCTGCCTGCTGCCGGGCAGTTGTCCACAGGTGGATTCGGTCAACCCCGACAGTCTGGCCCAGGAGATCCGGCCCCTGCGCGTGCTGCCGGCCGATCCGGCCTCGGGCATGACGGGGCACCTGCTTCGAAAAGCGCCCGTGGGTTCCGACGCCATCGCCCTGTTGCAGCCGCTCTACGATCACGGCGCCCTGAACGGGGCGCCCATTCCGGTCCTGTCCACCGGCGGTGCTCTGACCCGGGAGCAGCTGGCCTCGGCGGTCGTCTCGACGCGCTCCGTGATGACCTCGACGCGGCAAAAAGAGGGGATTCGGCGACCTGTCCTGCTTGAGGTCCTCACCACCGATGGTCGTTGGTTCCGAGGCAACGTGCAAGCCACCGTCCTGTTGGAGGAAGTGGCGTTTTCGACCGAGATGAAACCGATTTCCACCGAGGTTCGAAGCGGTGGGGGTCAAGACGGTCTGCTCTGGGTGGCCGGCCCCGTGGCGCCAGCTTCGAGCATCTGGAGTCTCACCGTGATCCAGTCTGACGACGCCGTGGTGCGTGACACATGGTCCTTTGCCTATCCACCGGAGTATGTGGGTTCATCGCTTTGGTGGAGCGAGTCGAGGCGGGCGCTGCTCTTCGTCGGGGCCCACGGCGTGATGGGTCTGAGTCCGGAGAAACAGGAGTGGTTTCCGCTGGTGCAGGGTCCGACGGCCAATTTCGGAGAGGCACCGTTTCTTCAGGTGACCGAGGATCCGGACCGGCTCTGGGTGCTCGACCGGGGGACCCGGAGGCTGAGCCGGGTGGACCTGATCACGGGGGAGGTCAAGTCATATGGACCACTGGACTTGCCGTCGGGGTTTTCGGACCTGGCCCTCGGCACGGAGGGGGACCAGGTCGTCGCCTTGGCCCTCGACGACACCGGAACCGAAGGTCCCGTCTGGAGGACCGTCTTCGCCGACGGCCAGTGGTCCGTCCCCGAATCTTCCGAGGGGATCTCGGAGCCGACCCGACCCTGGTATCCGCAGGAATGGACGTGGGAAAACGAGGATCGGACGCAGCAGGCGCGCACCCCGGGATCCGAGGGGTGTTCCTGCAGGTCTCCTCGCTCCTCCTCCAGCCCCGGCTGGTTTTTCCCGATGCTGTGGGCGTTTTTCCTTTTGGCGGGCCAAAGGATGCGACGTCGCCGGTCCGGCGGCGGCCAGGTGTTGCTCATCCTGGCGCTGGTGCTTGGGGCGTCGGTCCTGGGTTGTGATGACACGAAGCCACGACCGGTGGACGATGTGCTCGGGGACGCGGACGCCGACGCGGACGTGGGGGACGCCGACGGGGACGCCGGCGACACCGAGGATCTGATCGAATACCCCGGATGCACGCCGTGGTCCACGACCGAGGCGATCCCGGTGGGCGCCCTGAGAAGGGTGCCCCATGCGGGGGTGGACGGCACCCCGTGGAAGACCCACGATCCCGCCGCGTTCGGAAATTGGGTGGCGTTTGACCAAACCGGTCTCTGGGTGGTGAATGTCGAAACCATGGATGCTACTACCATTAGTTTGTGGGGTCGGGAGAACTTTATTTATGAAGATCACCTTGTTTCAAGATTTTCAACGAATGATGTGATGGGGCTTCATGTTTTAGATTCGCTTGAATCAGTTCTTTCAGGTTCTCAAGAATGGATAATAGAAATTAATGAAGAAAGTGATGATTTTAAATATGTTCCGAGGTAAGATCGGAAGAGCACACGTCTGAACTCCAGTCACCGAATACGAT
>CALKWH010000279.1 GCA_938004375.1 uncultured Pseudomonadota bacterium
ATCGTATTCGGTGACTGGAGTTCAGACGTGTGCTCTTCCGATCTCCCTCCTTCGCCCCGGTGCCGTGGCAGGCCTCGCAGGCGACCTGACGGTTCACAGTCAGCGACTTCTGGGCGCCGAACAGCGACTCGTGGAAGGTGAGCTGCAATCCCATGACGATATCCTCGCCCTTGCGACGGGCCCGGTGGCCCCCGCCGAACAGGTCGCCGAAGATATCGCCGAGGTTGGAGAAGATGTCGTCCATGTTCGAGAACCCGCCGAACGGGCTCCCCCCGCCGGAGCCGGAGAACCCGAAGCGGTCGAAGGCCGCCCGCTTGTCCGGATCCGAGAGCACCGAGTAGGCCTCGGCGGCCTCCTTGAACTTCTCCTCGGCCTCGTGATCGCCGGGGTTGCGGTCCGGATGATATTGCTGGGCCAGCTTGCGGTACGCCTTCTTGATCTCGTCGGCCGAGGCTTCCCGGGCGACACCGAGGACTTCGTAATAATCTCGTTTGGACATGGTGGATCCGGGCTACATCTTCGGGATCTCGGGCATGATCGTGATCTCGATGCGGCGGTTGAACTTGCGGTTGTCCTCGGAGTCATTGGGCTTCACGGGCTGGAACTCGGAGTAACCGGCGGCCGAGAGCATGTTCGGAGGGACGCCCGCCTCCTGCAACACGCGCAGCACGGCGACGGCGCGGACCGAGGAGAGCTCCCAGTTGTCCTGCCAGCCGGAGCGCTTCACCGGCTCGTCGTCGGTGTGCCCGGAGACCTGGAAGTGGCGACCGGTAAACTGGGCGAGCACCACTGCGACGTCCTTGAGGGCGGCGATGCCCTCGGTGCGGACCTTGGCCTTGCCCGGGTCGAAGAGGATGTTGGCCTTGAGCTTGATGACCAGCCGGCCGTTGAAGTTCACCACCTCGAGGTTGCCCGAGTCGATGAGCTTGCGGAACTTTTCTTCCATGATCCTGAGCGACTTCATGCGCTCCTCGGCCTCGGCGCGGGCACGGCGGAGCTCCTCGAGCTCCTCCTTGGTGGCCTCGAGTTGATCCTTGAGCTCGCCGGCCTCACCGGAGACGCGGGCGTGCTTCTCCTTCCACTCGCCGAGCTCGCCGCCCAACCGTTTGTTGTCGGCGGTCTTGAGCTCGAGCTCCTTCTTCAGACTCTCGCGGGCCTGCTCCAAAGTGGTCTTCTCCATCTGGAGCTTCTTGTAGCGGGCGAGCTGGGATTCGTATTTCCCCTTGGTGACGCAGCCGGTGAGGGCGAGCGCACCGAGGACAATGAGAATATATATTTTTTTCATGTCACCCTCGCGGAGCGGAAACTGCCGTCGGTCTGACGGAGGCCGTCCGGACTAGTCGCGACCGCTCAGGATGGTCAGCAGGTCCAGCAGATACAGGAACAGACCGATGAGGTCGATGAAGAGCATCCAGGCCGCGCTGACCGCCTCGTCCTCGTGGATGCGGTGGATCACCTGCGAGGTGTCGAACAGGATGTACAGCGCGAAAACGGCGGTGCCGCCGGCGGCCACGGCCAGGTGCAGCATGGGGGAGTCGACGAAGAACCGCAGGATGCCGGCGCCGATGAGCAACAGCAGCATGACGAACAGGAAGCCACCCAGGAAGGAGAAGTCCTTCTTGGTGACGTGCACGAACGCCGTCAGGCCGCCGAACACCAGCAGAGAAAGTACGGCGGCCTGCGCGAAGATCGAGCCCAGGCCGGCGGCGACGTACATCTTCGCGAGCACCCCCAGAAAGACGCCCTCGAGGATGGCGTAGATGCCGAAAAGCACCAGGTTCAGGCCCTTCGTTCGACTGGTGAACATGCCGATGATCAGCACGCCCATGGAGGCGGCGAACAGGCCCCAGAAGAAGCCGCGGCTGATGCTCTCGAGGGCGATCTGGCGATAGGCCACGAAACCCGTCAGCACCATCAGGGCTACTGCGCCAAATAAATAATTATAGACCTTGGCAATGAACGCACCGCGGGCGCTGATCTCCAACGAGCCGACGCCGTCCTCGATCCTCTCACCACGAACTGATTTCAACATGGCCATGATGACACTCCTTTGGTTTCCCTCACTCGGTTAGGTCCCCGAAGGGACGCCGACCATCTTAATCCCCGCCGGGGAAATTTCAATCCCTCATCTGCAATACGTGCCGGCGGGGGGCTTGGGCATCTGACGATCGACCAGGTATTTGTTCTGCAAGCTCATGAGCCACTCGAGGCCCTTCTGGTTGAGGAGCCGGGCGGTGAGCTCCTCCTTGAGCTTCGCCCGGACCTGATCGTAGGGCAGGTAGCCGGACTCGATCCGCTCGAGGATCTCGAGGTACCAGACCCCGGCGGTGGTGCGCACGGGCCCCACGATGAAGCCCTCGCCCGGCGCCTTGCCCGTCTTGGGGAACAGTAACTGATCCACGGCCGGGGTGTAGGTCCCCGGGGTGACCTCGGCGCGCAACCCACCGGTGGCCGCGCTCCGGGCGCGGCTGTGACGCTCGACCAACTCGGAAAACGGCGTGCGCTTCGCGATGGCGGCGTCGATGGTCTCGAGCACGACGGGTGTCGCCTCCCGGTCGGGGATGAAAAGCTCACGCACCGAGACCTTTTCCTCGGCATTCACCTCGCGGAGCTTCTGCTGATAGAAGGAGCGGATCGCCTGCTCCTCGACGTTGACGGAGAGCTTGACTACCTCGTTCATCAGACGGCTGCGCAAAAGCTGGCGCCGGACGTCCTTGCGCCAGAGCAGGTAGGGGTAGTTCTGCCCCTCGAGCTTGGCCTGCAGCTCGGCCAGGCTCGCCATGCGGTTCTGCTTGACCAACATCTCGATGGTGGCGTTGAGCTCGGTGGAGTCGACGTAGATGTTGTGCTTCTGGGCCTCGACCTCCATGAGCACCATGGCGATCTCGTCCTTCATGGCCTCGTGCCAGATGTCCTCGATGGCGCGATCCCGATCCGCGCCCGCGGGCATGCGGCAGACGTCCTTCATGTACGGCTGCATCTTCTGCTGCACGTCCGAGATGAGGATGATCTGCGGCCCCACCACCACCGCGACGCCCTCGAGCACCTGAGGGGTGGCCGGGGCGGCCAGGAGCAGGATGGGCATCAGCCAGGAAACAAGAGGCATGGGAGGACCGCCTTACTGCATGGGAGCGGGAACCGGAGCCGGGGCCGGAGCGGGAGCAGGACCGGGGCCGGGGCCGGGGCCGGGACCGGGACCAGGGCCGCGGCCGCCGCCGGGCATCTGGCTGGAGCCCATGCGACCGGGGACCATCATCGGGCCGGCGCCGTGGGGACCGCCGGGAGCCACGAAGTCGGGGCCGGGGCCGGGGCCGGGGCCAGGGCCGGGCTGGGAGGTTGTGTCGACCTTGACCAGGGCGAGCTTGTCCTTGTGGATCTTGATGGTGGCCTTGGCGCGGAGCTCCTCGACGTACTTCTGGAACTCCTTCTGCTGACGGTCCGTCAGGATACGGCGCTTGAGCTGGTCCTTGACCTCGTCGATCTTCTTGTCGACGGACGGGCTGATCCCGGACAGGCGCAGCACGGCCCAACCCTTCTCCACCTTCACCGGACCGGTGATGTCGCCCGCCTTGGCCATGGCGAACGTGGCATCGACGATGGCCTTCTCGACCTTGGAGCCTTCCTTCTCGAAGAAGGGCAGCAGGCCCGAGCGGGTCTTGGACTCCTCGTCGATGCTCTTGTCCTTGACCAGCTGCTGGAAGGCGCGCAGGTCGCCGGAGGACTTGTCGACCTCGGCGCGCAGGGTCTTGGCGGCGGCCTCGTCGGCGACCACGATGATGCCCACGCGGCGGCGCTCGGGGCGCTGGAACTCGACGAGGTGCTTGTCGTAGTAGTCCTTCACCTCGACGTCGGTGATCTGTTCCAAGGTCACCCGGCTCTCGATCACGACTTGGCGCTGGCGGTGGATCATGACGCGCTTGGCGGCCTCGACGACCTCGGGGTTCTTGTCCAGGCCCTGCTTCTTCGCCTCGAGGGCGAGGACCTCGAAGTCGATGGTCGCCTCGAGGAACTTCTTCTTCTCGTCCTCGCTGGCGTAGCGCTTGCGGATGAACGGGATCTGCTGGTTGATGCGGCGCTCGAGATCGCCCACCGTGATGGTGCGCTCGCCGATGGTCACCAGGGGCTTGGCCTTGTCGCCGGTGTCGACCGGCGCACCGGGCGCGGCGGCGTCGGTGGCGGCGGGCTGGGCGGCCGGGGGCGGGGCGGCGGTCTCGGCCGCGCGCACGACGAGGCCCAGGGAGAGGAAGCCGGCGGCGGCGCCGACGAACAATCCGGTCTTCAGGAGTTTATTGGAGGTCTTCATGACGTTCACCTTCTGCTCAAACGAAAAGGGTTGTGTTCATTCCCGGCCCTGCCGTTACGGGTTCGACGGCGGCAGCGGCATGTTCGGCATCGGCGCCCCACCCAGCGGGTTGTGGCCGTGGGGATCCTTCTCCGAGGAGTCCTCGGTCAAATCCACCGTGACGAGCTTGAGGTTCTCGGGGACCTCCTTCACGCCGTAGGCGGTCTTCAGGCCGTTGACCCACTCCTGGTACTTCTTCGTGATCATGTCGCGCTCCACCAGGCGCTGCAGACGCTGCTTGGCCTGGTCGAAGGAGATGTTGATGGCCTTGCGCAGGTTGTAGCGGCGCAGGACGTGCCAGCCCTTGGCGGTCTGGACGGGGGCGGCCACGGAGTTGTCCTCCTTGAGGGCCCACAGGGCGTCGGTGATGGCCTTGTCGAAGGCGGCATCGTTCTGCACGACCGCGCGGTGCTTCTCGTCGCCGAGCAGGCCGCCGCGGGTCTTGCTCTCCTCGTCGATGGAGTACTTCTCGACGAGCTCGCGCCACAACTTGCTTCGCACGGCGTCGTTCTTCTCGGCCGTGGTCATGTCTTTGTAGATCTTGTCTGCCTCGGCCTTGGTCTTCACGAGGATGTGAGCGGCGATGAGCCCCTCGGGCTGGACGAACTGGTCCTTGTTGTCCTCGTAGTACTTCTTCATGTCCTCGTCGGTGATGTTCAGACCCTTGCGGATCTCGGCGATCTTGTCCCGGCGCAGGATGTCGACCATGCGCTTCTCGGCGGCCTCGCGCACCACGGCGTCTTCCTCGAGCTTGCCGGCCTTGGCCGCGTCGTAGAGCAGGATCTCCTGAATGATGTTGGTGTTCAGGAACTCCTCCTTCTTGTCCTCGGAGGCGTACATGCGCCGCCACGCGGGCGGACGGGCGTTGATCTTCTCGTGAAGCTCGCCCACGGTGACGACGATGCCGTTGACCTCGGCCACTGGCATCTTCTTCTCGGCCTCGGTGAGCTCGACCACGGCCGGCGCGGGGGCCTCCTTGGGCGGGGTGATGCCCATCTCGGCGAAGGCCTTCGCGGGGAAATAGAAGAACTTGCCGTCGGCGCCTTGGAACGGACGCTGGGCGTCACGGAGCTTCTCGAAGCCGGGGGCGGCCTTGGGAGCGCTCGCCAGGGAGGCCACCGGGCTGTATTCCTTGCCGTCCACGCCCTTGTAGGGCTTGCCCTGCTCGAGCTTGGTCTTCTCGGCGGCCGAGCCGAGATCGGAAGAGCACACGTCTGAACTCCAGCCACCGAATACGATATCGTATGCC
>CALKWH010000280.1 GCA_938004375.1 uncultured Pseudomonadota bacterium
ATCGTATTCGGTGACTGGAGTTCAGACGTGTGCTCTTCCGATCTCAATCAACTTCATGGGGTATTTTTCTTTCCCGAAATACTCCTTCGGTGGCGGAGCAACTCTCGCCTGCAAGACAACGATCGGCACGCCAGTTTTTTTGCTGATCCGATCAACCAGGAAATCAACGCACTTGCATAAATCTTCTTTCCGTTCACTCTGAAGCAGACCCAACTTTAAGGCGACCTCAGTCAGCATTGCCTTCATGGATTGCGCTTCCAGATCAAGGAACTCTTCGTCTCGATTCAAGGAGATGCTGCAATGGATCACGGCGATCACCTGGTCGAGTTGATCTTTCTGGCTCTTCCTTGACGGACTGCCGATCGTGGAGCGGGCCCAGGCGATTGCCAGTGGTACAGCATAATGGCCATCATCAACCACCCAAAGGTAGGCACCCGTGCCACTGCGTCCAACGGTCTTTCGAAAACCCTTGGACTGGATGCTCGCAGCATTCGCTTTGGTTGTTCCGTGAGTGCCCTGGAGAATCATCATGCCCCTGGTCTGCGAAAAACCCACATTGGGGAGATACCATCCCGAACAGGTAAATGCAACCACGAACATCTGCGCTGAGCGGCCCGGCGAAAACCGTTCGAGTGCGGCAGTACTTCCTGGCCGTGTGTACTTCAAGCAGTCACTGCGCGGGGACGCGGAGGCCCTCGGCGTTGAAGGTGAGAAGGGCCACCGTCGCGTTAGGGATTCTCCACCATTTTCTTCGGGCGAGGCTTCACTGCAGGGGGCGCACCAGATGGATCCACTGGCGCAGGGTGTCGGGGAGGGAGAAGGCCAGCATGGCGTCCGACGCGCCGTCGCGATCGCAGGAGAACGTCCACGGATAGCCGCTGCCGTCGGCCCGTCGGGCCTCGCCGAACAGGTACTCCCGGGGGGCGGCCGTCCCGGCGGCCAGATCCAGGCGGACCAGACTGGCCTCGTTGTTGCCGTCCACCTCGAAGAGGATGGCGGCGTCGGCCGACACCCGCGCCAGGGTCCGCCCGTACGCCCAGGCCGTCGGCAGATCGAAGGACGACCAGTTCGCGCCGGCGTCGGCGGTGACGTGGATGCGGACGGACCCACCACCGGCGGAGACCTCCTGGGCGATCCACCATTGACCGGCGGCGCCCGCGAGCACGGCGACCGGGCCGCCCGCGTCATAGCTGGCAGGGACCGCGGGGACGTCGACGAAGGTCCACGTCAGGGTGCCCTCGTCGACCTCGGCGCAACGGGCCTCGCCCACCGTCTGCATCCCGCCGGACAGACACGCCACGGGAGAGGACCGCCAGTCGGCGCTCAGGACGATGGTGTCGGCTGCCGTCAGGCCCGAGGCCGCCCGCAGATCCACGGGCTCGCCCACCGGACCGGCGGCGTCGAAGCGGGCCGTCCACAGGCTGTGATCGTAGCCAGAGCCCCCCCAGCAGGAGGCGCCGGCGACCAGGCGCACGCCGTCGGCGGTCCGGTGCAGTTGCACCCCGGCGCCGTTGGAGGCCTCCAGACGATAGGGGTTGAAGTACAGCCGGCAGCTCGTGGCGCCCGGCGGATCCGGCAGCGCGAGCTCGCCCACCTTCAAAAAGGGCTGGCCCGCCGACGCCTGGCGCAGGACCACGATGGCGCCGGGCTTGGACAGGGCCACCCACAGCGCGCCGTCCGCGCTGAAGACCAGCTTGACGGTGGCCATGCCGTCCGCGTCCTCGGCCTGTCCGTCGGGCACCGTCACGACGGCAGCCGGGCTCCACGTGACTCCGCCGTCGGTGCTCTCGGCGAGCCGCAGTCCGGTCGCCCAACCGAAGGCCACGACCACCCGGCTCCCGTGAACGGCGATGGCCCGGGGCGGAACCATGGCCCAGTCCGAGGACGGGATCTGGCCCTGAGTCCAGGTCTGCCCGCCGTCGACCGTGCGGGCGGTCACCACCAGCGGCTCGTACGATCCGGAGAGGTACTGGGGATCGTATCCCACCACGAGAAAGGCGCGGGTCCCCACGGCGGCCACCAGGGGATCCGACGCTCCCAGCGCCAGCGGCATCCGCGCGGGTTCGGGGAGCTCGATTTCACACGTCCCTGAGCAGGAGAGCCACTCCCCGGGCGCACCGGCGTCACAGGCCTCGCCTGGCTCGAAGCGCGCGTTCCCGCAGGCCTCCGCGTGCTGGCAGTCGGCCGAGCAGCCGTCCCCGTCCTCGGTGTTGCCGTCGTCGCAGACCTCCCCCTCCTCGAGCTCGTCGTTGCCGCACGCCGCCCGCCACCTCTTGCAGTAGCGGCCATCCGGGGCGCCGTCCCAGGTCTCCTGGGCCTGCACGCACTCGAAGTCCTCGGGACAGTCCCCGGCGTCGACGCAGGCGCGGGTGCAGTAGGTCTCGATCCCCCCTCCGGTGGCGTCGAGCAGGCAGAGGGCGTCGGCGCAGCCGAACTCACCGCCGAACGCGCACACGCCCGCGCTGCAGCCCACCGGACCGCAGCCGTCCTCGCCGACCCCTGCGCCGGTGGGCGCGGGTCCCGTCCGCGTGGCCAGGATGCGCCAGCGCACGTCGCAGGTGTTCCCGTAGGAGTCGGTCCCATCCAGTTGGTCGGTCATCTCGGCCACCAGCGCGTCACCGTCCACCGACACCGTGATCCCGCGGGTCCGCTGCACGCCGTTGCTGATCCAGTAGTCGGGTCCGGCGCCCTCGAAGCCGCAGGCGGCGAACCCCGAGGTCGTCCAGTTGGTGCCGTCGAACGAGAGCAGCACGGCGCCGCCCACCCGCCGGATCTTCAGGCCCGGATCCGTGATGGCCAGATCGCACGCACCCTCGAGGACCTCGGTGCCGTCGATGGTGTAGGTGCCCTCGATGACGCAGTCCCCGTTGTTCTGGTTGTTGACGTTGGCGTTGTTGCCGGACTTCTTGTCGTCGTCACAACCGGCAACGGACGCCAGAGTTAAAACGCAAAAAACAAGAATCTTCTTCAACTCTTTCATGTCTCCCTCCTCTGAAAAAGTCACTCGCAGGCCAGGCGCCAGGCGTCCAGGTCCCACAACTTCACGAGCGTAGATCGGAAGAGCACACGTCTGAACTCCAGTCACCGAATACGATC
>CALKWH010000281.1 GCA_938004375.1 uncultured Pseudomonadota bacterium
TCGTATTCGGTGACTGGAGTTCAGACGTGTGCTCTTCCGATCTGCCGTTGCGCACGCCGAAGATGTACTGGCGCATCTTCGGGTTCCAGCGCCGGGTCTGGTGGCCGAAGTGGACGCCGGCCTCCAGGAGTTCACGCAGGGTGATCGCTTCGTTCTGGGTCTTGTTCTCGCTCATGATCTCTCCTTCTGGCGTTGTTCCTCCGCATGGCTTTGTACGCCCCGAAACCTGGTCTACAGGCACGCCAAGGGGTTACCATGCGTGGGTGATGATTAAACTAATCAGCCACGAGGGCGCCTTGAACTACCACTAAAGAAACCCATTTGCAAGTGGAAAACGACCCAATTTAATTGAATTGACCCGCCGGCGGATTCCAGGCGGGGGGCGTCTGAAGTTGGGGCAGCCGCAAGAAGGACAGCGCGCGCAGCACCAGCGGGTCGATCAGCGCCTCGACGGAGTCCGGGCGGTGGTAGAAGCCGGGCGCCGCCGGCATCACCACGGCGCCGGCTTCGGCGAGCTCGGCCAGGCGGCGTAGTTGGTGGGCGGCCAGGGGCGTCTCGCGCAACAGGAGCACGAGGGGGCGGCGCTCCTTCAGGCACACCTGGCCCGCGCGCAGCAGGAGATCATCGGCCAACCCGGCGGCGAGGGCCATGGACGTGTGGAGCGAGCAGGGGGCGATCACCATGCCCGCCAGAGGAAAGCTTCCCGAGGCCACGCAAGCGTCGAGGCGGTCCGGCTCGTGCCGGTGGTGGGCGCCTGCCAGGGCGACTTCGAGCTCCTGAGGATCGTCTTCGGCGGCGGCCACCGCGAAGGCGGCCCGGGAGGCGACCACGTGGACCCGCACGCCCGGGGCTCCGAGCAGATGAAAGAGCGCGCGGCGGGCGTAGATCAACCCCGAGGCCCCGCACACGCCCAGGAGCACGTGGGGTTCACTTTTTCTTGTGTCCATGACCGCCCTTGGGCTTCTTCGCGGCGGGTTTGGGCGCCGGCGTGGGCTTGGGAGTGGCGCCGTTCTTCGGTTGCGGAGCGTCGGCGACGAAGAGGCGTTTGAGGCTGCCCAGGATGCCTCCGTTGGGCTGATTCTGCTCCTGCATCTGGGCGAAGACCTCGTCGAGGCCGGAGTAGTCGTTCTCGGGATGGAGCTCTTTGTCGAAAAACTCCTCTTCGAGGTCGGAGAACTTCACCGGCAGATCGTCGCGGGTGGCCGCGCGGGGCAGTCGCCCGGAGAGGTGTTGACCGGTCAATTCCATGTTGGTGGAGACCAGGGAGTTCTCGAGGGGCGTGGCCGTGCGACGGGGCCGGCCGGGCTCGGTTGCGGGCGTCGCAGCTGCGGGCGTCGCAGCTGCGGACGGTGGCGGATCTGGCTCCGCTGCAGGGATCGACACTTCGCCGCCGACGGTGCCCGAAGGAACTCCGGCAGCGACCGGTCCCGCGGGGGCCGTTTTCTCGGCCTGCTTTTCGGGATGCTTCTCGGGATGCTTTTCGGCCTGTTTCTGGGCCTGCTTCTCGGGATGCTTCTCGGCCTGTTTCTGGGCCTGCCTCTCGGGATGCTTCTCATGCCGCGCTTCGACCTGACCGGTGACCCGGCCGACCTTGTCATGCCGGTGCGAGGTGGCGGGGGGATCCGGCGGCGGGGGAACCGGGGACGGTTCCGGCGGCGGCGCGGGCGGGGTCACGGCGACCGGGGACGGAGGAGCCGGCGGTGGAGGAGCCGGGGTCGCCGGGGCGGCCATGGGACGGGTGGCCTCGGATCCCAGGACGACGGCGGGGGCGGCCGGGATGAAACCGGCGTCCGTGGCGGGCGCCGACTTGTCCGGGATGTTCATCGCGAACGGCACGGGCGCCTGGGCGACCATGTCCCGCAGCAGCTTGCGCCGATGGTCCCGGGCTTCCTGGCGACGGGCCAGCTCCTCAGGGCTCGGTTCGTCGTCGGGGTGGGACGGCTCGCTGGGGGCCGTGACCTCGGTGTCGCGCATGGGCGTCGCCGGCGGTGGTGGCGGCGGGGGAGGCTCTGGACGCGTGGCGGCCGGCAGCGGCGGGGGCGCCTTGGGTTCGGCCACCTTTGGGACCGGCCGGGGCTTCGCGGGGATGTCCTCCTCGGGCACGAGCATGATCTCACCGCTGACGACGGTGAACTCGCCGCTGACGATGGGCTCCATGGGGCGCGAGGGAGCGCCGACCGTGGGACCGGTCGGGCCGACCGTGGGACCGGTCGGGCCGACCGTGGGACCGGTCGGGCCGACCGTGGGGTGCTCCCCCGTGCGGGCGTGCTGGGGCAGCGTGTTGCGCCGGCGCCGGGACTTCACGGGGGCTTCGGTGGCGGTGGCGGCGTCATCGGCGACCGGCACGGGCGCTTCCTCGGGCAGCGCGGGACCCAGATCCTCGATGGGGGCCTCGGCCTCCTCGTCCGGCACGCCCGGAGCCGGACGCTGGCCGCGGAGGTGCGGGGCGGGGGTGGGTCCCTCGGGATCGGAGTCGCTGGTGCGGGCCGCATAGACCTCGGGTTCCTCAAGGACCGCGTCATCCTCGGCCACGAGGATCGAGGGCTTCTTCTTCGGGCGTTCGGACTCGAAGTGGACGGAGAGCGCGGCGTCATGGTCGATGCGGATCTCCCCGCTGGTCAGGCCCACGATGGAGCCGGAGACGAGCCCGAGCTCGGGCTGCGCGGTCCCCAGGTCCTCGACGCCCTGGCGCGGCACCGCACGATACCGGTCCGCCGCCGCCGGGGTCCCCGGCGAGGCGATGTCGATGTAAAGGGGGCTCTCCTCCGAGCTCACGGGACCGGTCACGGTCGAGTGCGCATCGGTGATCCGCTTTTGCTTGGCTTTCCGTTTCTTCTTGACCAACGGCGTCCTCCCCAGACAAGTCGCGGCACAATATAGCGCATGTTCAGATCAATACAAACAACGATTTTATCGCTTCGCGCGAGACCTCACCCGAACCGCGCGCCCCGGGCGGTCACACCGACAGCAGACGGCGGCAGGCGGGGATGGCTTCGCGGGCCGAGCGCGCGAAGGCGGCCTCGCCGCGGGCACGGACCAGGTTGTGCTCGAGATCGGAAGAGCACACGTCTGAACTCCAGTCACCGAATACGATCT
>CALKWH010000282.1 GCA_938004375.1 uncultured Pseudomonadota bacterium
CCGACGTTTTGGGGATGCAGGTAATGTTGTTTCACTTTTTCTGAAGAGTCCCAGGCCATGAGGACCTCCGTTAGACGTGGCTAATGGTAATTCGGAGCTTCATATTGTCAATGCCGAATCGGGAAGAAAATCACACGCCGTCCGCCTTGAGGGAGCGCGACAAAATGCTCCACAGGGCCTCCTGCGGTTTCTGCGACAGGTACAGGCCGTCGTAGACCGCCTGGGTGATGGGCATGTCCACCTGGTGCTTCTGGGCGAGCATGTACGCGGACTTGGCCGTGGGGACGCCCTCGGCGACGGACTGCGTGGACTTCAGGATGTCCTGGAGCGACTCACCGGCGCCGATGCGCAGGCCGACGGTCCGGTTGCGCGAGAGCTCGCCGGTGGTGGTGAGCACCAGATCCCCCAGGCCGGAGAGCCCGAAGAACGTCTGCGTGTGCGCGCCCATGCGGGCCCCGAGGCGGGCGATCTCGGCCAGCCCGCGGGTGATGACAGCGGCGCGGGTGTTGTTCCCCAGCCCCATGCCGTCGGTGGCGCCGGCGGCGATGGCGATGACGTTCTTGAGGGCGCCGCCCAGCTGGACGCCCATGAGATCCAGGGTGGTGTAGACCCGGAAATGCGGCAGGTGCAGGCACTCGGCCACCTCGCGGCCGATGCTCTCCCGGGGGGCCGCCAGGGCGACGGAGGTGGGCAGACCGCGGACGACCTCGTCGGCGAACGACGGGCCCGAGAGCACGCAGAAGCGCGACGAGATCCACGGTGAGAACAGGTCGTCGAAGATTTGGCTGACCAGGTGCAGGGACTCCTGCTCGATGCCCTTGCTGGCGTTCACGACGATCGCGTCCGGGGGCAGAAGCTCGACGCCGAGCTCGGTCCACGTGGGGCGGATGTACTGGGTGGGGATGACGTTGACCACCAGGTCGGCCCCGGCGAGGACCCGCTCGGGGTCACGGCTGGCCAGGATGCCCGGCGCCAGCGGGACCCCGGGCAGAAAGCGCGGATTCTCGTGCTGTTCGTTGATGGCGAGCTCGACGTCGGCCTCGCGCACCCACTGGTACACGGTGGTGTGGCGGGTGGCCAGGAGATGGGCCAGCGCGGTGCCCCAGGCGCCGGACCCCATGACCGCTATCTTGCTGGCGGGGGAGAGCATGGCCCGACTCTGCCTTGGGGCCTATTCGTCGTCGTCCTCGTCGCCGAAGTCGATGGAGGGGATCTTCTTGATGTCGGCGCGGGCGATCTTCCAGGCGCGCTGGACGATCCAGGACAGGCTGCGGTCCTGGCGGGCCGCCTCGGCCTTGATCTCCTCGAGCATCTCCACGGGGAAGTACAGGCTCTGCTTTCTCTTGTCGGTGCCTTTGCGTTCAAAATCGTCCATGGTGCCTCCTCGCGCGGGTCCGTCAGGATCCCGATGTGTGCGCAAGTATGCAAGGGGCGGGAGAAAAAATCAACCCTTATTCCCGATTTTTCATCAGGGCGGGCAGGGTCTCGCGGTAGGACGGCCGGACCGCCCCGCGCTCGGTGACGATGGCGGTGATCAGGGACCCCGGGGTCACGTCGAAGGCGGGGTTGAACGCGTCCACGTCCTCGGGGGCGACCCAGACGTCGTCGACGCGGCGGACCTCGTTGGGGTCGCGCTCCTCGATGACGATGTCGTCGCCGGTGGGGCAGGCCAGGTCGACCGTGCTCGTGGGGGCGGCGATGTAGAAGGGGACGCCGTGGTGGGCGGCCAGCACCGCAAGTTGGTAGGTGCCGATCTTGTTGGCGGCATCCCCGTTGGCCGCCACGCGGTCCGCGCCCGTGACGATGGCGTCGACGGCGCCGCGGCGCAGGAGGAGACCTGCGACGGTGTCGGCCACGAGCGTGACCGGCAGGCCCTCGCGGTGCAGCTCCCAGGCCGTCAGCCGCGCGCCCTGCTGGCGGGGCCGGGTGTCGTCGGCGTACACCCGCGCCAGGCGGCCGGCGTCGTGCAGCGCGCGGACGATGCCCAGGGCGGTGCCGTGGCCGGCGGTGGCCAGCGCGCCGGCGTTGCAGTGGGTGAGCACGGTGAGCCGGCCCGGTGGCAGTGCGTCGAGCCCGTGGCGACCGATGGCCAGGCAGGCCGCGAGATCCTCGGTGGTGACGGCCTCGGCCTCTTGGGCGAGCCGGTCGGGCCACTGGGCCACCGGGGTGGCGTCGGCCACGGCGAGCAGGCGGGCCACCGCCCAGGGCAGGTTCACCGCGGTGGGCCGGGTGGCCACCAGGCGCTCGCCGGCCGCGCGCAGGCGGGTCCGGGCGTCTCCGTCGCTCAGGCCGGCGGTGGCCAGCTCCCGGGCTGCGAAGGCCACCCCCCACGCGGCGACGCAGCCGATGGCGGGGGCGCCGCGCACGGCCATGGTGGAGATGACTTCGGCACAGCCGTCGCATCCGGTCACGTCGAGCCAGCGCTCCTCCCGGGGCAGGAGCCGCTGGTCGAGTACCCGCAGGACGTCATTCTCGAGGAAGAACGGGCGGATCATGCCAGCAGCTCTTTCAGCAGGGCGGTGACCGCGGCGGCGTCGGCCTTGCCGCGGGTGCGCTTCATCACCTCGCCGACGAAGAAGCCCAGCACGTTGATCTTGCCCTTGCGGTACTTTTCCACCTGCGCGGGGTTGGCGTCCATGAGCTCGCGGCACATCGCCTCGAGCTCCCCGTCGGCGCCCACCGAGCCGAGCAGGCCGGCCGCGGCGGCCAGCGCCCGGGGATCCCGCTCGCCGGCCAGCAGCCGGGCGAACACGTCCTTGGCATTGCGCCCGGTGAGCTCGCCGCCCTCGACCAGGACCACCAGGGCGGCCAGATCCTCGGCGGCCACGGGGATCTTCCCCGTGTCGCGGAAGGCTCCCAGCAACTCGGTGAGGATCCAGTTGGCGAGCTTCTTCCCCAGGGCCGGGCCGCCGGCCTGCGCCACGCAGCGCTCGAAGTACGGGGCCAGCTCCAGGTTGTTCATGAAGATCTCGGCGTCGTACGGCGTGAGCTGGTACTGCGCCACCAGGCGGTCCTTGAGGGCCAGCGGCAGCTCGGGGGTCTGCGCGGCGAGCTCGTCGATCCACGCCTGGGGGATCTCCAGCGGCGGCAGGTCGGGCTCGGGGAAGTAGCGGTAGTCCTCGGCTTCCTCCTTGGTGCGCAGGACCTTGGTCTGGCCCAGCGCGGGGTCCCACAGGAGGGTCGCCTGGACCACGGCGCCGCCGGCGTCGAGCACGCCCGCCTGGCGCTCGATCTCGTACTCGATGGCGTCGGACACGGCCTTGAACGAGTTGAGGTTCTTCATCTCGGTGCGGGTGCCCAGCTTCGACGCGCCCCGGGGACGGATCGACACGTTGGCGTCGCAGCGCATGGAGCCCTCTTCGAGGTTGCCGTCGCAGATGCCCAGCGTGCGCAGGATCTGCCGCAGCGCCCGGAGGTAGCCCACGGCCTCGGCGGCCGAGGCGATGACGGGCTCGGACACGATCTCGACCAGCGGCACGCCCGCGCGGTTGAAGTCCACCAGGCTGAAGTTGGCGCCCGCGTCGGCGTGCATGTTCTTGCCCGAGTCCTCCTCGAGGTGGATGCGGGTGAGGGTCACCCGGCGGCGCTGGCCATCGGCGAGCTCGAGGTCGACGGCGCCGCCCTCGCAGTAGGGCTCGTCGTACTGGCTGATCTGGTATCCCTTGGGCAGGTCGGGGTAGAAGTAGTGCTTGCGGGCGAAGCGCGAGCGATGACGGATGCGGCCGCCCACGGCCAGCGCCAGCTTCACGGCGAAGGCCACGGCCTCGCGGTTGACCACCGGCAGCACGCCGGGGAGGCCCAGCACCACGGGATCCACGAGGGTGTTGGGCTCCACGCCGAAGCGGTAGGGCACGGCGGTGAACATCTTCGTGGCCGTGGAGAGCTGGGCGTGGACCTCCAGGCCGATGACGGGTTCGTAGCGGTCGAGCACGGCCGGGTTCATCGGGCCACCTCCTCGCTCAGGGCGTCGGGCGCGACGCGGCCCGCGAGCTCCGGGAACAGCGCCTCGTGGCGACGGGCGAAGGCGAACAGCGTCTCCTCGTGGCCGGGGCGCGCCATGACCTGCAGGCCCACCGGCAGCGCCGGGGGCGCGTCCACGCCGTCGGCGGCCGTGAAGCCCGCCGGGACCGACAGCGCGGGGACGCCGGCGAGGTTGGCCACCACCGCGTACATGTCCGAGAGGTACATCGACAGCGGATCGCCGAGGAGCGCGCCCAGGCCGAACGGCGGCGTGGGGACGGTGGGCCCGGCGAGCACGTCGCAGGCCTCGAAGGCGGCGGACACCTCGCGGCGGATGAGCGTGCGCACCTGCTGCGCCTTGCGGTAGTAGGCGTCGTAGTACCCCGCCGACAGCGCGTAGGTGCCCAGCAGGATGCGGCGCTTGACCTCGGGGCCGAAGCCCTGTCCGCGGGTGCGGGAGTACAGTTCCTCGAGGTTGCGCGCGCCGACGGCGCGCATCGCGTAGCGCACGCCGTCGTAGCGGGACAGGTTCGAGCTGGCCTCGGAGGTGGCCAGCAGGTAGTAGATGGCGATGCCGTAGCGGGCCGAGGGCAGGGAGACGTCGACCAGCGTGGCGCCGGCGGCCTTCCAATTCGCCAGGGCGGCGTCGATGATCCCGCGCACCCGCGGGTCGAGGCCCTCGGCGAGGAACTCACGCACCACGCCGACGCGCAGGGGGCCTTCGGGCGCGGGGGCCGGGGCCAGTTGGTCCGGACGCAGGCTGGTGGCGTCGTGGGGATCGTGGCCGGCGAGCACGGAGAAGAGCAGGGCGGCGTCGTCGGCGGTGCGCGCGAGCGGGCCGATCTGGTCCAGGCTCGAGGCGAAGGCGACCAGGCCGTGGCGCGAGACCCGCCCGTAGGTGGGCTTGAGCCCGTGCAGGTGGCAGAACGAGGCCGGCTGGCGCACGGAGCCGCCGGTGTCCGAGCCCAGGGCCAGGGGTACGAGGCGGGCGGCCACGGCCGCGGCCGAGCCGCCGGAGCTGCCGCCGGGGACCTGGCGCAGGTCCCAGGGGTTGCGCACGGGGCCGAACGCGCTGTTCTCGTTGGACCCACCCATGGCGAACTCGTCGAGGTTGGTCTTGCCCGCGATGACGGCGCCCGCGGCGCGCAGTTTTTTCACCACGGTGGCGTCGTAGGGCGACACCCAGCCCTCGAGGATGCGGCTGGCGCAGGTCGTGGGCATTTGGCAGGTCACGATGTTGTCCTTGACGGCCACGGGCACGCCGGCGAGCGGTCCCGGATCCTCGCCGGCGGCGATGCGGGCGTCGAGGGCGGCGGCCTCGGCGGCGGCCCGGGGGTTCACGTGCAGGAAGGCGTTGAGCGTGGGGTTGAACCGGCGGATGCGGGCCTCGAAGGCCTCCCACACGGCCACGGCGGTGAGCTCGCGGGCCTTCACGGCGCGGGCGAGCGCGACGGCGGTGAGGCTACACGGATCCATGCTCGCCTCCCTCCACGATGCGGGGCACCTTGAAGAAGCCGTAGCCGCTGTCGGGGGCGGCTTTGAGATATGCTGCCGGCGGGACCTCGGTCTCGGCGGGGACGTCCGGCCGCAGCGTCAGGTTCACGTCGAGCACGTGGGCGGTGGGCTCCACCCCCTCGGTGTCCACGCCCTGGATCATCTCGACGTAGGACAGGATGCGCCCCAGCTGGCCCTGCATCGCTTCGACCTCCTGAGCGGAGAGCTCGAGGCGGGCGAGCCGGGCGATCTTCAGCACGGTCTCTCGTTCGATCATGGTGCATTCCCTTTCCCGGCGCCGGCCTTGGCGGTCGGGCCGGCCCGACCCGACGGTCGTCCGGGCGCGGCAACAGCTTTATAACAGAACGGCCCCGCCCATTAAAGGGAATAGTGGGAGTTGGGATCAGGCCTCCTGGCGGGACTGGGTGGCCCAGGGGCAGCCGAAGGTCTCCACGAGGTGGTTGTCCAGCTCGTCGGCCTTGTGGCCCAGGCCGACCAGCTCGTCGCCGATGCGGTCGCGGGCCTCGGGGTCGTCGAGGTCGGCCAGGTGGGTGCGGTAGGAGAGGTGGATCACGTCGTTGCTCATGGTGAACTGGTACGGCGGCACCGGATCAGAGAGCACGTAGGTGTACAACTCCACCAGGTTCTTGCGGGGCAGCTTCACGAGCGGCGCGGCCGAGAACAGGAAGGCATCGCGGTAGGTGAACACGCGCACCAGCGAGCTGCCCCGGTAGTAGGTCCAGAACTCGGCGGAGCCCTTGCGCGCCAGCACCGGATCGATGCCGGCGGCCGCCAGGCGGTCCTCGACGAACTGCTCGACGAAGTTCAGTTCACGCACCTCGAACAGGCCCGGGTCGAGCTTGACGCCGCAGTTCTCGCAGTACTCCACCGGCTCCGAGAGCAGGCCGGCGCAGGACGGGCAGCGCACGTGGAAGCCGTCGGTGACGCCGTCCTCGCGGAACATGGCGATCTCCTCGGCGATGTACTGCGCGGGCAGCGCGAAGCCGATGTTCTGCGCGTCGCGGTACATCATGGTGTTCATGCCCACCACCTCGCCGTTCTCGTTGACCAGCGGGCCCCCGGAGTTCCCCGGGTTGATCGCCGCGTCGGTCTGGATGTAGCGCACCTCGCGGTCCACGTGGTCGGTGGACGACACGATGCCGCGGGTGACGGTGAAGGGCAGGTCGTAGGGGTAGCCCAGGGCGTACACCGGCTCCTGCTGCTTCAGGGGGCGGTCCTCGACGCCGAGGGACGGCAGTTCCAGCGCGCGCCCCACCGAGACGAACGCGATGTCCTTCTGGGGGTTCACGGTGAGCACGTGGCCCAGGAGCTTCTCGCCGCCGGGCAGCTCCACGGCCACCTGGCGCTCTCCGTCCACCACGTGGTGGTTGGTGATGATGGCGCCCACGTCCGCGTTCCAGAACCCGGACCCCGTGGCGACGCCGCAGATGATCTTCACGACCGATTGCTTGATGTGCTCGATGTTGTCCATCGTCGTGCCTCCTTCAAGTCCTAGCCGAACGCCGGATCCATGATGCGGTTGAAGCTCTGCCAGGCGTGCTCGCCGGCGAGCTCCCAGTCCTGGCCGCCCATCGCCGCGAGCGTGGCGGCGTACTCCTCGCGCAGCGCGGGCGGCACGAAGAAGTTGTACAGGCACTCGTAAGCGGCGAAGAGGTAGCAGATGGCCACCCCGTGGTTGTTGCGGTGGGCGCGGTCCTCCTTGGCCCACTCCCAGCGGGTGCCCATGCTCTTGCGGCAGGCTTCGAGCTCCGCGCTCTTCTTGGCATTGATGAAGAAGTCCGCCACGTAGAAGTCGGCGGCGAAGGTCTCCCGGTCGAGCGCGAGGTACTCGTCGATCTCGCGGGCGAGCGAGCCGTGGATCTCCTCGGGGCTGCGCTGCTCCCACAGGTGATTGATGCTGCGCTCCATGCGGGTGCGTAAAAAACCCTGTGCCGAGATTACATGATCGATCTGCATCAGCGCGATGCCCAGGATCTCGAAGGCGAAGCCGTGCCAGCGCTTGGACATGTAGTAATCCGCCGAGCGTTTCGCCTGCTCCAGGGTCTGCCGGAACACCCGCCAGGCCTCGTCCACCTGCTCCGCGGGCAGCGCGGTGACCTGCTTCTCGCGCAGGGGCACGGCGCCGAACTTGGTCACGTATTCGTCGTCGAAGGAGTCGCCGTTGATGCAGATCTCGAACAGCACCCGGTACATCTTGTTGGGCTCGGCCAGCCTGAGCGGACAGCGGTAGGAGAACGTCAGCCCGTCGTCCTTCAGGATCAGGCGCGGCAGCGTGAGGGTGCCGGTGTTCAGTTCGAGCACCTGGCGCAGAAGCGGCGCGCGGCGCTCCGGCGCGAGCTTCACGAACGGCGCCGTGATCACCAGATCGTCGTCGTCGGTGATGCGAAGCTCCAGCACGATGGAGCCGTGGGGGATGACCCAGTGGCGCGGGGCCGTCTCGCAGGCGAGGGCGGCGTCCTCGTTGATGTAGCGCAGGAACGTCCGGAAGGACTCCTCGAACCGGCCCTCCTCGTACAGTTGCACGGCGGGCTGGAACAACTCACGCTTGAGCTTGGTCTCGTATTCCACCACCGGGGGTACATATTGCGGACATGAATCCATGGGTCCACTCCTTCGGGTTGGGGTAAACGGGCGCTGGCACCGACGCAGGCTTGGAGCGGCACGGCGACTGTGCGTTCGGAAAAAGTTCTCCCAGAGACGAGGCGAGATGTCAAGAAGTGTATTTTCCGGGTGCTCCCTTCGGCGTGGGGGGCCGGCGATTCAGGGGCGCCCGATGACGTGGCGCACGATGATGGTCCCCTCGGACCGGCCGTCCCGAAGGGCCTCATCGTATCGCGCCACGCTCAGGAGCGCGCAATCATTCAGGCGGAATCTGAGCTCGTACCACCGTCGGGCCTGGGTGTTTCCAGACTTGGGAGCCAGGCTCCGCCGGAAGGAGAAGACGACCGTCCTTCCGTGAGCCTCGTGGATGAGCTCCTTGACGTCGCAGGTCTCGCCGAGAAAGGGGGTCTCCGGTTCCCAGGAACCCAGGGTCCATGAGACCAGGGTCTTCGCCAGCGCAGCCGGCACCCGACCCGGGCGGGGGCGGTAGCCGTGCAGCGCCGAGTTCAGGTCGTGGGGGGCGACGTCCTGACGGGCCATGACCATTCGAAGGAGCTCTCGCCGTCCGCCTGTCCCATCGCCTGCAGCGATCGGGGCACCCCCGGGGTCCAGAATCTCCGGTGGTTCCTGCGCCCCCTTCCATTGGACGAGATAGGTGCCTTCCGTGGTGTTCAAAGCCTCGGGAGGTGCTCCGGGCGCCGGGCCGGGGCCGGCAGGGTCCATGAACTGAACCCGCAGCCTGGTCACGGTTCGTCCCTGGACGTCCAGGACTTCCTGGCGGGATCCGTGGATCCGCACGAGCTTCCCGGATGCTGGGGGCTGCCGGGAAGGAGGTCTGGACTCCACCTCGGTCCACGTCTCCAGGCGGTCCCCCGCCTTGGGAAGTCGGCAGGCGAAGGCGAGGGCTGGGCCGTCCTGCTCTTCAGGGTGGGTGGCGGTGCCGTCGGGGCGGGGTGACCCGCAGCCGACCAGGACGAGGAGCCAGGCCCACGACGGGAAGACCAGGCCTGTGATGCGGAGAAGAGGTCCCATGAGGTGTCGTCGGGGATGGGGTTCTGGCATGTTCGGCTCCTCTAGGGCAGCTGGCCGTGGACGGGGAAGGGCGTGCCGCCGTGGCTGTCCTGCGTGCCGTCGCCGAAGCGGCCGTAGCCGTTCTGGCCCCAGCAGAAGATCCTGCCGTCCTGGGTGCGGGCGCAGGAGCCGCCCTCGCAGCCCGCGAGCTGGGCCACGTCGAGCAGGAAGGGGACCTGCCAGCCCACGACCTGTCTCGGGTACCCGAATCCCCAGGTGCCGCCGATGCCTAGCTGGCTGGTGAGGTTGCTGCCCCAGCACCAGGCCGTGCGGTCGTCGCGGATCAGGCAGGAGTGGTCGGCCCCGATGTTCACCTGGTCGGCGCCCGTGTAGGGATCCAGGCCGCTCTCGACGAGGACGTGCACCGGCAGGGTCTGGGCGGTGCCCGACTGGTCCCCCAGGGAGCCGTGAGCGTTGTGGCCCCAGCACAGCACGGAGGCGTCGGTCAGGCGGGCGCAGGTGTTGGTGAAGACGCTGAAATCGGTGACGCCGGTGAGCGGAGCGGCGCCGGTCGGGTCGAGCACCTGGACCGGAACCCGGGACGCGGCGGTGGTACCGTCGCCCAGGTTGGCCGCGCCCCAGCACCAGAGGGTGCCGTCGGTCTTCAGCGCGCAGGTCCGCGACGGGCCGGTCTTCACCCGCGCGACGTCGGTGAGAAAGCCCGACGGGTCGGCGGCGTGCACCACCCGCACGCGGGTGGAAGCGTTCGTCGTGAGGTCGTTGCCGAGCTGGCCGGACTGGTTGCGACCCCAGCACCAGGCGGCCCCCAGGGAGGTCCGCGCGCAGCAGAAGTCGCCGTTGCAGGCGATCTGGGTGACGCCCTGCAGCGTGGACACCTGCACCGGAGTCACGCGGTCGGTAGTGGTGCCGTCGCCGAGCTGGCCGTAGGGATTGCGGCCCCAGCACCAGACCGTGCCGTCGGCCTTGAGGGTGCAGGAGTGGTTGATGCCCAGGGTGACCGCGGTCACGCCGGAGAGCGGCGTCTGGTTGCCGTCCAGGACCACGCGCACGGGGATCAGGCTGCAGTCGCCGTAGCCGCAGTTCCCGCCGTGGCTGTTCGTCCGGTCACCCAGCACGTAATACCAGTCGGCGTCGTGGGCCTTGTTCACCCCCCAGCACCACACGTGTCCGTTTGGATCCACGGCGCAGGTGCGGTGGAGTTGCGCGGCCGCCAGGTCGGTCCACGGCAGGCAGGGGGTGTAGTCCAGCGCCTGGCAGTCCGCGCGGCAGGTCGGCTGTCCGCCGGCCCACCCCCGGTCGCCGCAGGAGTCGGGGAGCGTTCCCAGTTCGGTCCCGTCGCACACCTCGCCCCAGCCCTCGTCCACGACGCCGTCGCCGCAGAAGCTCGTGCAGGCGGAGGTGTCGATCTGGCAGTCGGCGCCGCAGGCGGCCGTGCCCGCGTAGCAGACGAAGCCGCCCAGGTCCTCGCCGTCGCACGCCTCGCCCGCCTCGGGCTGGACCACGCCGTCGCCGCACACGTCCAGGCAGCCGGCTGTGGCCAGCTGGCAGTCCGAGCCGCACGCCAGGGTCCCGAGTCCCAGGCCCAGGGCCGGGCAGGTGGCGTCGCCCAGGTCCGCGCCGTCGCACGCCTCGCCGTCGTCGCGCACCCCGTCGCCGCAGCGGCTCCCCAGGCAGCGCCGGGTCACCAGGCGGCAGTCGGCGCCGCACTCGAGCACGCCGCCGTCGAAGCCCAGGGAGAAGCAGTCCGTCCCTTCGGGGAGGCCGCCGTCGCAGGCCTCACCCTCGTCGGGCACGCCGTCTCCGCACGAGGTGCCGCCGGTGCAGCCGCTGGTGTCGAGCGCGCAGGCTCCGTCGCAGGCGAGCGACCCGCCGGCGAAACCCAGGGCGGCGCAGGTGAGGCCCCGCAGCGCGTCGCCGTCGCAGGCCTCGTCGGGCTCGGCGAGCCCATCGCCGCAGGTGCTCTGGCACTCCGATTCATCGAACTGGCAGGTAGCGAGGCAGTCCAGGCGGCCGGCGCCCCAGCCCAGGCTCTGGCAGGACTGCCCCCGCAAATCGAAGCCGTCGCAGGGCTCGCTGGGATCCACCGCGCCGTTGCCGCACAGGCTGTCGCAGCCGGACAGGTCGGGCTGGCAGTCCGTCCCGCAGGCCAGCGTGCCGCCGGTGAAGCCGAGCGTGCGGCAGGTGACCCCGGCCAGGGCGTCTCCGTCGCAGGCCTCGCCGAAGGCGACCTGGACGACCCCGTCGCCGCAGCGCTCGCCGCACCCCAGCGTGTCGAAGGTGCAGTCGGCCTGGCAGGTGGGCAGGGCGGAGACGGAATAAAATCCCAGGGACGCGCAGGTCGCCCCGGCCAGGTCGTCTCCGTCGCACTGCTCGCCGGGATCGGCGAACCCGTCGCCGCAGGCGTCCTGGACCTTGACCTTCGTGTCGCAGGCGGCCAGGGACAGGGTGGTCAGCGTCAGGGAGATGAGCAAGGAGTGGAATCGCAGGGTACGCATGGGCCTCCGTTTCATGTCACGTTGGAAAGTATCCCCGCGTATGGGGGCCTTGTCAATTGTACCCTGACTGCAAAGAAACGGCATTGATGATGAGGGGGCGGCGTGGTATGGTCCCCCCACGAAAGCGAACCACCAAAGGAAGGCCGTCTCATGCTCAGCACGAACCAAGCAAAACAATTCTCTCCCGGTGTCTTTGGAATCACGCTCCTGTGCTTCTTCCTTCCGTTCATCAACATCACCTGCAGCGGGGAGAAGATCGCCTCCGTCACCGCCCGGGAGTTGGTGACGGGCAGCACCCTCGAACCCCTCGGGGGGTCCGAGAAGGGCATGAAAGGAATGGAAATGAAAGGAAAAATTGAATCCGAGCCGCTGGCCGCAGTGCTCCTGGCGCTGGTGGTGGCCGGGCTGGTGTTCAGTTTCCTCAGGAAGAACGTCTTCACGATCCTCGCCGCCGTCAGCGCGGGGGCCGCGCTCGTCACCCAGTTGATGCTGCGGTCGAAGTTGTTGCAGGACATCGACAAGGAGGGGGAGAAGCTCCTGCAGATCGAGATGGCCGCCGGTTTCTGGGCGATCCTGCTGCTGCTGCTCGTCGCGCTCGCCCTGAACGTGTGGCTCGTTTTGAAAAAGAGTCCCCCACAATCATGAGTTGGGTACGGGAGCAGTGATGAGGGATTGGCAATGAAGAAGCATATCTGGGTCATGTAGTGCGGAAGCCTGACGGGAATCACTCTCTGTTTCGCTGGGCGATGGAACCGTCCGACCGGCAAGCCCACCGCCGGCCCGCCCTGCCCGGGCGGGTCCTGGCCATGACCGGGCTGTTCGCCGCGTGCCTGACCGCCTGCGCGATGCCGCTGCAGACCCGCACGGGGGCGGTGCTCGCGCCCGGAGAGGGTCAGTTGGGCGGCCAGATCGGCGGCAGCTTCGGTCCCTCGAAGCTCCCCGACGCGATCCCGCCCGAACTGATGGCCAACTGGGCGCTCACCGGGCGCCTGGGCGTGGCTCCCCGGTTCGAGCTCCTGGCCGACCTGGGCTGGCTGCGGCAGGCCGGCGCCCTGCGGCTGGACCTGCTCAACGCCCGCCGGTGGGGCTTCGTGTCCGCCGCGCTCATCGCCTGGGGCGGAGGGCAGGTCGTGTCCGAGCGCGACCCGTCGAGCCCGGCCGGGGAGGCGACCCGGTGGGCCTGGGCCCCCGAGCTCGGCGGCGGCCTGGACCTGAGCATCCCCCTGTGGGGCTGGCTCGAGCACCTGATGAACCTGACCGTCTCCCACGGCGCCCAGTGGTTCCATGTGCCCCGGGAGGAAGAGCCGGTGCATATCGAGCAGAGCCACTATCAGATGCTCAGCCGCGAGGAGACGCGCCTCGCGTGCACCCTGGGCGTGGCCATCACCGCGACGCCCGAGCGGGTCCCCCTGCAGATCGTCATTGGCGTGAGCCCCTACTGGATCGTGGGCAGCCCGGGCGTGCCCGGCGACGGCGACGGCCGCCCCGATGGTGTCACGTTCACGATCGGCGTCGGCGCCGTCGGCCGCCTGTGGGGCCGGTGAGTCGTCACGGCTCAGCCTTCCCACGCGAAATCATTGTGATTTCGCTCAGCGACCGTCCTCCGGTCGCCACGCGGCCAGGGCTTCGGGGAACATCCGGATCGCGCGGGGCAGGATGCCGTGGAGGTAGGCGATGGCGACCCCGTAGTTGGTGATGGGGACGCCCTGGGTGCGGGCCAGGCGGATGCGCGAGAGGATGGCCGCGCGGTTGACCATGCAGCCGCCGCACTGGATGATCAGGTCATAGCCCGTCAGATCCGCGGGGAAGTCGTGGCCGGCGCGCACGTCGAGCTCCAGGGCGGCGCCGGTGACCGACGCCAGCCAGCGGGGGAGCTTCACCCGGCCGATGTCCTCGGAGATGGGGCGATGCGAGCACGCCTCGGCGATGAGTACCCGCGAGCCGTCCTTCAACTTCGAGATGAGATCGGAAGAGCGTCGTGTAGGGAAAGAGTGTAGATCTCGGT
>CALKWH010000283.1 GCA_938004375.1 uncultured Pseudomonadota bacterium
GATCGTATTCGGTGACTGGAGTTCAGACGTGTGCTCTTCCGATCTGGTGTTGAACGCACAGGCGTCGCAGCGCAGCGTCCCCTCGTAAAAGCCCTCGTCCGCGCAGGTCGCGCCCCCCAGGTTGACGCCGTCGCAGACCTCCATCGCGTCCTGGATGACGCCGTCGCCGCAGCGCCCCCCGCAGGCGCCCGTGTCGAAGCGGCAGGCGTCGCAGGCGAGCAGGCCGGCGTACAGCCCCAGGCCCTCGCAGGTCTGACCGCCGACGTCGGCGCCCTCGCACTCTTCCGAGTGATCCGGCGAGATGACGCCGTCACCGCAGCGCCCCGTGCATCCCGCCGTGACGAATTGGCACTCCGTGGAGCAGGCCAGGGTGCCCTCGTAGAAGCCCTCGTCCGTGCAGTCCCGGCCGCCCAGGTTGACGCCGTCGCAGGCTTCTCCGAAGGCTCCGTCGAGGTGGCCGTCCCCGCAGCGGTAGCCGCAGGCCGATCGATCAAATGTGCAGTCGGCTTTGCACCCCAGCGCGCCCTCGGGGTCGTAATGCCCCAGGGACTCGCAGGTGGCCTCGCCGACGGTCCCATCGCACTCCTCGCCGGGGTCGATGAACCCGTCGCCGCAGGAGTCGACGGACCTGGTCTGTGCGTCGCACGCGAAAAACAGAACACAGCCGACCAGGATCGTGATCAGGGTGCCGAGTCTTGTCATGGGATCCTCCCCGGAGAGGACCAGAATACATAAAGACAGCCCCCGGGACAATGGCGCACTTCCCCCCTGTGCGCGGCTGCGGCGTATTGAATTGCGTACGCTTTCGCCCGATTTCCGCAGCGCCGAACTGTTTTCCCCACCGGTTGCGTGCAGCCAAACGCATGGACCAGCCGCTCCGTCTGGGTCTGGCTTGCACTCCGGCACCCCTTGGGATGTCCAAGATGATATTCCGTAGCGGGACTTCAGGGCGGGTTGACCGATCACCTGATGGGGAGTACGGCTTCCGGCTGGTGGCCGATCATCGCCGAAAGGTCGCGCCCAGGAAAATCAACTGCAAATAGGGAGCGCGGCCACGCGGGTGTGAAGCCTGCGCTTTCCCGTGGCACGGGCGGGCGAGGCCGCCGAAGCGGTCAGGGGCGCCTGGGGTATGGCGGCGTCTCGCACCGTTACACCTCGGGGGCCGTGGTCGGAATGAACGACGCGGTGGCGGTCATGGCCGGCGAACAGCAGGCCTGCGCGATCACGGCCGATCATGCCGGCAAGGTTTCATGATGTTGGTTGATGGGGTGGCTGGTTCAAGTCGAATGTTTACAAATATCCCACAGTTCCGGGTGGGTCAAACGGAACATCTCGATGGCAGGTTCACGCTTTCCGCTGCCGTGGAAACACCAATGCAACAAGCCGTGCTCATCCGCCAGGCCCAGTTTCTGCATCAACTCATCTGCCGGCCACCCTTCGATAGGCAATTCCTCCAGGACAGCGACGATGCGTCGCCAGCTGCGCTTGTACCGCCTGCCGACGGCTTCGCGCCGATCGAGTTGAAGTATACGTACCGTCTCCATCCCCTTGAAGGAGTAGGTCCCCTCTTCCGGAAGGAAGCGCGCCACGATGTTGCCGGTACGCGGGTCGAAATCCAGGTGGTCCCAGGGTTCCTCGCGGGTCGGATCCAGGAGCAGGGGTGTTTTTTCATCCATCGGGAAATCATCTCCCTTGCAGCGGTTGCATCCACTGCAGCCCAGCAGGAGATTCTCCCATTTGAACATGGCCTCTGGATATTTGGTTTTTGGGCGAAAATGCTCGAGGTCGGTGCCTTCGGAGTTCTCACAATACATGCATCGGGAATCGGATATGGTTTCCAAGATCGTCCGAACCGACTTCAGGTTCTTCGTGCGGACGGCGGAACGCCAAGTCGATTGAATCCAAGTTCCATTTATCGTCCCATCTTTCTTTCGGACGTCAACCCGCGCCTGCTTTTTTCGGAGAGCCAACGCGGTGCTCGACGGCAGGGCAGGGCGATGGATTCTTCGCATGACAGATCAATCCTCTTCTTCTGGAAAGTTCAACTCCAGTTGTCTCAGGCGATTGCCTTCTTCGTCGCTCAATTCAGCGCCTGCCCTCCGCTTCGCATTCAGAGTGGCCAACTCGGAACGACTTTGGACCGCCCGAAGGGAGCGCGTATTCTTCAACGAGAAAGCCTGTGACAGCAAGATGGTGTCAGGACGAGCAGCCACTACCCTGCGATACTCTTCTTCATCCAGGCGACGGGGTTCCAGGTCCCGGCCTGGTGCAGGCAGCACGAACAGTCCATTGGGGTCGGCTGCCTGAAGAATCAGAGGACTATGGGTGGTGACCAGAAACTGGATATTGGGAAAACGTTCCTTCAACCAGAAACCGATCCGTTGTTGCCATTCGGGGTGAAGGTGAGCATCAATCTCGTCGATCAGAACCACCCCGCCTCTTCGGAAGCAGAGACGACCCTCGGCGTTCCGCTCGGTCAGGTCGCCTGTCCCGTAGGTGTTCATGAGGTGCCGGACGATGTCGGCAGTCAGGGCCAGCACGGCCCGGTAGCCATCGCTCATGTCGGCCCAGGAGAGCGAGACGCCGTTTTGATCCTTCAGCCACAATCCGTCGGAGTCGACATGATCAACCGTGATTCCGACGGGCAGGAGGTCATCCCGGAGAAGTTCCATCAACAACGCCAGCATGGATTTCTCGGTCGCGCGACCTTCCATCTCCTTCATGCGTAGCTCTCGCATCCAGAGGTCGACCTCGGACAGGGACGCGGCCTCCTGGAACATGGTTACGAAGCGCTCCTTGACGGGGGCGTTCATGATGCGGGCAGCATCAGAGGACGCCCCGAAGACGCGGCGAAAAGGTCCGTATCCACATGAGAACCAACCGGCAGCAGAGGACCATATGGTCCGATCCGGGGTCTTCTCCTTGGATGCGTTCTCGATCGTCGTGGTCTTTCCTCCGTTCTTCAACTCGAGCTTCACCTGGAAATATTGTTTGGGCCGGCGGCCCTCGGATGAGAACGCATCGTCCCGGTCGTCCCAATGAATCTTCAATTCAATTCCGGCTTCCCCATCGGAGCACTCCCGAATCCACCCGTTGAAGTTCGGGTTGAGTCCATAGGCGTGATCCCGGCCGACCAGCGCCACCGCAACGGCCCTGAGAAGCGTACTCTTTCCCGAGCCGTTGTCGCCGGTGAAGGCTGTCCAACCTGCGTATCTGCCGTCCGGACGGGTCAATTCGAACGTCAAACTACCAAATCCGCGTAGGTTCTTCAGATGGATCGAATGAATGTACATGTCGGGATCCCGGCTTCTTTCGTTCGGGCAGTATTACCGTCCATCTGGACCCTGTCAAGGACCCACGATCACCCGGTTCAGCCGCCGTCGCCATCGACTCCAGGCTGTGCGGGAGTCCGGCCGACTCCGGCCGGCCAGTTCCCCGCATTTCTTCCGCCCGGCGGCAGCGGTTGCCCTCCGCCCCGGCATCCGCTACCATGGCCGCGACTGGAGACGCCGATGAACTTCACCTCCCGGGAATACGCCGACCGCTTCGCAGCGCATTTACGTCCCCACGCCGACGACCCGCCGCCGCCGCACCGCGATTACCAGCAGGCGGCGGTCGACGCCGTCCTGCCCAAACTGCGAAAAAACGGCCACCCGCAACTGATTCATGTGGGCACCGGCGGCGGCAAGACCCGCATCGCCAACGAGGTCGCCGTCACCCTGTTGAAGCGGCGCGGCGGACAGGTCGTGTGGCTCGCCAAGGACTGGGAACTTCTGCTCCAGGCGGCCGAGGACCTGTCCCGGAGGCACGGGCCGGGCCTGCACCTCACCCGCCTGGGTGGCAACGAGAAACAACTCCATCCGCTCCCCGAGGGGCTCGACGGCAAAATCATCTACTCGACCCTCGGGACCTTTTTTGAGCGGATAAGAAATTGCCGGCTGAACCGCTTCCCCGATCCAAAGTTGGTGGTCTGGGACGAGTGCCACTGGGGCGAGCTGGCCCAAAGCGGCCAACGCCTGTTCAAGTGGTGCGAGGACCGCGAGGTCCCGTTGCTTGGGCTCACCGCCACTCCCCGGCCCCCGGAGGTCTCCGATTTCCAGGTCGCCTACAGCATGTCCTTCCAACAGTTGGTTGACGCCGGGCACCTGGCGACCCCGGTCCTGGTCGACCCTGTCCCTACCGATGTCTGCTGGTGCCCCGACAGGTATCCAAAGTTCGGCGATTTTACCGGGCCTGCCCTGACAACCCTCGCCCTCAGCCACACTCGCAACCGGAAGATCCTCGAGCACTTTCACGATAACCGGCCCATCTACGGGCAGACCCTGGTGTTTGCGTGCAACATCCGGCACGCCAACCTGCTGGCGCGCAAGTTCGACGAGGCCGGCTATCCGGCGCGCTCCGTTCACAGCGAGTGGTACGAGGCCGACAACGCCGAGTCCCTGCGTCTTTTCCGTGAGGGTAAGCTCCGGGTCCTGGTGAACGTGGCCAAACTGACCCACGGCGTGGACCTGCCGTCCATCAAGACCATCTTCCTGTGCCGTCCGACCCTCAGCGACATGCTCTTCTCCCAGATGGTCGGGCGCGGCGCCCGCCTGGACCCCGCCACCGGCAAATCGGCCTTTCACCTCGTCGAGTTCACCGACAACCTTTCGCGCTTCGGCGACCAACTGGTGAAGGCCCAGACGTTCTTCTCCGGCACGGGGTGAACGCCTCCCGCTCCAGGGAGTGCGGGAGTTCTACTCCCGCGTCTTCGGCGAAGATCGGAAGAGCACACGTCTGAACTCCAGTCACCGAATACGATC
>CALKWH010000284.1 GCA_938004375.1 uncultured Pseudomonadota bacterium
CGGCGCCGACCGAGATCTACACTCTTTCCCTACACGACGCTCTTCCGATCTGGACGGTCCCTGCAATTCTCCTTCGTCCCCCACGTGTTTCTCCTGCGGGGTCGGGAAGGGCGCATGGACCTGTTGCGCCGCTTCTGGCAGTCGCGCCAGGGGGGCGCCGCCCCCCTGCAGGTGGGACAGTATCAACTCGTCTTCCCTCTGCGGCACGAGCCGCACATGGTGGTCGGTGCCTGGCGCGCGGATCTACAGGCCACCGTCGGCTTGCTGGAGCGCACCCTGAACGCCCAGAGCATCTGTCAGGCGACCCGCTGCCGCGACCACTTTGAAAAATTACAGTCCTCCCCCCACCTGCTGGGAGTCTTTGCCCCCCGCTCCCCGGTGCGGCTGTCGGCGGGCGTTCAGATCCGTTCGATGCTGATCATGGGCGAGTGGAACCCGGACGGCTTGCTCCTGCAGGCAGTCGTCGCGGTGGCCGGTCCCTGCCCGGAGGCGACCCTGAAAATAAAGGAAATGATCACGAAGAACCTCAATGCCTGGAAGCTCGACGATGTGTTGTTCAGGCGGACTCACTTCGGGTGCGGGAGTGGGACCGCGCTGCACGTCACGCTGCCCCTGAGCGTGCACGAGATTCAGAAACAGTTGATATTATTTGGAATACGCCGCTAAAAAAAGGCTTGCCAACACGTGGCGACGGCTTACAATCCCGACACGTTCACGGGAGTAGTGCGGGATCCCGACGGCTCTTCCGACCGTTTTTTACCGCACATTCACCAGCTTTTGGAGGTTTGAATCATGTTGAAGAAGACTGCATTATTGGTCAGCTCCCTGATGATTTTGGGGTGCGGCGGCAAGAAGAAGGAAGACGCTCCCGCTCCAAAGCCCGCCGACATGACCGAGGTCGCCATGGCCGAACAGCCCATGGCCGAACAGCCTAAGGTCGAGGAACCCAAGGTCGAGGAGCCCAAGGTCGAGGCGCCCGTCGTCGCCGAGGAAGACAAGCTGCCCGTCGAGGCCGTGGCCGCCGAGATCGGTGGCACCGTCGAGGTGAAGAAGGCCGGCACCGACGAGTTCGTGGCGCTGGTCGCGAACACCGAACTGGCCGTGGGGGATCACCTCCGCGTCGGCGGCGAGGACGGCATGCTCAAGCTGCGGATGTGGGACGACACCATGGTGTCCCTGGGCGCGGGCGCCGAGGCCGTGATCAATCCGGGCGCCGACGTGGCCAACTCCAGCCCCTCGATCACGCTGCTCACCGGCACGTCCAACCTCATGGTCGAGCCCCGCGCCGAGGACCAGAGCGTGTTCCTGGTTTACACCCCGGCCGCCATCCTCTCCGTCCTGGGCACCGAGTTCGACGTCGGCATCGCCGACACCGGCACGGTGAAGCTGGGCGTGGGCGAGGGCCTGGTCCAGGTGTTCTCCCAGGAGGGCTCCAACCTGGCCGAGGTCCCGCAGGGCAAGGCCGTGGTGATCATGCTCGACGGTACGACTTCGAAGGCCGCCGCCCCGATCGCCTATGATCCCGAGAAGGAGGACTGGGAGAAGTGGTACGAGGCCGAGAACAAGGCTGCCGCGGCCCGCGTGGACTTCCTGACCAAGGCCACCACCGCCCGCCTCGACGAGCTCAAGAAGCAGATGGAGGCTCTCGAGAAGGGCATCGTCGAGCTCGAGGCCAAGTCCGCAGAGATGGTCAAGAAGGCCGAGGAGGCCACGGCCAAGAACGACGTGAAGGTGTACGAGACCGAGGCCGCCCCGCTGGTCGAGGTGCTCGACGAGAACAGCGTCGCCACCCGCGAGAACCAGCGCGTGATCGCCCTGATGACTGCCAACGCCTACCTGCTGCGCCGTCTGCAGGCCATGCTGGCCGCCGGCGTGATCAAGCCGACCCCCGAACAGCAGAAGATCATCACCGAGGCCAACGCCAGCGTCGAGACCTGGCTGCCGGACTACGAGGAGAACACCGTGGACGTCCTGCGCCGCCGCTACAAGCGTACCCAGGCCTGGCGTGAGGCCTACCTGCGGCATCACCCCCGCGGTCGCAACTACGCCGTGCAGGCCAAGATCGAGCTGCCCGCGTTCTACGCCAAGCTCCCCCCGGTCAAGGTGCAGAAGCCCCGCGTGATCGTGAAGCCGCTCGCCATCCCCACCGTCACCTTCGTCCCCGGCCCGTACAAGGGCCCGGCCCGCAAGGACATCGTGGTCCGCCCCGTGACGCCGAACTGGCACGCCGCCCGCCCGTACAACCCCGCCGATCCCACCCGCGTCGAGCGCGCGAAGAAGGTCGCCGAGCGCGTGCGTCGCGCCCGCGCCAAGGCCACCGTCGAGATCAAGGTGGTGCCGCCCAAGTTCCGTCACCGCCGCCCGCTGGTCGTCGGCCCCATGGTCCCCCCGCCCCTCGTGGATCCTCCACTGCCCATGGGTCCCCACGACGGCATGGGTCCCCATGACGGCATGGGCCCCCACGACGGCATGGGGCCTGCGGTCATCGTGGTTCCCCCGATGATCGGTCCCGGCATGCTGCCGGTGGTGGTGCCCCCGATGGTCGGCCCCGGCCCCGGTCCCGGCCCGCGCGTCCGCGGACCCCAGCCCGTGCCCGTGCCCGAGCCGCCCATGGCCCGTCACAAGCGTGACATGTAGCTTTTCCCTCTTTCGTTTTCTCGCCGCTTTTCCTATATTCAAAACCACCTGAAGGGGGGCTCATGGAACTCATCCGCAAAGTTGCCTTCTACGGCAGTACCTACGATTTCGCGCTCTTCGAGGAGGGCTTTCGTCCCATGGCGGCGGCCATCGAGCTCGTCCGCGTGACCGACGCCCCGCTCGACGCCGCCGCTGACGTCCTGGTGCTGGGCCACCATCTGCCCGGCTATGACGCGAACCAGTTGCTCGAGGGCACGCCCTCCCGGGCCCGCGCCGTGGCGGTCATTTCCCACGGTCCGTTTCCCCTCAACGGGACGCCCGCCCCCACGCCCCTTGGCTCCATGGCCTACCACTTCCGCTGGCACTCCGAGCCCGGGCTGGCCGAGGCCGTCATCGACCTGATCGAGGATCAGTTGAACGCCGAGGAGCTCTACCAGGTGCAGCACCGCCGGTTCCTGCTCCTCGTCGAGGACGAGATCAACTTCGCCTCGTACTTCATCCCGCTGATCCTGCGGGAGCTCACCGAGCGCACCCTCTCGCTTTTGCCGCCAACCGCCTCGCCGGAGCGCCTGCGCGAGAAGGCTCAGAACGAGCGCCCCGTGCTGCTGCTCGCCTCCTCCTTCGAGCAGGCCGCGGACTACATGGAGCGCTACGGTGATCGCATGGTGGGAGTCATCTCCGCGCTGGGCTTCCCGAAGGAGGGGAAGAACGACAGCGATGCCGGCATCCGCCTGCTCGAGAAGCGCAACGCCCTGCAGGCCGAGTTTCCCGTCGTGATCATGAGCGCCCGCTCCCACCGGGAGCAGGAGATCACCGGCCTGGGTGCCTCCTTCATGCCCAAGACCTCCCCCCACCTGCTGACCATGCTGCAGCAGCACCTGCTGCACCACTTCGGGTTCGGCGACTTCATCTTCCGCATGCCCGGGCAGGGGGCGCAGGAGGTGGCTCGCGCACGGACGCTGGAGGATCTGCGCTCCTGCCTCGAGTGGGTGCCGCTGGAGTCCTTCATGTACCACGCCGCGCGGCGGCACTTCTCCAACTGGCTGGGCGTGCATGGCTATCTCCAGTTCGCCGAGATCATCCGTGTGATTCCAGCCTCCGAAGGCGAGGCCGCCCGCCGCAAACTGATCGACCTGCTCAAGGCAATCTGAGCGAAACCCCTGGAGGCCAGCATGCAACGAGAACTCGACGTCGCGCTGCGGATCGCCCGCGAGGCGGGTCGGATCCTGCTCGAGGGCCATGAACGGGGGGTCGCCCCGGAGGTCGTCGAGCACAAGGGGGTCATCGATCTGGTGACGCCGTACGATCGCCGCTCGGAGGCACTGGTGCGGGAGAGGCTGGTCGAGGCCTTCCCAGGCGACGCCATCCTCGCCGAGGAAGGGGGGCAGACCGGTGCTGCACGCCGGGTCTGGTGCGTGGACCCCCTGGACGGGACCACCAACTTCGCCCACGGGCTGCCGTTCTTCTGCGTCTCCATCGCGCTGCTCGTCGATGGCGAGGCCGCCGTGGGTGTCGTCCACGCGCCGGCCCTGGGGTGGACCTTCTCCCGCGTGGCGGGCGAGGCTCCCCGCTTCAACGACGCCCCGCTGCCGACGCTGCGCCCCCTCGGCGACTTGTCGTCCGCGCTCCTGATGTTCGGCTGCGGGTACGACCGGACCACCCGGCCCGAGCGCTACCTCACGATGATCCAGACCTTCATGACGCGCACCCAGGGCCTGCGCCGCACGGGGTCGGCCGCGCTGGACTGCTGCATCGTCGCCCGCGGGCAGGTGGACGGCTACCTCGAGGTCAACCTCCACCCGTGGGATCTGGCCGCCGGCGTGCTCATCGCCCGCGGGGCCGGCGCCCTCGCTTCGGACGTGGACGGCGCCGCCTTCGACCCCTTCACCGGACGCCTGGTCCTGGGCCGCCCCGGCCTGCACGATCGCATGCTCGAGGTCATCCGCGAGCACGACGTCTTTCTCCACGAGAAGGACGGATCCTACGCCCG
>CALKWH010000285.1 GCA_938004375.1 uncultured Pseudomonadota bacterium
CCACCGAGATCTACACTCTTTCCCTACACGACGCTCTTCCGATCTCCGTGACCGTGACCGGCCTCGCCGGGGTCGTCGAGGTCGCCGCCGGCAATGCCCACACCTGCGCCCGCCTCACGGGCGGCTCCACCATGTGCTGGGGGGCCAACGCCCACGGGCAGCTCGGTAACGGGACGACCACGCCTTCCCTGACGCCGGTGAACGTCACCGGCCTGACCGGGGGAGCCGGGCTGCTCACCCATTTCAATGTCAATTGCGTCCGCCTCGACGGAGCCACCGTGCGCTGCTGGGGCGAGAACGGCTACGGCTCCTGCGGCGACGGCACCACCGTCAACCGGTCGCTCCCCGTCCGCGTCCTGCCCTGATCGGCGGCGTCCGTTTTCCTATCGTTTCGGTCAACTACCATATTGACAGGCGGACCGCCGCCGTGTTCTTCTGAGCCCCGTCTGAAACTGGCAAGCAAGCCTCACCCCCTGAAAGGAGCCACGATGAGCATTCAGAAGTACCTCGATGCGGCGAAACGGGCGATGGAATGGCACAGCGAATACCGGAAGAACCTGCGCGCCTGCCGGTTCGACACCATCGCCGTGCACGGCCTGTACTCGATGCAGGAGGCCCTGGACTTCAACCAGGGCTCCATCATCGAACCCATGTATCTCTCCACGTCCCAGGCTTACCGGGACTCGGACGAGATGGAGCTGGCGCTGGGTTACCAGGTGCCCACGTGGTGCTACTCGCGCATCGCCAACCCGAGCATGTACTACCTAGAGGGGCTGCTGGCCCTGCTCGAGGAGTACCAGACCGGCTGCGAGGCCTCCTGCCTGGTCACGTCCTCGGGCATGTCGGCGATCCGCACCGCCACCGAGGAGTTCCTCCACCCCGATCCGAAGGATCCGAAGCGGCCCCGCAACTTCGTGGCCACCTCCCAGGTGTACGGCGGCACCTACCAGCAGTTCTCCGTGCGCCGGGACGCCGAGGACAAGATCGAGTGGCGCAAGGTCATCAACTCCGCCGATCTCGCCGAGTGGGAGTCCCTCATCGACGAGAACACCCGCTTCCTGTACGGCGAGATGCCCAGCAACCCGACCCTGGCGTTCTTCGATCTCGAGCAGGTCGCCGCGCTGGCCCACAAGCACGGGATCCCCATGATCGTCGACGCGACCGTGGCCTCGCCGGCGCTCATGCGGCCGCTGGCCCACGGCGCCGACATCGTCATCCAGAGCGTGACCAAGTCGCTCACCACCAGCGGCTTCGGCGTGGCCGGCGCCATCATCGCGAAGAAGGGGCTCACCTGCAAGGTCGACAACGACGCGTTGAAGGCCGACTTCTGCACCTACCTCAAGCTGCTGCCCGCCCGGGACAACGGCCCCAACCTCTCGCCCCAGCAGTGCGTGCTGGTGATCAACGACGCCCGCACCCTGCGCATGAAGATGGACCAGATGTCCCGCAACACCATGAAGGTCGCCCAGTTCCTCGAGGGCCACAAGCACATCGCCAAGGTCAACTACCTGGGGCTGCCGTCGTGTCCGCTGCATGAGGTCGCGAAGAAATACATGTGGCTGGTCGACGCCGAGCACGACGAGCTCTACGGAAAGCCCGTCAACCGCTACGGGCACCTGATGTCCTTCGAGGTCGCCGGCGGCGCAGCGAACGCCCGCGCCGTGTTCGACGCCTTCACCCGCATCTGGCGCGCCACCGACCTGGGGCGCATCAAGTCCGTGGCCACCATCCCGGCCATCTCCACCCACTCGCAGCAGGGCGAGGAGGGCCGCAAGCTCGCCGCCATCCCCGGCAACCTGATCCGGCTGTCGGTGGGCGCCGAGCACCCGGACGATGTCATCCGCGAGCTCGACGTGGCCCTGGGCGTCCTCGACGGCCGCCCGGTCGTCCACACCGCCCCCGAGTACGGCGCCGGCGGCGCCTCGTCGGCGCTCCTGCGCAACCCCTGAACCCCACCCGCAACCACGGAGAAGCCCAGCATGCTGTATCATTCCACCAACCTGAAAGCCGAGCCCGAGCGCTTCGGCGCCGCCCTCCTCAAGGGCCTGGCCGCCGACGGCGGGCTCTTCATGCCCGAGCGCTACCCCACGTTCACCGCCGCCGAGCTCGAGGCCCTGCGCGGGCTGGACTACCCCGGCATCGCCTTCGAGGTGCTCCACAAGTTCCTGGCCGACGAGCTCCCCGCCGACGAGCTCCGCCGCCTGGTGAACGACGCCTACGACTTCCCGGTGCCGCTCGAGGCCGTCGAGGGCGCCCCCGGACGCTTCGTGATGCGCCTGGACCAAGGGCCCACCGCCTCGTTCAAGGACTTCGCCGCCCGCATGATGGGCCGCCTGATGCAGCACTTCCTGGGTCAGGAGGGCCGACGCCTGCTGATCCTCACGGCGACCTCCGGCGACACCGGCAGCGCCATCGCCAACGCCTTCTACGGGCTCGACAACATCCAGGTGGTCGTGCTGTTCCCCACCACCGAGGTCACCGCCCGCCAGCGCAAGCAGATGACCACCCTGGGGCGCAACATCCGCGTGCTGAGCCTGGACGGCAAGTTCGACGACTGCCAGGCCCTGGTGAAGCTGGCCTTCAACGACCGCGAGCTCGACGCCCTGCAGTTGTCCTCGGCCAACTCCATCAACATCGGCCGCCTCCTGCCCCAGGCGGTCTACTACTTCCACGCCTGGGCGAAGCTCGCCAAACCCGGCGAGGAGGTCGTCTTCTCGGTGCCGTCGGGCAACTTCGGCGACCTCATGGGCGGCCTCATCGCGAAGAAGATGGGGCTGCCCGTGCGCCGCTTCGTGGTCGCCACGAACGAGAACGACGAGTTCCCGCTCTACTGGGAGAACGGCGAATACCACGTCATCGCGCCGTCCCGCAACTGCATCTCGAGCGCGATGAACGTCGGTCACCCCAGCAACGTGGCGCGGCTCATCGCCATGTACGGCGGCATCATGGACGAGAAGGGGCGCATCCACCGGCCCGCGGACCTCGACGCGGTCCGCCGGGACATGTTCGCGGTGAGCGTCACCGACGCCCAGACCGAGGCGACCATCCGAGACGCCTGGCGGGACCACCGCCTGCTGCTCGAGCCCCACGGGGCCGTGGCCTGGGCCGGGCTGACGCGCTTCGCCGCGGCGCACCCCGCCGAGGCCGCCGGCGATCTGGGCACCGGCCGCACCTGCGTGTCCGTCGAGACCGCGCACCCGGCCAAGTTCCCCGAGAAAATCATCGAGCTGCTCGGCTTCGATCCGGCGCTGCCGCCGTCCCTGGCGGGCCTGGACGACAAGCCCGAGCACGTCGCCCCCCTCGACAACGACTACCCCGCCTTCAAGGCGCTGCTGCAGGAGAAGTACGGCTCATGAAGACGATCATCATCCTCGGCGACGGCATGGCCGACACTCCCATCGAGAAGCTCGGCGGGCGCACCGTGCTCCAGGCGGCGCGCAAGCCCCACATCGACCGGCTGGCGGCCCTGGGCCGCTCGGGCATGCTCAAGACCGTGCCCGACGAGCTGCCCGCGGGATCCGAGGTGGCCAACCTGGCCGTGCTCGGCTACGACGTGCGCGCGGTCTACGAGGGCCGCGGCGTGCTCGAGGGCGCGGCCATGGGCGTGGAGCTGGGCCCGGACGACCTGGCCATGCGCTGCAACCTGGTCTGCCTGGACGGCGACCGCCTCAAGAACCACAGCGCGGGGCACATCACCACCGACGAGGGGCGCGCGCTCATCTCCGCGGTCCAGGAGGTCCTGGGGCGCGACGGCGTGTCCTTCCACCCCGGCGTCTCCTACCGCCACCTGCTGGTGGTCCGCGGCGGCGTCAACGAGTTGAAGCTCACGCCACCCCACGACGTGCCGGGCGCCCCCTGGCGGGACGTGCTCCCCGCGGCCACAGGCCCCGCCGGCGAACAGACCGCGGCGCTCCTGCGGGACCTGATCGTCCGCTCCCAGGCGTTCCTGGCCGACCACCCGATTAACCGCGCCCGCGTCGCCGCCGGCAAGGATCCGGGCAACAGCCTGTGGCCCTGGTCCGCGGGCCGCCGGCCCCGCATGAAGACGTATCAGGAGCTCTACGGCCGCACCGGCGCGGTCATCTCGGCGGTGGACCTGCTCCACGGCATCGGCAAATACGCCGGCTTCCGGGTGATCCACGTGCCCGGCGCCACGGGCCTCTACGACACCAACTACGAGGGCAAGGTCGCCGCCGCGCTCGAGGCCATCCGCGACGTGGATCTGGTCTACCTGCACATCGAGGCCGCCGACGAGGCCGGTCACGAGGGCAACGTCCACCTGAAGCTCCAGTGCGTCGAGGCCCTCGACGCCCGCGTCGTGAAGCCGATCTTCGAGGCCACCGCGGCCATGGATGAGCCCGTGGCCCTCGCCGTGCTCCCCGACCACCCCACGCCCTGCGCGCTGCGCACCCACACCCACGACCCGGTGCCGTTCCTGATCTACAAGCCCGGCGTCGCCCCAGACGCGGTCGAGACCTACGACGAGGACGCCGCCGCAGCCGGCTTCTTTGGCCTCCTCCAAGGCGACGAGTTCATCCGCGCGCTGTTCGCGGACTGACAACTTCCAGGGTCTCGGGGGAAGATCGGAAGAGCACACGTCTGAACTCCAGTCACCGAATACGATCT
>CALKWH010000286.1 GCA_938004375.1 uncultured Pseudomonadota bacterium
GATCGTATTCGGTGACTGGAGTTCAGACGTGTGCTCTTCCGATCTGCCAAGTTCAATGCCGATTGCATTCGTCAAACCAGAAACAAAAACCGGATTAATTCTTGTACTAAGAGTGCCATCTCCCAATTGGCCATTACTATTATTTCCCCAACACTTAACAGAACCAGTGGTTAATACTGCACAAGTATGAAGAGGACCTGCTGATAAGGCCACTATTGGATCATCAATGGCAACCTTGGTTGGCGTGTTTCGATCATTTGTTGTACCATCTCCCAATTTTCCAAATCCATTATTTCCCCAACAACGCGCACTACCGTCTTTTAGCAAGGCACACATGTCATAGTATCCTGCATCGATTAATTCCAAATCGACACATGTATTATCATAATTACAAGAAGAATGACATTCTAGACCTCCGGTGAAATATCCCAAACTTCTGCAACTCTGACCGTTCAAGTTGCTGCCGTCGCACTCCTCGCCAAAGCTGGTTTGCACCAGACTGTCGCCGCAGTATCCGCCGCAACTACCGAACTGGAAAGCGCAGCCGCCGGAGCAGGAGAGGGAGCCGGGATAGTACCCCTGCGTCTCGCAGGTCTGGCCATTGAAGTCGGCGCCGTCACAGGCTTCGCCAAAGGAGGTCTGCGTGGCCCCGTCGCCGCAGAAGTACTGACAGCCGCCGGTGTCGTACTGGCAGGAGGAGACGTTGCAGCCGAGGGTCCCTGTGTAGAAGCCGCGGGAGACGCAGTCGGCGCCGCCCAGGTTCAGGCCGTCGCACTGCTCGTAAGTTGACTGGATGTTGCCGTCGCCGCAGAAGCCGTTGCAGCCAGATGTGACAAACTGACAGTCGCTGCACGACAGCGTGCCGGGGTTGAAGCCCTGCGACGCGCAGGTCTGCCCGGCGAGATTCGAACCGTCGCACTCCTCGCCGTAGCCGCCCTGGATGGTCCCGTCGCCGCAGCGCCCCACCGCCGCGCAGTTGGTCTCCACGAAGGCGCGGCAGTCCGCGGAGCAGGTCAGGATGCCGCCGTAGAAGCCCCGGGACTCGCAGGTCTGGCTCGCCAGGTTGCCCCCATCGCACACCTCGCCGTACGCGGACTGGATCACGCCGTCGCCGCAGCGACCCACGGCCGCGCAACCGCTCTCGACAAAGCCGTTGCACGTGCTCGCGCAGGCCAGCGTGCCGCCGTAGTATCCGCGTGAGGTACAGGTCTGCCCGGACAGGTTGTTGCCGTCGCACAGCTCGCCGAAGCCGCCCTGGACCAGGGAGTCGCCGCAGCGCCCCACGGCCGCGCAGTCGGCCAGGCCGAAGGTCTGGCAGTTGGGGTTGCACGTGAGCGTCCCGCCGTAGTAGCCCTGCGTCAGGCAGGTCTGTCCGCCGTGGTTCAAGCCGTCGCACACCTCGCCGTGCGTGTTCTGCACGGTGCCGTCCCCGCAGTAGCCCGAGCAGCCGATGACGTTGAAGCTCGTGCAGTTGGCGCTGCAGGCCAGCGTGCCGGCGTAGAACCCCTGGTCGGCGCAGGTCTGCCCGACCAACTCCGCGCCGTCGCACACCTCGCCCGCGGCGCTCTGGACGGTGGCGTCGCCGCAGCGCCCCTGGCACTGACTCTCGTCGAACCCCATGCAGTGCTCCCGGCAGGCGAGGTCACCGGCGTAATAGCCCCGGGTGACGCAGGACAGTCCGTTGAGGTTCAGCCCGTCGCACACCTCCCCGTTGACCGTCTGCACCTCGCCGTCGCCGCACGTGCTGATGACGACGCAGCCGGACACGTCGTACCCCGCGCAATCGGCGTCGCAGGCCAGCGTCCCCGTGAAATACCCCTCGTCCTGGCAGTTCCGGCCGCCCAGGCTGAAGCCGTCGCACACCTCGCCGTGGTCCGCCTGGATCACGTTGTCGCCGCAGCGCCCCGAGCCAGCGCACCCCGTGACGTCGAAGCCCCGGCAGTTCGCCTGACACGCGAGGGTGCCGCCGTAGTAACCCAGCCCCTCGCAGCTCTGGCCGCCCAGCTCCGCGCCGTCGCACACCTCGGAGAAATCCCCCTGGATCGCGCCGTCTCCGCAGCGCCCGGCGGCCGCGCAATCGGACTCGTCGAACGCGCACGAAAAATCGCACTCCAGCTCGCCGCCGTAATACCCCAGTCCGACGCAGGTCTCGCCGTCCAGGTTCTCCATGTCGCAGTCCTCGTCGCCCACCACCTGCCCATCCAGGCACACCGGCGCGCACGCGCTGGGGTTCCCCGCCTCGCACGCCCAGCCTTCTTCGACCACGCACGCCGTGGAGCACCCGTCCCCGGAGCGGTTGTTGCCGTCGTCGCAGGCCTCGTCGCCCTCGATGTAGCCGTTGCCGCAGGCGTTGGTGCACCCCGTGAGCACGAACTGGCAAATAGGCGAGCACGCCAGCTCGCCGCCGCCGTACCCCAGGCTCTGACAGCTCTTGCCGTTGAGGTTCTCGCCGTCGCACTGCTCCGCGTCGCCCACGTCCACCAGGTTGTCGCCGCAGCGCCCGCCGCAGTCGGACCGGTCGAACTTGCAGCCGTCGGTGCACTTCAACTCCCCGAGCGCGTCATAGTGCCCCAGCGACGCGCAGGTGTTTTCCCCCACGTCGGTGTCGCACTCCTCCCCCGGATCGACGAAACTGTCCCCGCACGAGTCCACCGACTTGGTGCCGGCGTCACACCCGGAAAAGACGACCCAAGGGAAAATGGCGAATAAGAGTATGACCAACCGGTGATTCTTCATGGTGTGCTCCTTCTCTTGGTTAGCGTATCGGGATCAACTCCGCATTCCTATCCCCCGTTCGGGTGAATTATTTGTCACGGAATTGATGAAGGCGATCAAATGGTGGAGATGACCCCGTATGGTTGCGGAGTCGGAACACCGGACCAGAACACCGGGAATGAGTCACAGCGCTCACCAAGTTCGATGATCCCCGATACATTTCCAGTTCCAGATACCCGCGAAGCGGGTTGCACAGACCAGCCCAGGGCAAGCGACCTGTATTCCGGTCACCACCCCAGGATCAATACAAAAGAAAAAATACCCAAATTTCTTGAACCGCATCCTGTAATCGTTTCAGACGGTATCATCGAACCTGACCACGGCTGTCAGATCTCAGTTGTTTGTCCTCCACTTCAAAAAGATACCAAAGTCGGGAAGGCGCGGTTTTCGATGGTGCCGTCCCCCAGCTCTCCGTTATCATTGAGCCCCCAGCAGTACACGTCATGGGAGGAGGAAATACCGCAGGTATGTTCAAAGCCCAGAGCTAGTGTGGAAAAAAGAATTCCTCCAAGAACGGTCACTGGGGCGTTCTGATTGATTGTGTTGTTGTTGCCAAGTTGACCCCAGTTGTTGTAGCCCCAGCAATAGGTATTTCCTTGCGCCGTGATTCCGCAGGTGTGTCTGGTACCTGCGGTCACCTGATGAAAGGAGTATCCTCCCAGGACCTGCACGGGAAGCAGTTTCCGTGTGAAACTACCATCGCCGAGTTGTCCATAACTGTTGTCGCCCCAGCAATAAATGAGATTATCTGTCGAAATGGCGCAGGCATGCGTCCCACCCACGGAAATGGAGACCATGGGGGTCCCCTGAAGTAGGGTCGGAGTCATCGCCATGATGGTGCTATTATTACCCAGTTGGCCATCCCCATTGCCTCCCCAGCAATAAGATTCCCCTCCCGTGGCGATGGCGCAGGATGAAGCCGAGCCCGAGGACAGATACACATATTTATGGCCCCCAAGAACCAGTGTAGGAACCATGCGCTGGGTGGTGGTTCCATCCCCCAGTTGACCAGAGTTGTTTCTGCCCCAGCAGTAGATATCCCCGTCGGTTGAAAGTGCGCAGGTGAATTCAAGACCGTTTTTGATGGAAACAAACGTGTGTCCTCCTGAAACGGGATTCGGAATATCGTGGTGATTTATGGTTCCATCCCCTAGTTGACCGTAGGAATTGATTCCCCAACAATACGCGCTTCCTGCGGTATCGATGGCACACGTGGTATATGACGCTGCCGAAAACGATGAGAATTGATGTGAGCCGCTGACAAGGACGGGTGAATATACGGGGATGTTGCAAGGTGATCCGATGCCGAGTTGGCAAAAGTTGTTGTATCCCCAACAGTAGTTGTTACCGTTTTCATGGATGATACACGTATGTTCTCTGCCGGAGGCCAGCGCGTTGACCGCGTTGCAAAGCGACAAGGCAAAGTGGCAGGAATTGTCGCAAACCAGCAAGCCGTGGGGATTCTGTCCCAGGGATTCACAGGTGGCTCCGGCAAGATCCAACGCCTCGCATTGCTCCGTTTCGGGCTGGATGATTCCGTCGCCGCAACGCCCCACAGCTACGCAGTCGGATATGTCGAGAGTACAGTTTTCGGCGCAGACAAGCGTTCCACCGTGGTACCCAAGTTGTTGGCAGTCCTGGCCATCCAGGGCGGTTCCATCGCATTGTTCCGGCTCGACCTGGATGATACCATCGCCGCAACGCCCCTCAGCAACGCAGTCAGATATATCGAGGGTGCAGTTTTCGGCGCAGACAAGCGTTCCGCCGTGGTACCCAAGTTGTTGGCAGTCCTGGCCATCCAGGGCAGTTCCATCGCATTGTTCGAAAAGGGGTTCAATCAGGCCATCTCCGCAATGTCCCGAACCCTGGCAGTTGGACACATCAAACATGCATTCATTGGAACAACCGAGAACTCCTGCATAGTAGCCCAGGGATTCGCAGGTGGAAGCCTTCAGGTCCGTATCATCGCATTGCTCTTCGCCTTCGGCCACCGAGTCTCCGCATTCGGTGCTGAATGAGCAGTTGCGAAGATCGAAACCACATTCTCCGTCACAGGAAAGTGAACCCGACGCAAATCCCTGGGTCACGCAACTCTGTCCGTTCAGATTGTCGCCTTCACATTTTTCAAAGGGACCCGTTATGGTCCCGTCCCCGCAGATGGCTGGAATCTCGCATTCAGAAGCGTCAAACCGACAGTTGTTTTTACATTTGAGAGTGCCCCCGCCGAGACCGACATCCTGACATGAGGTATTCATCAGGTTTACACCGTCACAGACTTCTCCGTAGTTGCTTTGGACAACCCCATCCCCGCATCCGGCGGAACAGACGGAAACGTCCAGCGTGCAATCCTCCTTGCATTTCAAGGCCCCAAACTGTTCGTAATAGCCCAACTCCTGACAGTTCGTGGCCACCATCTCCGAACCATCGCACTCCTCCCCCGGGTCCAGGAATCCGTCCCCGCATGAGTCCACCACTTTAGTGCCGGCATCGCACCCGGAAAAGACGACCCAAGGGAAAATGACGAATAAGAGTATGACCAACCGGTGATTCTTCATGGTGTGCTCCTTCTCTTGGTCAGCGTATCGGAATCAACTCCGCATTCCTATCCCCCGTTCGGGTGAATTATTTGGCATGTCAAATTTCTGATTTCAGTACTGAATGTCCATTTCGCGTTGCTAGTTGCAGATGCGCGAATCGGAGGTCATCGCGCAGTAGGCCGGCTTGTCGAGGCCACGGAACAGACCCAGTTGCCAGTTCGGATCGCCCACGGTCGGCACCTGGTTGATGTCGTAGATGCGGGCAGGGACCGAGGGAATGCCGTCGGCGACTTCGCCGCCGTTGAGGCCCTGAGCGCTCCAGTCGTCGTCGAGAGCTCCGATGAACGAGAACAGTGCGACCCAGGCCTTTAGCTCTTGGACAATCGCGCCGTTGGCGTCGTAATCGCCGGGCTGGGCATCAAAGAGCAGGGAAGTTACTTCGGCGTCATTGGACATGTCGATGATCGTTCCATCTTTAATTTTTGGATCGATCACCATGTCCCCGCTCACGTACCGGTACAGGGGGAGCCACCGCGCGACGGTGTCGTCCACGGCCAGGCGCAGCATGTTTTCAATGGACGTGTCGGTCAGATCCAGCAGGGTGCCATTGGTGAAACATTCCATGGTTGTGAAGACGTCGTTGCACAGAAACACCGCCACGACCTTGTCGAACTGGCCACGGGTCGGGTCGAAGATGTAGCGCATGCCTGCTGGGTTCAGGTAGTACTCCAGCGGAACGTTGCCCTGCATGACCTCGACGTTCATCTCGAAGATCATCTTCATTTCCTGTGGGGTGACATAGAAGGACATCATCGGGTAACCGGGGACGCTGTCGTTGCCCTTACCCAGTGGGAAGGCACGGAATGCGTCGGCGGCGGCGATGAGTCCGGTTTTGCCCGCAAGGATCGGGTCACGGACCGCGCTGTTCTCGATCAGGGCCGCGGCAATCGGAGAGGCATCGAAATTCGGGTCGGTCAGATGCAGATTGGCCGCTACGGCGCTATCGATGATGTAGTTCATCCCGTGGTACTGCGCATCAGCCACGAGCAGCGAGACCGCCTGTAGATCGGAAGAGCGTCGTGTAGGGAAAGAGTGTAGATCTCGGTGGT
>CALKWH010000287.1 GCA_938004375.1 uncultured Pseudomonadota bacterium
AGCGACAATTCAGTCCGGCGCACCCGCGCCCAGCAGCAACTGTGTACGAAGTTCTAATCCACATGATTAGCGTATGCCCATAATGCGTTTGCCCTGTGCTCCTCGCGCCCGGTCGTTGTCAGCACCGGCGAATTGCGGTACCCTTCCCGGGCAACCCGGAGGAAGCCATGTCCAGAGTCGCCCTCGCCTTCGTCTTCGTTCTCGTGTCCCTTCGGCCCGAGATCTCCTGGACGGACCCTCCCGCCGACCCGAAGCCGTCGGTGACGCCCCAGCCGGCGGCCGACGGCAAGGCCCCGGAGAAGACCCCCGCGACGGTCACGCTCCCGGCTCTCACCGACATCCGGCGCTTCACCGTGCGATGGCTGGAGCAGCCCGTGTACACCTTTCTCGAGTACATCGGCGGGAGGCACATCGTCACCTACCTGGGCGGCACCTGTCCCCGCCTGGACAGTTGCACAGACGCCAAGTCGGGGCTGATCGGTCCCGACGGGCGCGCCCTGCTGAAGTTCCAGTACGACCGCGTGAAAGCCGTGCATGAAAAAGGCTACCTCGTGGTCCAGGACGGCAAGACGGGCCTCGTCGGTCCCGACGGCCAATGGCTGATCCCGGCGAAATACCAGCGATTGATCGCCTTCGGAGACGGCTTCTTCGAGGCGCGGACCCCGGGGGGCGCCCTCGAGCTCCTCGATGCCGAGGGCAAGGTCATCCTGTCCGGGATCGACGAGCTCGCCCTGGAACAGGAGAAGGTGTTCTGGGCCTCCAGGGGCGGCAAGTGGGGCGCCTACGGGCTCACGGGAAAACCGCTGCTGCCGCACCGGTTCGCCGAGTACAACGCCGTGGGCGACCGGGTCGTGGCCGTGCGGGTCGGCCGACGGTGGGCGCTGGTGGACGACGCCGGCCGGCAGGTGACGCCGCTGCGCTACCATGCGTTCGGCTACGGGGCCGGCGGGCTGCTCACCTTCAACCTGGGCGGGCGCTGCGAGCTCGACACCTCGGGCTGCGAGGGCGGGCGCACGGGCGTCATGGCCGAGGACGGGCGGATCGTGCTGCCCGCGGTCCATGACTGTGTCGAGCTCACGGCCGTGGGAGACGCGGAGCAGAACGAGGTCGAGATCCGCGTGATCACGGCCCCGGCCGACGCCGACCCCGACGCGACGTTCTCGGATCGCTGCACCGGCGGCCGGGTGCGCGTGTACCATCGGGACGGCCGACCCTGGCTGCCCGGCGACTACTCCTACGTCGACACCGTGGGCGACAACGAGGTCCTGCGGGCGGTGAAGGAGGGCACCTGCGACACCGGCGGTGCCTGCACCAGCGGAAAGTGGGGGTTGATCGCCCCGGACGGCAAGGTGTTGCTGGACTACAGGTACGACTGGATCGACGCGCCGCGCACGACGGGCATGCTGGTCGTCTCCAACGGGCGCTGGGGGTACCTGGACGGCGCCCTGCGGGAGGTCGTGGCGCCGAAGTACGAGATGTTGCACTGGCACAAGGACGGGATGCGGTTCCTGGAGAACGGGAAGTGGGGACTGCTGGATCAGGCGGGCGCGGTCGTGGTCCCCGCGAAGTACGAGCTTCTCATGCCCCTGCGGGAGGGCGTGGCGCGGTTCCTGGAGAACGGGAAGTGGGGCCTGGTTTCGGCCACCGGGAAGGTCCTGTCGCCCGCCGGAAGTCCGGCCATCTGCCCCTTCAACCTCGGCGCCTTCGTCTTCGCCGCGCCCGGCAGCACGTGCAGCGTCAAATCGGGCAAGGACCTCTACTGCCCGACCATCACCGCGGCGGGAAAGAACATCCGGCGCGTCGGATACTCCGACGGCGATTGTGAGTGCGCCGGCGGGAAGTTCGGGCTGATGGACGTGACCGGTCGGGTGCTCCTGAAGCCGAAGTACCAAGCGCTCCAGGTGTTGCAGGCCACCACGGTGTCCCAGCGCCGCGAGCCGGACGGATCGGTCCGCGCCGGCTTCACCATGCTGCCCCCCGGCCAGGTGTGGGTGCGCGTCAACGAGGGGGGGAAGTGCACGCGGATCGGCACCTGCACGGGAGGAAAGTGGGGGCTGACCGACCGCAAGGGGCGGGTCATCGTGCCCGTGGCTCACGCCTGGATCGAGCCCCACGCGAACTTCCTGATCCGCGTGGCCAAGGGCGGCGTCTGCGAGCTCGGCAGCTGGCGCCCGATCCTGTGTTCTCCCGAGACGCGCTGGGGCCTGTTCCAGCTCGAGCCGGCGAAGTGAGGTGCTCATGAGCGCTTGCCTCCTCGCCCTGTGGTTCACGCTCGGACCTGTCATCGGCGCGCCGTCGGAGCCGGGCCCCCCGGTGGTCGAGGTCCCCCGGTGGAGCGCGCGCTGGGTCGTGAAGCCCGTCTACTCCTGGATCGAGCCGTACCAGTTCGGCCGTGCCGTCTTTTATCAAGGGGGCGCCTGCCCGACCCTCGCGCAGTGTGCGGGGGGAGCGGCGGGGGTGCTCGGCGCAGATGGGAAGATCGTGGTGAAGGCGGTCTATGAGCGTGTAGGAGCCCTGGAGGAGCGGGGCTTCCAGATGATGACGGCCAAGTTCTGGGGGTTCACCACCTGGGACGGAAAGATTGTGGTGCCGGCGAACTATCGCCACCTGTATTTGATGGGCAACGGCTTCTTCTCAGGGGAACCCGCGGTCGGGGACGGCACGGTCGTGCTCACGCCGGAGGGGAAGCCCATCCTGCGCGGGGTCAGTGATTCCCAGGCCGGCGGGGATCAGTTGTTATGGGTCTCCCGACGAGAGCGCTGGGGCGCCTACGGCCGCGACGGCGCCAATGTGGTCCCGCACCGCTACGAGGAGTTGGCGTGGTTGTCCGACAAGGTCGTGGGGATCCGCGTCGGCCGGCGCTGGGCGCTCATGGACGAGCGGGGCCGCCAGCTCACCCCCCTGAAGTACGCTGCGTTCGACTTCGCCTCGGGTGGCCTGATGATTTTCAACCAGGGTGGGCGCTGCGAGAGCGGCATCGCCGAATGCGAGGGCGGGCGCTTCGGGGTCATCGGCGAGGACGGAAAGGTCCTGCTGCAGGCCGCCTATGACTGCATCGAACTGTACGACTTCGGCGAGGACGACGTGGAGGTTCGGGCCATCGACCATCCGCCGGGGACCCCGTCGGATCCCGCCGACCGCTGCCGGGGCGGCCGCTGGAAGCACTATCGACGGGACGGGAAGCCGGTGTTTCCGGACTCGTACGCCTACGTGGAGCCCCTGCTCGACCGCCGGCACGCCCGGGCCGTGAAGCAGGGCGACTGCGACTCCACGGGGAACTGCACGCGCGGCAAGTGGGGCGTGCTGGACCGCGACGGGAAGGTCGAGATCGGAAGAGCGTCGTGTAGGGAAAGAGTGTAGATCTCGGTGG
>CALKWH010000288.1 GCA_938004375.1 uncultured Pseudomonadota bacterium
TGGGCTCCACGGACTCGAGGGAGGCGTGGAAGCCGGCGTCGGGGCCGGACTCGGGGCGCCAGCGGATGCCGACGCGGCGCATCACCTCGTCGGCGTGGCGTTCGGCGGCTTCCCGCTCGCCCAGGTGTTCCCCGGTGGCGGCGTCGACGAAATCTCCGGCGACGCGGTCGTAGCGCAGCAGGCCGGTCATCAGGGCGATACGCAAAATGCCTTCGGGGGCCAGACGGCCGTTGCGCTCCGCCTGCCAGCGGCACTCTTCATCGCCGTAGGGGCCGAGCTCTCCGTAGCCCACCACCACGATCCAGTCCCGCCAAGGGAGGCCGCGGGCGGCCGAAACGGCGGGTGTGGGCGGCGTAGGGGAGAACGGCAGCGCGCCGATCGCGGGAGACTTCTTCGGAGCGGCGGTGTGGCCGGAAGCCGGTGCGGCGGAAGGCGCCTGCCCGGCCCGGAAGCGGCGGAAGGCCTCGCCCCAGTCGGGGACGTCGGCCAGGCCGCCGGTGCAGTCGGCGGTGAACGGATCGGCGGCGGCGGCCTCGACGCGGGTCAGGGTCAGCCGGAAGATCAGGGCGCCCATGGTCGCGGTGTCGAAGGTCTTCACGCCCAGGGCCTGCTCGATCTGCAGCGCCAAATCGTCCTGGCCGTGCATCAGGCCCGTGCCGCGCACCCAGCCGATGACGGCGCCGGCGAGCCGGGTCCGCTCGCGCAAAAGCGGCTCGGCGTACCACTTGTTCAGGAGCGCGCGAAGGGCGATCTTGCTCTCGCCGTAGAGCCCGTCACCCCCCATGTCGCCCTGGTTGGGGCTCATGGGCAAGACGCAGTGGAGCCGGCGACCGTCCTTCAGGGCGCCGAGCTCCTCGGCGCAACGGGCCAACAGACGCTCCACACCCAGCAGGTTCACCCGGAGCGCCTGCTCATGCTCCACACCCACGTCCTGGGCCATGCCGTTCACGCCGACGGCGGCGAACGGGAGCAGCGCGAGCGGCGCGCCGGCGGGGGCCAGGCGCACGGCCCACCGCGCGAAGGCGTCCACGTCCTCGAAGCTGCCCTGGCGCATGGGGGCGAGCCACAGTCGGGCGCAGGACGAGGCGTGTTCGCGGTACAGGGCGGCGGCGGCCCTCACGCGGGAGTCATCCAGCGTGGACACCCCGCTGATGACCGTCCAGCCGCGGGAGAGCGCCAGGCAGACCACCGCCTCGGCGATGGAGCGGGCGCCCGCGCCGGTCACGATCAGGGTCCCGGGGGCGGCCGGCGTCGCCGGCGGGGTCGATGCCATGGGCTCGCCGCGCAAAGAGCGCAGGACGAGGGTATGATCCGTCGCCGGATCGCGGTCCGAACGCCGCTGGAGGCGGTCGAGCCATCCATCAAAAAGATTCTTTACGGATTCCGTCGCGCCTTTTTGGACCGCCCGGTCGCGGGCCGAGCGCAACATCTCCAGGCCCGAGTCCGAGAAGCGCCGCTCGAGGCGGGCGGTCAGTGCTGCGTCGGGCTCCCGTCCCAGCGCGAGCGCGGACGCCAGGCGCACCGCGTCCTCCCGGATCCAGTTCCCGGCGGCCGAGAACTGCACGGCCAGCTCCTCCGAGAAGGCGGGGGCGTCCAGGGGCACGCCCCGGGCGGGGACGGGGGCGGGGCCCGGCACGGGGGACAGATTCTCACGCCCGGTGGCCTCGGCGAGGACCTCCCCGAGCCGGGTGAGGACCCCGGACGGGCCGGTGAGCTCGGCGCGCAGCTCCGAGAGCACGGCGGCGTCCACCACCGCGGCGGCGGCGCCTCCACCCTTCGTCGCGACCGGCGCCGGTCCCGTGAGACCGAGCCCGAGGGCTGCGGCCGCGTCGAGGATGGCCCGTCCGGCGGCGGCGTCCGCGGCCGGGAACGGGAACGGGTTCGGCTTGCCCGTCAGTTTGCTCTTGCCCTCGCGCCCATAAGGCGCCAGGGCCGTGATCAGGGACTGAGCGCCGGCGGCGTCCATCGCCCAGGCGCCGGTGAGGTGCCGCGCGGCGTCGTCGGGGGAGAGCCCCGGGAGCAGGGCGAACATCTCCTTGCGCGCGGCGGCCAGGTTGGGGCCCGGCAGGCGATAGGCGCCCCCGGTCTGGGCGGCCACGGCGCCGACGAGCTTCTGGAAGGGAAGATCCGCCAGCCCATCGGTCTTCTTGAGCCCGAACTCCTTCTGGAGCTCGGAGAGCATCTGGTTGCGGCGCGCCGAGTTCCCCTGGAGCAGATCCTCGAGGGAGCGATCGGCATCGAGCTCGTCGGGCCAGGCACCGGCGAGGTGCGCGAGCAGCGTCTGCAGACCGCAGGCCACCGGCTCGGCCGCCGAGACGGCTGAAGTGGAGGCGCCCGCGGAGGGCGCCGGGGATGCGACCGGGGACGGGGCGGCACGATCGGCCGTGGGGGCTACCGGATCTGGCGTCTTCCCTGCGACGTCCGGGGCCACCGTCGGCGCGGGTTTCTTCTCCTCCGGGAAGACGCAGAAGCGGTCCTCGGCCGAGGCGCCGGTCACCCACTCGAAGTGGTTTTCCAGGTGCAGCGGGAAGACGGGCTTCGTGACGCCGAGGCCCGGCAGGGTCTGGTGCAACAGGTTGGAGAGGGTGGGCTGATGCCCGGGGCCAATCTCAATTATCTCTCGGATCCCGGCCCGGACGAGCCCCTCCTGGATGGCGATCCACTGCACCGGGGAGGCGAACTGGTACGCCAGGAGCTCGATGAGCAGCGTCCGGGTGGCCAACTCGAGATCCGCCGCGCCGGCCTCGAGCTCGCGCTTGAGGTTCGCCACGCGCTCCGAGCCCGTGCGGGCGAGCACGTCGTCTAGGCAGGCCGTGGAGAGCTCGAACACGCGACCAGTGAGGTTGGGCCAGTAGCGTCCGACGAGGCGCTCCGGGGCGATGCGGGCCGGGAATACTTCCTCGATGGTCTTTCGAAAGGCGTCCACGCCGTCGCGCAGCAGGGTCGAGTGGAAGGGGACGTCGATGCCGGGCACCTCCACGTAGGGCGGCTTCCCCGTGACCCCGGCGCCCAGGCGCTCCCGGAGCGCGTCGAGACCCTGACGATAGCCGGTCACCGCGTACTGCTTGCCGCGGCAGTTGTAGTTCACGATCTCGATGTGACAGCCGGGCAGGGCGTCGACCTCGGCCACCAGTGCCATCATCCGCTGCTCGCTGATGCCGGCGTGGTTCGGCCGGACGACGCCCATGCGGAACGGGCTCTCTCCCCGCTCGTCCCGCGGGACGTAGTGCTGCATGGTCAGACCGCGATGGTAGACCACCCGGACCACGTCCTCGAGGGTGAGCAGGTCGCCGATGGCCGAGAGCGCGGAGTACTCGCCCAGGCTGTGCCCGGAGAAGTGCGCGCCCTCGACGAAGGCGCCGGCGTCCCGCAGCTCGGCCACGGCCGCGCACGAGAACACCACCAGCGCCACCTGGGTGAACTGCGTGAGGTTGAGCACGCCCTCGGGGTGGAAGACCTCGCCCCCGGGCATGGCCATCCGCACCGGATTCTCACGCACGGCTTGCAGCAGGGAAAAGCCCAAAGCGGATCGCGTGTAGGCATCGGCGCGGTCCCAGACCGCCCGGGCGGCGGTCGAACGGGAATAGGCCGGCTCGTGCATGCCCTTCTTCTGCACCCCCTGGCCCGGACAGACGTAGGCGGTGGGGTGGGGGTCCACCACGCAGTCCAGCTCCACGCAGGGAGCCGCGTCCACTGAAACGGTGGCGCGCAGCAGGTGCCGGCCGAAGACGCGGCCCCTACGCACGACCTTCATGTCCACCCGGGAACCAAAGGGCACCGGACCCAGGAAGCGCGACGAGAGCCGAGAGATCGGTCTCGGCGCCTGGATCATGGAGCGCTCCAGGCGCGCCACGGCGGCGGCCTGCGTCCACAAGCCGTGGTGGATCGGACGCTCGAAGCCCACCAGGCGCGCCAGTCCGGCGTCGGCGTGGAGCGGGTTGCGGTCCCCGCCGCACAGGGCGAACACGTCGGCGTCGGTGGGGGCGGTCCAGGAGGTCTCGCCCAGCGCGACGTCGCTCTCGAACACGTTCTCCTCGAGGGCGAAGGCCGAGGCGGGCAGGGCGTGGGCTCCCACGGCGCGGACCTTGCGCGAACGAGGGACGAACTCGCCGTCGACCTCGACGCACACGCGGTCGCCGGACCGGAAGTGATGGCGCACCTGAAGGCCGGCGGAGACGGCCAAGGCGCCCTCGACGGGCGCGCCGCCCGCGGGTTTGTCCACGTGCAGGACCCGGCAGCGGTAATGCAGGAGCCCCAGCGGGTCGTCCTCCACCCTGGCCACCATCTCCTTGAGGGCGGCCGAAGCGTACCAGGGCAAGAAGGGGTACGCGCGAAACTCGGCCGGGCGACCCATCGCCTGGGCGTAGCCGGCCTCGTCCGCGGCGTCCAGGAACGCCTCCTCGCGGTAGATCCGATCGAGCTCCGCGAAGAAGGGACGTGCGTCCCAGGCGGGAAGCTCCCAACCCTCGGGGAGCCTGAATGCCAGCGGCAGGGGGAGCGTCCGACCGCCGGCCAGGCGCAGGAGGTAGTTGCCAGAGATCCGGTCGCCTTTGCGGGAGAGCGCGAGCTTGATGAGCCCGCCCGTCGTCCACGAGACTTCCTCGGGCGAGACGCGAACGGGATCCCCCGGCTCGGGCAGGAACAGCGCGGCGAGCGGGTTCGCCCGCGGGCCGTCCTCGGCGCGCACCGCGATCGCCTCGAACAGGCGGCTCCAGGCGCGGTCGCCCAGCAGGTGGGCCGCGCGCGCGCCGCCGGGAATCCCGGGCCAGGTGAGCTCGCGGGCGGCCGCGTGCTCCGGCGCTCCGGGCGTAACCCCGGCGAGGAGCCCGCCGAACAACCCCGCCACCGGGACGTCGGCGGCGGTGATGCCCCCCACCGCGCGTGGTCCCGGGATGACCAGCACCGAATCGGCGTCGTGGCGGGCGTCGTGGGCCTGGAACAGGCTGTCCGAGAGGAAGCGACGGCGCAGCTCGGCGTCGAGCACGGGGACGAACGGCATGGGCTTGCCGGGAAGTTCGAAAATCTGCAGGAAATGCGCACGATCCTGGGGCAGAAGGACGCGCTCCGAGAGCTCCGGGAAGCGCTCCAGCAGCGTGGCGACCGTCTCCCGCGGTTTCGCGGGATCCGCAGGGAAGGTCCCCTCGACGTCCAGGCGCTGCAGCACCCGGCGCACGATGGCGGCGAAGCGCCCCTCGTGGTCGGCGGCGAGCCAGGCGCCGTGCTCATAGGGTCCGCCGTTCCCCTGGGCGACGAGCGCGACGAACCGCTCGAGGAACCGGGCGTAGGTCATGCTCTCGAGGTCGCCGAACCAGGGCTTGGCGGTCCTCTCCAGCAGCCGGATCAGTTCCTCCCGAAGCGCCGGCAGCCGGGCCGGGTTCGCCTGGAGCTCGTCGGCCAGCCGGGCGACCCGGGCGGCCGTGTTCTGCAGGTACCAGATCGGGGCGCCCAGGCCGCTGCGCCCGGAGACGACCGGCGCCTGCGGGCCGCGGGGCCAGCCGGAGGGCTCCCCGGGGGCGGCCGCCAGCGCCGCCTTCACCGCCGGGGAGGTCTCGGCCTCGGCGCAGGCCATGGCCAGGGTCCCCACGAGCACGGCGTCCAGCGGGCGGTGCACGGGGCCTCCGTACCAGGCGCCGGACAAAAGCGCGGTCACGTCGTCGGCGTCCCGCACCCCGCCGCCGGCCGCCAGGGAGACGTTGGGCAGGTCCCGCAGTCTGGCGTAGGAGCGGTTCAGCAGGTTGCGCAGGCCGTACCAACTGTGGTGGCCGCCGCCCTCTCCTCCTTCGAGTTGGAGGACCAGGGAGTGCCCGGGCGCGGCCTTGGCGATGGCGATCACCTGCTCGAGCTGCCCGGGCGTGCCGGCCTTGAAGCTGCACAGGTCGAGGCCGTGGGCGCGGGCCCTGTCGAGCAGGGCGACGGCCTCGGCCAGGGGCGGGATCCCGGCGGTGAGCGTGAAGCCGGCCAACGGGAAGCCCTCCTTCTTCAACCGGAACAGCAGGCCCTCCTTGCGGATGTGCAGGTCGTAGAGGTAGGGATCCAGGTACAGCGTGTTGAGCACCACGGCGGCGCCCGGCTCGAGCAGCCCGGCCAACTCCTCCATGCGGCGCCGGAAGATGGCCTCGGTGACCTGGCCGCCGCCGGCGAGCTCGGCCACGTATCCGGCGTTGGCGGCAGCTGCCACCAACCCCGCAGTCGCGGTGGTAGGGGTCATGCCGGCCAGGATCAGCGGCTTTTTCCCGGTACGCTCGGTGAAGCGGCTGGAGAACCGGAGCGTCCCGCCTGGGGCGGACTCCACGCGCGGCCAGGCGAACGGCCCGGGCGCAGGGGCGGGGGTGTCGGGGCCGCTCACCACCCGCACGCGGGCGCCCAGCAGCAGGCCGGCGGTCAGTTTGCGCAGCCCGGGGCCAGGCCCCGGGATCCAGAGCTCCTCCAGGTCGGGGTGGGCGGCCAGGATCGCGGCCAGAGTGGCCGGCCAGTCGACCGTGCCCGCGTACTGGATGTCCATCAGCGTCTTGGTGACCCGCGGTTCCAGGTCCAGCCGGCTCCCGTCATGACAGGAGTAGACCGGCAGCCGGGTCTCCCGCTGGCCGAAGTCCAGGCCCAGGCGGGCGAGGTCGGCGTCGATGTCCGCGCGCCCTCTGGCCATCAGGCTGCAATGGTAGGCACCGGAGACCGCCAGGGGCTCGGTGTCGAACCACAGCCTGCGGGTGGCGCTCTCGGGGCCGAACTTCTTCTTCAGGCCGGCGAGCACCTGCGCCAGGTGAGCCGGATTCCCGGAGAGGACGAACCGATCGGGGGCATTGCACAGGCTGATCTCCGGGCGTTCGGCCGCGGGGAACGACGCCAGGTGGGCCTCGAGCTCCCCGCGGGAGACGCCGGTGATCGCGAGCATCGGGGTCAGATCCGGGCCGTCGCCCGTGGGCGCGGGGGTGAACCATCCGCAGGAGTTTTGCATGCGTACGCCCTGCCACATCATGTATCGGGTCGTCTTCGAGAGACGGTCGGCGAGCTCCGCGCGGCCCTGTGCCACGAAGAGCGCGGCCACGATGCCCTGACTGTGCCCCGAGTAGCCGGCGAGCTCCGGGCGATCCCCGGGAAAGAGCCGGCCGACGAGGGCGTGACACACGGCGGAGATGAACAACATGGGCTGGCTCACCTCCGAGCGGATCAGGTATTCCCGTTCCGGCACGGGGCGGGCGCCCGTCGCCCAGGAGAAGGGATACAGACCTTGGGGGAGATAGCCGGTCCGGCGAAGCTCGGACGACTGGCATTCGGCCACGAGGTCGGCCTCGAGGGCCTTGAGGACGCCCTGCACCTCGGGATGGAGGGCCAGGAGCTTGAGTTCTTCGATATATTCGGAAGATTGTCCGCTGAAAATCACGAAATGACGGGTCATTGAGAGGATCCTTTCCGTTATGGGCCAAATATCGATATTTGGCGCGGCACATTTTAGCAAGAGCCGGGCCACATCCCCCGAAGCTTGAAATCGCCTGATCTGACGACCTCGGCGGCGGGCGCTTTCGTGCTTCGGGTGAACCAGGCGCGAACCGCACTTCCCAAAGGTGCGTAGCCGGTTACGCGCTGGTCGGCCTCGACCCGGTCCCGGTACTGGCAAGGCACACCTGCAATACGAGTATTGATTTCCCTTCGGTCACCTGCTAGAGTCGCGGCCGGAAGAGGTGACCGATGATTCCGTACGAAGAACTGGTGAAAGCCCTGGATGAACTGAACGGCCGCGCCCCGGCTCGCCCGAAGCAGGAGTTCAAACCCAAGGCCTCGGGCAGCAGATCGGAAGAGCACACGTCTGAACTCCAGTCACCGAATACGATCT
>CALKWH010000289.1 GCA_938004375.1 uncultured Pseudomonadota bacterium
CACCGAGATCTACACTCTTTCCCTACACGACGCTCTTCCGATCTTGCTGGCCTCGTCGGTCGCCCTGCGGGAAGCCCCGACCCTGGCCGACGCCGACCGCCAGGCCCTCATCGGGAAGGCGACCGGCGCCGAGCTGGTCTTCGCCATCCGCGCCATGGGCTACAGCCGCAAGGCCGCCTTCTACGACACGCTCAACGGCCTGTACGCCAAGGAGACCGACGCCGTGGTGCAGGCCGAGTTGGTGCGCGCCATCGGCCAACTGGAGCACGGCCCCGCCGGCCTGAAGATGATCTCGGCGCTCAAGCACAAGCAGGCCGCGGTCCGAAAGGCGGCCATCGCCGGGCTGGTCGCGTTCTCGGGCCCGGACCGTGACAAGCACACCAAGGTCGGCATCTGGGATCTGCACAAGCTCGTCAAGGCCGACCCGGACCCCGAGGTGCGTCGCCTGGCCGCCGCCGCCGTCGTCACCCTCACCGCCCGGGACCTGAAGCTCGAGAACAACAAGCACTACTTCGCGCTGGTGCTGCGCGAGAAGGACCCGGCCATCGTCGAGGCCATGATCGACGCGCTCCCCCCCGAGGTGGACCAGGCCAAGAAGAAGTTGATCGCCTTCCTCGCGGACCCCGCGCCCGAGCTGCGGCTCGCCGCCGCCCGCCGCCTGCGCCCCGTGCGCCAGGACGCCGAGGTCGAGGCCGCGCTCAAGCCCTGGCTCAACGCCTCCGACGAGCGCCAACGTTACTTCGCCCTGGGCTACGCCACCGCCGTCGCCGAGCTCACCATGGGGCTCGACAAGCTGCCGCTCCCGGTCCGCGCCGAGTGCGCCTGGCACATCGCGCGGCGCGACGGCAACTGGCTGATCAAGGCCGCCGAACCGCTGGTGCTCTCGGGCAAGCCCGCCGACCTGCTCAACGCCCTGCCGCTGTTGCTCGGCCTCACCGCCAATGCCCGTTGATCCGAAAGGGCCGCCGGGACCGGGCGGCGATCCCGACGTCCCAGGCGCCCCCGGCGCCGGCGTGGCCGCCCTCGTCGAGGTCGTGCGCACGCTGCTGTCCCCCCAGGGCTGCGCCTGGGACCGCGCCCAGACGCTCTTCTCGCTGCGCACCTACCTGCTCGAGGAGACCTACGAGCTCCTCGACGCCATGGAGAAATCACCAGAAGCTCACCGCGAGGAGCTCGGGGACATGCTCTTCCAGATCGTGTTCCAGTGCGCCATCCGAGAAGGGGAGGGGCGCTTCGACCTCGACGACGCGGCCCGCGACGCCGCCGTGAAGTTGATCCGGCGTCACCCCCACGTGTGGACGCCGCCCCCGCAGGATGGACTCCCCGGGACGCCCGCCACGGACGCTGCCACAGCGCGCACCGATGGGGCGCAGGGGCAGGGCGAGCGGGGTTGGGAATCCATCAAGAAATCCGAGAAGCGCCGCGAGAGCCTGATGGACGACATCCCGCCCACGCTCCCCGCGCTCATGGAATCCGAAAAGATCCAGCGCCGCGCCGCCGCCGCCGGCTTCGACTGGCCCGATCGCGACGGCCCCCGCCTGAAGATCGACGAGGAGCTCGCCGAGCTCGAAGAGGCCGTGCAGACCGGCGATCCCGCCCGCGTCGAGGACGAGCTGGGCGACGTGCTCTTCGCGCTGGTCAACCTCGCCCGCCACGTCCACGTCAGCCCCGAGCTGGCCCTGCGCGGTGCCTCCCGCAAGTTCGCCGACCGTTTCCGAAAGATGGAACAATTTGCCCGGGCCGAGGGAATCGACCTGCACGCACTCACCCTGGATGAGCTCGAGGCTCTGTGGGTGAGGGCGAAGAGCGATGGACGTTCGTCACCGACTTGACGATTTTCAGGGTCAGTTACGGAATGACCAGGACAGGGAGATAGCTCGTGCTGGTCGAGCCGTTGCCCAGTTGATAGTACTGATTTCTCCCCCAGCAGTATACGTGGGTGTTTCCGTCCGCGACCGCGCAAGTGAATTGCTCTCCTGCGCTGACGAAACTGGCGTCGCTCAGGACCATGACGCTGGATGGGGTGGAACTGTCCGCGGTCGTGTTGTTTCCAAGCTGGCCATAGGTGTTTTTACCCCAGCATTTTACGATGCCGCCCCTGACGGAACAGGTGTGGCCGGATCCGGAGACGGAGTCGGAGCCGGCCGTGATTCCGGAGGATTCGAGGCCGATGATCTGCGCGGCCGTGGAGCGGCTGGTGGTGGTGCCGTCCCCGAGCTGGCCATTGGCGTTGTAGCCCCAGCAATAGACCAGATAGCCCGAGACGCCGTTCACCGCGGCGCAGGAGTGGTTCGCGTTGAGGGCGAGTCCCCTGGGACTGCCCACGCCTGTGACGGTCACGGGTGACAGGCTGTCCGTGGTGGTGCCGTTGCCCAGTTGGCCCTGCTGGTTTCTCCCCCAGCAGCGCACCGCGGTGAGGGAGTAGGCGCACGAATGGGAATAGCCTGCCGCCACACCCACCGGAGAAGTGAGCCCGGTCACGGCCACGGGGGTGTACCGGTTGGTGATGGTCCCGTCCCCGAGCTGGCCATAGTTGTTCCGTCCCCAGCACTTCACCCCGGAGGCCATGGCGCAGGAGTGCTCGTCGCCCAGGCCCAGGGAGGTCGCGCCGGTGAGCCCGGAGACCGTGACGGGTGTGTAGCGGTTGGTGGTGGAGTTGTCGCCGAGCTGGCCGTAGTTGTTCCGGCCCCAGCATTTCACCGTCCCGTCAGAGAGTCTGGCGCAGGTGTGCCGCCCTCCTGCGAAGAGCACGGTGACGCCGGTCAGCCCCGATACGGTGACGGGTCTGGTGCGCGTGGACGTGGTGCCGTCGCCGAGCTGGCCCTCGTTGTTGTATCCCCAGCAACGCACGGTGCCGTCCGAGATCAGGGCGCAGGCGTGCAGTTGTCCGGTCGTGACCCGCGTGACTCCCAGGCAGCCCGACACGTTGAAGCCACAGGAGGAACACCCCAGAGTCCCGCCGAAGTAGCCCAGGGTGACACAGGTGTTTCCGTTCAGATTGGTCCCGTCGCACTGTTCGCCATACGCCCCCTGAACAACCCCGTCTCCGCAGTACCCGTTGCAGGATGCGGTACTGACCTGCGAGCACGTGTTGATGCAGGTGAGGGAGCCTCCGTAGGTGTGCCCCTGGGCCGCGCAGGTCGTGTTGAAGGCCGCGCCGTCACAGACCTCGGGGCCGTTGATGGCGCCGTCGCCGCAGAATTGGCTGCAGCCGGACGGGTCGACGGTGCAGTTGCCCCGGCAGGTAAGTGATCCTGTGTAATAGTTATAGGTTCCGCAGGTCTTTCCCCCGAACTGGGTCCCGTCACAGGCTTCGCTCCCGTTCAGCACGCCGTCCCCGCAGAATCCCGAGCACCCGGAGAGGTCGAAGTAACAACTGCCGTTGCAGGCCAGGGATCCGGAGTAATAACCCAGCGTCGTGCAAGTGTTGGAGTTCAGGTCGCCACCGTCGCACTGCTCGATGCCGTTCATGACGTTGTCCCCACACAAACCCGAACAACCCGACGTGCCGATCACGCAGTCGGCACCACAGGTCAGGGTTCCGGTGTAGAAGCCCTGTGTCTGGCAGGTCTCGGAGCCGTACTCCGCGCCGTCGCATTGCTCACCGAACGCCTGCTGGAGGAGGCCGTCGCCGCAGCGCCCCACTGCGGTGCAGCTCGTGAGATCGAAGGAATCGCAGGTGGCGTTGCAGGCCAGGGCGCCGCCGTGGTAGCCCAGGCTCTGGCAGGTGCTCCCGGTCAGGTCCGCGCCATCGCAGAGCTCCCCGTCGCCGGTCTGGGCGACCCCGTCGCCACAGCGCCCGACGCATCCGGTCTCGACGAAGGACCGGCAATCGGACGCGCAGGCCAGCGTCCCGCCGTAGAAGCCGCGGTCCATACAGTCGTTTTCGTCAAGGTTTTGTCCGTCGCACACTTCCTCGTATTCGGTCTGAAGCTCGCCGTCGCCGCAGCGCCCCGCCAGCTCGCAGGACTGGGTGTCGAACGCACAGTTCAGCGTGTCACAGGCGAGCGTCCCGTCATGGAAGCCGAGGCTCAGACAGGTGCTACCGTCGAGGTTGGTCCCGTCGCACTGTTCGTTGCCCACGATCAGGCCGTCCCCGCAAATCGGAGCACATACGCTGGGGCTGGCGCCGTCGCAGTCCCAGCCGCCTTCCACTGTGCAATCCGCTGAGCAGCCGTCTCCGCTCTGGGTGCCCGTGTCGTCGCAGGCTTCCTCTCCCTCGACGAGGCCGTTGCCGCACACGTTCGTGCAGCCGGTCGTGTCAAAGGTGCAGTCCACCCTGCACGCGAGGTCTCCACCACTGGCGCCCAGGGTCTGGCAGGAGTTGCCGTTCAGGTCCGCTCCGTCGCAGTCCTCTCCGTCCGCGCCGTCGGCGTTACCGTCGCCGCAGCGACCCCCGCAAAGGCTGAGTTCGAACTGGCAATCCGGACGGCAGGTCAGCGTGCCGAGGTGATTGTAATGCCCCAATGACGCGCAAGTGTTTTCCCCGACGTCGCCGTCGCACTGCTCGCCGGTGTCCAGAAAACCGTCGCCACAGGAATTGACGGTCGTCGTCTTGGTGTCGCACGCAACGAGGAGCAGGACGGCAAAGAATACACTAGTCGATATCCTGAAATTCATGGCTTTTCTCCCTACTGTAAAGTAGGAACTAGTCCTCAGCCATATTATTGTCAAGAAAAAAAACTATCGATTCACGGATATTGGAACGTGGGCGGCCGGCGGAGACAACAGAGCGGAATCGCTTAGGCTTACAATACAAGGCCGATGACCAGGCCCACGACGAGGCCGGCGACGCCGGAGACGATCATCATAGTTTTTAGGGTCTTGACCTGTTTCTCGAGGTCGGCCGCGCGCATGGTAGGGTCGGCGCCGGTGGGGCTGCCGACGTAGAGGCCGGGGACCGAAAAGTCCTCGCCGGGCGGAGGCAGGTTGGGGTTCTGTGGCGCCATGGGCATGGCGGGCTGCGGCGGCATGGGGCCGGGCCCCATCGGCCGCGGGGGACCGCCCATGGGTCCGCCGGGGCCCATCGGGGGGCGCGGGCCGCCGGGCGCGCTGGGCGGGGCCGACTGCGGGCGGACCAGGTTCTGCACGTTCATGCTGGGATCCTCGTCGTCGAAGATCTGGGTCTTCTGCTCCGTGATGGCGGGGCCGGGACCGGCCGGGGGGGCGGGCCGCGCGGCGTTGGCGCCGGCGAGCATGGGGCGGATGGGATCCTCGTCGTCCTCGAGGATGCGGGTGGCCTCCTCGCTGGGGGGCTCGTCGTCGTCGTCCTCGAGGAAGCGGGTGCGCTCGTCGTGGATGTCGGACACCACCGGCGGCGGCGGCTGGCGCGGCACCGCGAGGGTGGCGGGATCCTCCTCGTCGTCGATCATGACCGTGGCGCCCTCGGGGGGCGGCTCGTCAGCCGGCTGCTGCTGGGTGTTCTGTGCCACGGCAGTGTTGATCGTCGACTTGACCGCGGTCTCCTGGGCCTGCTCCTCGGCCACGGCCAGCATCTCGTCGAGGATGGACTTCTCGCGCTCGCGCTCCATCTGGAAGACCTTCTGCATCCAGGCGCCCAGGCGATTGCCGGTGGACATGGGCTGCTCGGGGTAGATGTAGCGATCGAGAGCGTCCTGAAACTACTAGGAG
>CALKWH010000290.1 GCA_938004375.1 uncultured Pseudomonadota bacterium
CCACCGAGATCTACACTCTTTCCCTACACGACGCTCTTCCGATCTAGCGTCCGTCCGTCGGCGCACCAAAGGCTCACCTCCGTCACGCTGCGGAACCGGGGGATGCTCCCGGTGGTCAGACACTGGCTCTCGGGCGGGCAGTGATAGACCTCGGTGACCCCGTGGACCCGGAGCCGCCGGTTTGTCAACCGTTTCATCCAGTCCTCCCCGAAGCGCTCGGACAGTTCCTCGTGGGGCAGGAACCAACCCTCGACGACCGGATTCATCTTGCTGATCACCAGCGGACCCTCTGCCACGGTCGTCCCCTCGGTCGTTTCCGGTTTGGCGGCCGGCTCCGTCATGGAGACGACCGGCTCCGACGGAGCTGGGGCACCGTTCACCGACGGTTTCGACGAGGGGGCGCAGCCCACCCAGCAGAACAGCAGCACCAGGACCCGTCTTGGATTTCGCATGGTTCCCTCCCTGCCCCACTATCCCGCCGGACCCCGGGGCCTGTCAATGTCGACGTCCCCGGCGGTGACGCCGATTGTCAGGGAGCGGGGGCCAGCACCGGCCCCGGTGCGTCCGCGTTCTCGAGGGTGCCGATGCCGAGTTGACCGCCGGAGTTGGCGCCCCAGCACCAGACGGAGCCCCCGGCGCCCGTCGCGCAACATGTGTAGAAGTGGCAGAAGACGGTCGAGAAGCCGTGGTCGTCCGGCATCACGACGGGGGAGGGGGTGGGACTGTCGTTGGCGGCGCCGTTGCCCAGGACCCCGTTGAAGTCGCCGCCCCAGCACCAGACCTGATCGTCGGCGTCGACGGCGCAGGAGGCGGTCGCGCCCAGGCCCAGGCGCACGAACGTCGTGTCGAGCGGCATCGTCACGGCCACGGGGGAGGTCTGGTCCACGTGACCGTCGTTCCCGAGCTGGCCGAAGTCGTTCCGACCCCAGCAGAACACGCCGCCCTCGGCGCGCGTGGCGCAGGAGTGGCTGCCCCCGGTAGCGATGGCGGTGAAGCGCAGCCCGGTGGACACCATCGCGGGGGCCTCGCTGATCACGGTGGAGCCGGTCCCGAGCTGGCCGGCGTCGTTGAGCCCCCAGCAGAACGCCTGGCCGTCCTGCCCCAGGGCGCACACGTGGAAGGCGCCGACCGAGAGGGACGCGAAGTCGCCCACCGCGGGCATGATCACCTCCGACGGGAGCCCCAGGGTGCCGCCGATCGTGCCGACGCCGAGCTGGCCGTAATAGTTGACCCCCCAGCACCAGGCCCTGCCGAAGAGGTCCAGCGCGCAGGTGGTGTCGTTCCTCGCCGAGAGGGCGGAGAACCGCGTGCCGTCCGGCATCAGCACGGCCAGGGGCGCCGTGGCGTGGGTCACCTGGACGTCGTAGATCCCCAGTTGGCCGGAATCGTTGTAGCCCCAGCACCAGGCGAGGCCCTCCTCGTCGAGGGCGCAGGTGTGGAGCTTGCCCGCCGCCACGGCCGTGAAACGCACGCCCTCGGGCGCGGCCAAGGGCACGGGGACGAGGCTCGAGGGCTCCGCGCTCCCGATCCCCAGCTGGCCCGAGCCGTTGCTGCCCCAGCAGTGGATCGTCCCCTGGTCGTCGAGGGCGCAGGCGTGGGTCTCCCCGACCACCACCTGCCGCGCGCGTCGGCAGCCGGTCTCGTCGAGCAGGCAGGCCGAGCAGGTCACCTCGCCGTGCCAGGCGCCGAGCCCGGGACAGGTCGTGTCGAAGGCCCCCGGGTCGCACGCTTCCCCGTGGAGCTCCTGCACGACGCCGTCCCCGCAGGTGCCCCCGCAGCCGGAGAAGTCGAACCGGCAGTCTCCGGCGCAGGCGAGGGTGCCCGGATAATGCCCCTGGGACTGGCAGGTCGCGCCCTGCAGCTGGCTCCCCTCGCACTCCTCGGGACCGTCGGCGAGCCCGTTTCCGCAGAAGGCGCCCCCGCACCCGGAGAGGTCGAAGGTGCAGTCGGACCGGCAGCCCAGCGCGCCCGTGGGCAGGTAATAACCCAGGGACTGGCAGCTCTGCTGGTTCAGGTCCGCGCCGTCGCAGGCCTCGCCCGGGTCCAAAAAGCCGTCGCCGCAGGAGTCGTTCGTCTTCACCTTGGTGTCGCAGGCGAAAGGCGACAGCGCGAACAACAGAATGACCCAGGGCATGGTGGCGCGTGACATCGGGGAGACTCCTTCCCTAAGACAGGAACCACTGTACCCTCGACGGGATGGATGTCAACCGCAGGGCCGCCAGCGCCAGGAACGGTACCGGGTATCATCGAAATCGAAATCGAAATCGGTTTCAGTATTGAGGACGGGACGCTGCTGCGCGGTCGGGTGCGGCTACGTCGGCGGCAGGACGGCGTCCGCGGGAGGGGCGCACAGGGCCTCGACCGGGGCCAGGTGGGTGGTGAGGCCGGCGATCACGGCCGAGGGGTCCTGACCGAAGCGCTGGCCCCACAGGGTCAGGTCCAGCACGAGATTGGACACGGCCATCTCCACCAGGGCGCCCTCCCGGGTGAGCACCGCGCGGTTGGCGGGGTCCCGGGCGGCGTTGCCCATGAGCACCTGCTCCAGGTCGGCCACGACGATGAGCTTGTGGGGCCAGTGGCGCTCGAGCTCGGCCTCGGCGATGCCGTAGGAGTGGGTCTGCCCGCAGCCCTCGGGCAGCGCGGTGAACGAGAACAGGATCACCTCGCGCCCGGCGGCCACCGCTCGGCGCAGGTCGTCGGCGAGGAGGTCGGCCTCACGGCGCCACAGGGAGAGGACGACCTGCTTCTGGCACCCATGAATCAGCAGCCGCGCCTGCTCGATCAGGGCGTCGTAGCCCAGCACGTTCCACGTGCCCGCGGGCTCCGACGGCTGGGTCAGGCGGGACAGGCCGTCCTTCAGGTCCGCCAGGGTGCGTTCGAAGCGCCCGGCGAGCAGTTGGAGCAGGCGCTCGGGGGGCAGCGGCTGATAGCGGGCGGGGGTGTCCTGGATCTTCGAGACCAGGCCGTCCTTCTCGAGCTGGCCCAGCGTATGGTAGATCGCGGCCCGGGGCACGCCGGAGCGGCCGGCGAGCTCGTAGCCGGTGGCGGGGTGGCGTTCGAGGAGCGTCAGGTACAGGCGGGCGGCGCTGCGGTTGTGGCCCAGGGCCACCAGCGCCTCTTCGGCGCGCTCGCGGGGGGTGGGGGCGGCGCCGTCCATGACGGGCTACCAGGCGCAGGCGTCGCGGGCGTCGTAGACCAGCGCGTCGGCGGTGGCCATGCGGACGTTGCCGTACGGGATGGACTCGGGGGACCCGAGGTGGGCCTCGATGTCCGAGAAGGGGAAGTTCTGCCCGCCGCGGCTCTGCCACAGACGCACGACGGTGCCGTCGGCGCGGCGCACGTCGATGAAGAAGGCCAGCTCCCGGAGCTGGGCGTCGATGGTGGGCATGAGGCTGCCGGCGTAGACGACCTTCTCGTAGGTGAAGCCCACGCGCCAGCGGCCCGGGGTGAGCTCGCGGCCCATGGAATAGCGGACTTCCTCGGCGCCGGTGACCAGGTCGAAGTAGCGGGTGAACTGGCCGGCGTTCACCACCGTGCCCTCGAGGGTGTTGATCTGCAGATAGGCGAACACCCAGCGCAGGGGGATGCCGTAGTGCCCCTCGTAGGCCAGCCCCAGGGCGTCCACGTGGAACTCGCAGTGGTTGGCGTCGTACTCGCCGGCCAGGTCGTAGTCGACGCAGTACGGCTGGTTGTAGACGTAGCGCGCATCGCCGTTGGTCACTCGGGAGTCGTCCTTCTCGAGGTCCAGGCAGCGCGGGTGGTCGGCGGCGGGCCAGATGTCGAAGCCGTAGTTGGCCTCGAAGTTGGAGTCCCAGGCCACGCAGGACGAGCCGGCGCCGGTGTAATTCTGGAACCACAACTCCACGCGCTGGGCGTCGGTGGGGATGCGGAACATGAAGGACGCGTCGGTGTCGGTGGCCGTGAAGAACTCGGAGGGCTGGCGCAGGCTGGCCGAGAACACCTGGCCGCCGGGGAGGAAGCGGGCGTGGGCCACGATGTCCCAGGCCGGGTAGCCGTTGTGGGTGCCGCGGCAGTCGGGCAGCCGGGAGAGGGCGTAGTCGACGCGCAAAAAGCCGCCCTGGCGGCGGGGGCCGGACTCGTAGGTGTTCCAGTAGGCGCCGAACGAGATCGCGCCCACGGTGGGCTGGCAAACGCCGAAGCCACCGGTGGCCTGGTAGCCGTTGCCGGATTCCAGGAGGGTGTTGTCCAGGTCGCCGGCGTGGACGTTGTGGTCGAACAGGCGGCCGCCGCCGGGGCCCTGCAGGTAGGCCACCAGCTCGAGGGCGGGGGGATCGCTCTCGAGGGTCTCGACCTCGGGGCCGAACACGTGCTCGGAGATGACGAAGGCGTGGGTCCGGAAGCCCGGGGTGCGCGCCGGCACCTGCAGCGTGGGCAGCTCGTACCAGGTGTCGCCGGGTCGCACGCGGTACAGGACGTACACGTCGCCCTCGGCCGCCTCGGCCACGTCCACGGTGCCGCGCCACACGTAGGTGCAGACCGCGCCGTCGCACCAGGTCTCGTAGCCGCCCACCTCGGTGTCAGACGCCCATTCGCGCCCCACCTGCCGCAGCACCACCTGGCAGCCGCGATCGGCGCCGTCCATGGAGTCGGCCTGGCCCAAAAGCGGGGCCGTGGAGATCGACGCGGCCGGCAGGGCCTGCGTCTTGGGTTCAGTTTCGCACGCGGCGAACGCGAAGAGAGAGATCATCAAAATACCGAGCATGGACAAGGATTTCATGGGGAACCTCCGTCAGGACGCCGGTGTAGTAACTTATTTCTGAGTTACTGTCAAGAGGGGAGCGAAGAAGTCCGACTTGTCCGACGTGTCTGACGTGTCTGACGTGTCCGACGTGTCCGACGTGTGCGACTTGTCCGACGTGTCCGACTTTCTTAATCGTTCGCGGGCGTGGGGGCGGGGGCGGGCTTGGGCGGATCGACCGGCTTCAGTTCCGTGGGCTTGGGGGCGTCGCCGCAGCGGGGGCAGGGGACCGCGTCCGGGCAGGGCGGGCACGGCTTGCACGCGGCGGGCGTCGAGGGGCCGCCGGGGGCCTTCACCAGGGACGGGTTCCACATGGCCTCGATCTCCTTCTGCAGGGTCTTCACCTCGGCGGCCAGGGTCCCCATTTTCTCTTCGGCCACCAGGAACTTGCGGCGGACGCGGTAGGTCTGGTCCGCGTACGTCAGTTTGCTGTATTTCCCGGCGTGGGTGGACTGCGCCTTGTGCAGCGCGAGGACCTGCTCCTCGATGGCCGAGGCCTCGGCGGTGTAGATCTTCCACTTCAGCAGCTCGAGCATTTTCTTGTTGTGCTTGATCAGGAGCACGGTGAACTCGCGGTACCGCTTGGCCGCCTCGAGCTCCTTCTCCAGGACCGCCACGCTCTTGTCCACCTTCACGCCGACGGGGGCGCCGCCGAGCTTCTTCACGGCCTCGGCGCGGTCCAGTTGCATCTTGGCGGCCTTCACCCACAGGTCGGCCAGCTGCTTGTCCGAGGCCAGCAGTTTCGACTTGAGCTTCTCGGTCTCGAGCTCCTTTTTCGCCTTGTCCCAGTCGTCCTTGGCGATCTTCGCCTTGCCCATGAAGGAGACGTGGACGCTCTGGACGTGGCCGGAGCCGACGTGATGACGGATCACCGGCGGGGTGGAGCAGCCCAGGGAGCCGAGGGCAAAGCCGGCAACGAGAATCAGCGGGAACAGGTTTTTCATGAAACACCTCCTAGGATGAAAAGAACGGTTCGGCGTCGCCGTTCACCATACTCCCCGGCGGGTGTTTTGTCATCCGGAAATCTCGGCGGGCGGGTCGGCGGGAGGGGTTACTTCAGTTCGACGCCGAGGTAGTTCACCAGCGCCTTGCGATCCTTGTCGGCCCACACGGCGGAGGGGAAGCCGCGGCGCTCGGGTCCGTTGATGTAGAAACTTCCCAGGTTTCCCTTCTTGAGGCCGCCGGCGGCCCAGGCGGGGACGATCACGGGCTCCTCCTGGAGGGTGACCTCCTTCTGGCCGACGACCCTGCAGTCGTTGTGGTACTCGACGATGCCGCTGGCGTTGATGTAGTTGATGCGGTTGGTCGGCTTGCAGGACAGTTCGTCGGTCATGACCTTCACCTTGGCGAAGGTGATCTTCACGTCATCGCCGGCCGGGGTGAGCTTGTCGATGACGGACTCGGCGTCGGAGCCGAAGCTGTCCTTGTCGCGGGCGTAGGACAGCGCGATGCGGATGAACTCGTCGTCGTAGCCCAGGTACTGCTTGGTGCGCATGGGGAAGTTCTCGCGGTCGGCGATGAGCGCGGTCAGGGCGTCGATCATCGCATAGAAGGCGGCGCCGCGGGGTCCGCGGAGGCGGCGGGAGAAGGCCCGCTCCCGCTCGAGCAGGTTGGAGAACAGGCTCTGGCCGTCGGCGGCCGCGCACAGCATCAGTTCGGCGGTGACGAGATTGTTGATCTCGTGGTTGATCGCGGTGCGGGCGTCCTGGAGCGTGGTGGGTTTGGCCTTGGCGAGGCCGGGGGCCCAGAGCTTGCGCAGGTTCTCGAAGCAGCCCTTGCGCGCGTTCTTCGACGGCCCGAAGAACAACTTGTGATAGGCCATCGCCGCGTCCACGGCGGCCTTGTGGTCCGCGCGCAGCTTCTCCCACTTCGTCCACTCCTTCTCGGGGAGTTCGAAGAGCCCCTGGAAGGCGGCCTCCTGTTTGATCAACATCTTCGCGATGGCGGCGTACCGGAGGTGGAGCATCCGCGCCACGGAGAAGCTCTCGCGGGCGATGGTGCGGCCGTAGATATTCAACTTGGCGCCGGCGAGCCACTTGTCGAAGGCGGCCTTGTCAAGCCGGCTCGCGCTGGCCGAGCAGATGGCCCAGTTGAACACGTCGTTGTACTGGGGGTCCTTGCCGGGGGCGTAGTTGCGCAGGCACTGCCGGATCTCGTACACGTGCAGGACCGGGTCCGCCGGGACGCCGCCGAAGTCGAGCCAGCCCCGGATGCTGTCGGTGTCGTTCTGCGACCACTGCGGGGCCTTGTCATAGTTGCAGCCGAAGAAGCGCTGGCGAGCGGCGACCAGGGCCCGCTCCTCGTCCGAGGCCTCGCGGGAGACGCCCAGGGCGGCGCAGGTCTCCTCCTGGCCCTTGTCCCAGGCTTCCTTCTGCATGCGGGCGCGGATGCTCTCGACGGCCTCGGCCTTGGTCTGGCCCGTCATGTTGACCCAGTCCTGCACGATGGCCATGGTGTTCTTCATGTAGCCCGGCGCGCCGGGGTTCACGCACACGGCCTCGCCGGCCTCGAGCATGACGCCGCCGCCCCAGCCGTCCTTGATGCCGCGCTGGATCGCGCGGGCCATGGCGCCGGTGCTGTAGGACTTGCTCTTGGCCAGATCGCACCAGGGCGCGGCAAACGGCTTGATCACCTCGACGCCGTCCCGGGGGGCGACCACGACGATGTCGTCGCCCTCGGCGTCCCGGCCGCCGGTGGGGGGCGGAGGCGGCGGATCGGGGCGCGCGGCCACGGGCTCGGTGGTGGTGCCGCCGCCGTCGGTCCTGCCGTCACCGCCGGTCTTGCCGCCGCTCGTGTTGGAGGCGGCCTTGCCGTCGCCGGAGGGGTTGGTGTCCATGCCCACGGCGCCCTTCAACTGGGTGCAGGAGGCCAGCAGCAACGGGATCGCGAGAACTGCGAGGGTCTTCATGTATTTCACTCCTTTATCCTCTTCCGATAGTCGGGGAAGATGCCCGTGGGGAAATTGTTTTTTAATATTTTGTCCCCATCGGATTGGAGTGTGTGCCTTCCGGCTTTTTTGTCAATTGTGAAAAAACATGTGCAAAAAACGTAGGGGAATCAATATATTCCGCCCACCAGACCCATCGCCTTCTTCAGGCGCTTCATCTTGGCCATGGCGGTCTCCCGGGCCCGGGCGGCGCCGTGGGCCAGCGCGCGCTCGACCACCGCGCGGTCGGCCACCAGTTCGTCGCGCCGTGCCCGCATGGGGGCGAAGTGGGCGAGGAGCTTCTCGAACAGGGCGAGCTTGGCGTGGCCGAAGCCGTAGTTGCCGGCCAGGTAGTTTTTCCGCATCTCGGCGAGCTCGTCGGCGGTGGCCACCAGTTTGTACAGTTGAAAGACGTTGCAGGTGTCCGGGTTCTTGGGCTCCTCGAGGGGGGTGGAGTCGGTGACGATGTTCATCACCTGCTTCTTCAGCGCCTTCTCGGGGGCGAACATGTCGATCACGTTGCCGTAGGACTTGCTCATCTTGCGGCCGTCGGTGCCGGGCACCACCGCCACGCTCTCGAGGATCAGCGGCTCGGGCACGACGAACAGTTCGTCGTTGAAGACGTGGTTGAAGGTCATCGCCACGTCCCGGGTGATCTCGAGGTGCTGTTTCTGGTCCTGGCCCACGGGCACCACGTTGGAGTCGTAGAGCAGGATGTCCGCGGCCATGAGCGCCGGGTAGACGAAGAGGCCGCAGTTGGGTTGCAGGTCCTTGGCGAGGGCGTCCTTGTAGGCGTGGGCGCGCTGCAGGAGGCCCATGGGCATGTGGTTGAACAGCAGCAGGGTGAGCTCGGCCACCTCGGGCACCTGGCTCTGCAGGAAGATCGTACTGCGGGCCGGATCGATGCCCAGCGCCATGTACGCGGTCACGATGTCCCAGGTGTGGGCGGCCAGCGTCTCGGGCGCCGGGTGGGCGTTGAGCGCGTGGTAGTCCGCGATGAAGTAGAAGCAGTCGTACTTCTCCTGCAGCTCGACGAACTGGCGGATCGCGCCGAAGTAGTTGCCGATGTGGAGGGTGCCGGTGGGCTTGACGCCGGACAGGGAACGCATGGTCGTACTCCTTTGGGTCGGGCCGGGGACCCGCCGCGCCCGGGGGTGCGGGCCCGGGCTTCCGGGAGGGGGAAATCTACACCCGTAAAAAAACATTGACAAGACCGGGGTTTTCCAAAATGTATGTCGGGGGTTCGGAGGGGCCATGGATCAACGATTCATCCGCAATTTCAGCATCATCGCGCACATCGACCACGGCAAGAGCACGCTCGCGGATCGCATCCTCGAGCTCACGGGGGCCCTGCAGCAGCGCGAGATGCGCGCCCAGTACCTGGACCGGATGGACATCGAGCGCGAGCGCGGCATCACCATCAAGGCCCAGAGCGTTCGGCTCCACCACACCTACGACGGCCAGGAGTACCAGCTCAACCTCATCGACACTCCGGGGCACGTGGACTTCCACTACGAGGTCAGCAAGAGCCTGGGCGCCTGCGAGGGTGCGATCCTGGTGGTCGACGCGACCCAGGGCGTCGAGGCGCAGACGCTGGCGAACGTCTACATGGCCCTCGATCAGAACCTCGAGATCGTCCCCGTGCTCAACAAGATCGACCTCCCCTCGTCGAACCCCGAGGACGTGGCCGACGAGATCGAGGACATCATCGGCATCGAGGCGAAGGACGCGCCGCGCATCTCCGCCAAGGAGGGCGTGGGCATCGCCGACGTGCTCGAGCAGGTCATCCTCAAGGTCCCACCTCCGTCCGGGGATCCTGCCGGGCCGCTGCGGGCGCTGGTCTTCGACTCGTGGTACGACACCTATGTGGGCACCATCGCGCTGGTGCGCGTGGGGGACGGCTCGGTCGGCCGCGGCGACCGCATCCGGTTCGTGTCCACGGGCAAGGCCTTCGACGTCGACAAGGTGGGCGTGTTCGCCCCCGAACCCATGGAGGTGGCGCGGCTGCACGCGGGCGAGGTCGGCTTCGTCGTCGCCGGCGTGAAGACCGTCCACGACGTGCGCGTGGGCGACACGATCACGGGCGCGGACCGGCCCACGGCGAACCCGTACGCGGGCTTTCGCGAGGCCAAGCCCATGGTGTTCTCCGGGCTCTATCCCACCGAGAACGCCGACTACGACGCCCTGAAGGACGCCCTCGAGAAGCTCCGGCTCAACGACAGTTCCTTCACCTCCGAGCCCGAGACCTCGCTGGCCCTGGGCTACGGCTTCCGCTGCGGCTACCTCGGCCTGCTCCACATGGAGGTCATCCAGGAGCGCCTGGAGCGCGAGTACGACCTGGATCTGATCACCACGGCCCCCACGGTCACCTACAAGGTCATCCAGAAGGACGGCACGGAGTTGATGATCGACAACCCGGCCAAGATGCCGTCGGCCAACGACATCCAGGAGATCCACGAGCCGTTCATCAAGGTCGACATCCACGTCCCCGAGGAGTACATCGGCGCCGTGATGAAGCTGGCGCTGGACCGGCGCGGCGAGCAGGTGGCCATGAACTACCACTCGCACTCGCGCGTGATCATCACGTACCGTCTGCCGCTGGCCGAGGTCATCTTCGACTTCTACGACAAGCTCAAGAGCAACACCAAGGGCTACGCGTCCATGGACTACGAGGACGACGGCATGGCCGCCTCGGACCTGGTCAAGGTCGACATCCTGCTCAACGGCGACCCGGTGGACGCGCTGTCGATCGTGGTGCACCGGCAGCGCGCCTATACCCGGGGGCTGTCGCTGATCCAGAAGATGAAGGAGTTCATCGACCGCCAGCAGTACGACGTGGCGATTCAGGCCGCGGTGGGCACCCGCGTCATCGCCCGCGTGAACGTGAAGGCCTTCCGCAAGAACGTCACGGCCAAGTGCTACGGCGGCGACATCACGCGCAAGCGCAAGCTCCTCGAGAAGCAGAAGAAGGGCAAGAAGCGCATGAAGATGGTCGGCGCGGTGGAGATCCCCCAGGAGGCTTTCCTGGCGGTGCTCAAAGTGGACACGGATGACTAGCCTGGCGCAGGACGGTTCGCCGCTGCCGGGGTGGCGTCGGTTCGGCGGGGTCGGCGTCGTGGTCGTGGGCGTCGCCGCCCTCGCCCTGTTGGTGTGGTGGCCGCGGATGCCCGAGTCCACTCCGGAGCGGGCGGCCCTTCCCACCCAGCCGACGGCCTCGCTGCCGATCGTCGAGCCGGTGCGGCAGGAGTTGGACCCCGCCCGGCCCCGGGCCCGCCAGCTGTTACAGATGCTCGAATGGATCCCGGGCGGATTCCCGGTGGCCCTGGCATTGGACCTCGGCGCCCTGCGCAAGCACGCCTGGACGCGGGCCTTCTCCTTTTTAATCGAAGGGCCCACCTTCCGCCGGCACCTGGACGTCCTGCAGTTGGACGCCGACGGCTTCGAGTTGCTCGGGTTGGGGTTGGATCCGGTAGATCGGAAGAGCACACGTCTGAACTCCAGTCACCGAATACGATC
>CALKWH010000291.1 GCA_938004375.1 uncultured Pseudomonadota bacterium
GTGGCCCGATGTCAGGGCCCGACCGCCTTGACCGCGCCGAAGCGTTGGAATACCGTGAGCGGGTCAAAGGAGAATCCCCATGCGACAGGCCTCCCTCCTCGTTCCGATGCTGTCCTTCGTGATCGCCGCGCTCCCCGCCTGCCGAGGCAACGATCCCCGCGCGCCCGGGAAGGCGCCGGCGAACGCCGGATCCACCAGCGCCGACGCCCCTGGGAAGGAGGAGCCCGTCGACCGCCTCGTGGCCCGCCTGAACGCCGACGACCCCCAGGCGCCGCAGGCCCGCGACGCGCTGCTCGCGCGCTGGAAGCGCCTCACCGACGCCGAGCGCGCCACGGCCGCCGACGCGGTCCTGGGCTGGTTCGGGCGGAACCTCGCCCGGCTGCCCGAGGGAGGCGCCCGGCTGCTGCCGCAGGTGCTCGCCCTCGTGGCGCCGGCCGCCTCCGAGTCCGCGCTGGCCGGGTTCGCCCGGGCCCACGCCGCCCGCGTCCTCGTGGGAGCCCACGCGGACCTCGCGCCAGCCGCCCTGGCCGGGGTCGAGGCCTATGCGCCCCACCTGCGCCTCGAGCTGGTGGCCGGCGCGCTCCTGGCCTGGGACGTCACCCTGCCCCGGGCGCGGCAGGAGGCGCTGCTCGCGTGGATCGTCGAATACACCGCGGGCCCCGAGCGCAAGAAGGCCGGCGAGGTCATCTTGAAGAACCTGCAGGTGAAAGAAAAGATCAGCCTCGAGGCCGTGCGCGCCCTGGGGCTGCTCCGGGCCGACGGTGCGGTGGACTTCTTGCGCCTGTTCGTGCAGATGGACGTCCCCGCGGACTTGCGCCGGGCCTGCGTCGAGGCCATCGGCGAGATCACCGACGACCCCGCCGCCGTGGACGCCCTCGTCGAGCTGGCCCGGCCGCTGTTCCTGTCCCTGGTGGCCGGGGATCCGTTGAAGGCCGACCTCCTCGAGCGGGCCCGCTGGGCGCTGACGGGGCTCGAGAAGGCGCGCGCCTGCAAGCTCCCCCCGAGGGAGTACACCGCCTTGCGCCAGGCCTACCGCGCCAAACCCGCCGCCGCCCTCGCCGACCAGCGGACGACCGCCCTGCCGGCCCTGGTGCGGCTCATGCACTGCGCCGACCCGAAGAAGACCCGCGCCGACGTCCCCGCCGCCGACCGCAAGGCCGCCGGAGTGGATTGACCCCGACCGAGATGTCGCACCCCACGAAAGAGGAGGCCCCCGATGTCCCTTGAACGCTGTCCCTGGGTGAACCTGTCCCAGCCCGATTACGTGGCCTACCACGACCACGAGTGGGGCGTGCCGGTGCACGACGACCGGCGCATGTTCGAGTTCCTCGTGCTGGAATCGGCCCAGGCGGGGCTGAGCTGGTACACCGTCCTGCGCAAGCGGGAAAACTATCGGAAGGCCTTCGACGACTTCGACCCGGAGAAGGTGGCCCGCTACGACGAGGAGAAGATCGCCGCCCTGCTGCAGAACCCGGGGCTCATCCGCAACCGGGCGAAGATCGCCGCCGCCGTGAACAACGCCGCGCGGTTCCTGGAGGTCCGGGACCGGTTCGCCAGCTTTTGCGACTACCTCTGGCGCTTCGTCGACGGCACGCCGATCGTGCACGAGCTCCATAACCTGGCCGACTATCCGGCCCGGAGCCCGGAGTCCGACGCGCTGGCCGCCGACCTGAAGGCCCGCGGCTTCAAGTTCCTGGGCTCCACGATCTGCTACGCCCACCTGCAGGCCACCGGCCTGATCAACGATCACACCATGAGCTGCTTCCGTCGCCGGGAGCTGGTCGATCAGACCGGCGCCCTCAGTCGTCGCCCTTGAGCCGGCGGATCAGGCGGCCCTCGTCCGAGAGCGCGCCCCAGCGGCGCTGGGACTGCCGGTACAGGCGGGCGTCGGCGCGCAGGGCGTTGGACCGGGCTTCGCGCAGCAACTTGTGCCAGGCGTCGAGGCGGTCGGCCGAGAGATCCCCCGCCTCCACGGCCGCGCGCACCGCGCAGCCAGGTTCGCCCTCGTGGGCGCAGTCTGCGAACCGGCAGCCCACGGCCAGGGCCTCGAGGTCCGAGAACACGCGGTCCAACCCCTCCTCGTCGGCCAGCCCGAGCTCGCGCATCCCGGGCGTGTCGAGCATGAGCCCGCCGCCGGGCAGCCGCACCAACTGCCGGTGGGTGGTCGTGTGTCGCCCCCGCTGGTCGTGCTCGCGCACGGGGGCCGTGTCGAAGCGCGCCTCGCCCAGCAGCGCGTTGAGGATCGTGGACTTCCCCGCGCCCGAGGAGCCCACCAGCGCCGAGGTCCTCCCCGGGCGCCGGGCGGCCGCCCCGAGGGCGTCCAGCCCGTCCCCGTTGAGCGCGCAGGTCACCAGCACCTCGACGCCGGGACACGCGAGCCGCGCCTCGTCGGCGCAGGCCTCCGCGTCGTCGTTGAGCGCGCCCGGGACGCACAGGTCCGCCTTGTTCAGCACCACCAGCGGCTGGGCGCCGCCGGCCCACACCCGGGCCACCAGCCGCTCGAGCCGGCGCACGTTGTAGTCGCCGTCGAGGCCGCAGACGACGAACACGACGTCCACGTTGGCCGCGACGACCTGGGTGGCCGCCGCGCGTCCGGCCGCCGTCCGCGTGAAGCTCGAGCGTCGCGGCAGCACCGCCTCGATGACGGTGGGCGCGCGGTCGTCCGCCGGGATCCGGGCGGCCACCCAGTCCCCCACGGCGGGCAGGGCGGCGATGTCGGCGACCGCGCCGCGCAGGCGGCCGGAGAGCCGCGCCTCGCGGAGCCCGCCGGCGCAGAACAGTTCGTAGGCACCGCGATGACCGGCGCTCACCCGCGCCGGCTGTGCACCTTCGGTCGAAGGCGGTCCGCCGTCGGTGGTGGCGTTCAGTTCATTCCATTTTCGCTGAAAGTGATCGTCGAAGCCCAGGTCGTTCAGAAGGTCCTGGGTCGTAGGGTCGTGGTCTCGAGTCATGGTCGTACTCCCGGCGCGCCCGTTCCCATCGGATCGGGCGACAGCGCCGCCGAACGGTCTTTCCACCCGGCGGCCGGTTGAAGGTCTGGCATCGGCTCATGGTGCCGGTCGCGGTCTTGGGACCGCCTGCCGGCGACATCAGGCGACTACGCAAGCTCCAACAGGGATTTGACGACGAAGAACATCCAACCTCGGGCCGCGGGCGCGACAGCGCCACGGGCGAAAAGACCATAGTCCGCCCCCCCGGGGTTGTCAAGCGCAGGGTCACCGCCGACAGGGCAAGCGCATTATGAGCGGGGAGTGATGATGGGGTGCTGGTGCTGGTGCTGGTGCTGGTGCTGGTGCTGGTGCTGGTGCCGGTGCCGGGCGACCGTGGGACCGGTCGCACGGTGGTTTCATCGCAGGGCGACGAAACGTGGTTGCCCTTTCGGGCCGGGTGTTTTCATGGCTTGGCCTCGGGCCGCGGTTCTGGTGATAATCCAGCAGTGGAGTGAATGCAGGTCATAGGCGTGCCATGGAAAAACCTCCTGTCAAAGACATACGGCGCCGCGCAGCCGCGTCAAGGGAGACCGCTGCGCGGCGGCTAGTGCCGCCCTTGACCCGTCCGCTTGGGCGGCGCCTTGGAAAACTGACAGGAGGTTTTTCCATGGCACGCCTTGTCGTTCTTCAATTCGCCACTCGCACCGCGGCCGAGATCGCCGGCACCCGGCTCGCACATCCGGTACTCGGCCGGCAGTTGGCGGCTTCGGCCAGCTCGGTTCCTCTTAATATCGCCGAGGGCGCCGGGCGCTTCGGTCGGGATCGATTACAGCATTATCGAATCGCGTACGGCAGCTGCCAGGAAGCGAAGACCACCGTGGAAATCCTGGTGCTTTCGGGGAACCTCGACCGCGAGACCGGCCGGCGCTGGTGGTCCAGCCTGCATCGCGTGGGCGGTATGATCTGGGGCCTCATGAAGTCGCTGCAGTGAGGGGCGCTTTAGTCCGGGGTGCCTGCACGCGGCAGGTCGATTCCGATTCAGTTCGAGACGGCACCGGAATCGACGAGGGGTGGCGTCGTGCGGTTTCCCAACCTCCGGAGCCCCCGGAGGCTTGCGCTAGCGAACGACGGGGGTATCCGACGACTCTCCATCCCCGAGTCGCAGTGGAGATTCAGAATCAGTCATACAACGCATCATTGCCGTGGGCTCATAATGATCCTGCCCTGTCGCCGCCGATGAGTGTGCACACTAAAAATAGGGTTGCCGATTTTGAAAATGGCGATATACAGAATGTCATCCGAGGAGGTCGTCCCATGTCCTGTTCCCCACGCCACGCCCTGTCCATAGTCCTGGCGCTGACCCTCGGCGCCTGCTCCGGCGATGGGAAGAAGCCGGCACCTGGCGGCTTCACCCAGAGGGAAATCGATTATCAGGCGCGCCTCGCCGAGGTGCTGTGTCACGAGTGGTTCTCGTGCCCGGACTGGATCCCCCGGGAGTACGCGTCCGAGGAGGCCTGCGTGACCCACCTGCGCAGCCTGGGCGTCGTGGACGGGGAGGAGTTTTACCGGGTGACCCACACCGGCGGGACGTTCGATCCCGCCGCCTTCGAGCGCTGCATGCAGCGGCGCCTCGCGCAGGGCTGCCTGGCGCCGCGCACCTACGATGCGGACTGCGACCTCTTCCTGCAAGGCGACCGCGCCCTGGGGCAGACCTGTTTCTTCGCGAGCGAGTGCGTGGACGGATGGTGCGATCCCAGCACCTGCGAGGGATGGTTCTGCGTGGCTCGCCGTCCCGAGGGGACGACCTGCGGCCTGGACGAGCAGTGCGAGCCCGGGCTGGTCTGCTCGCGGGCCACCGGGACCTGCGCCGCCGAGGAACGGTTCCCCGGTCCCGACGAGGCCTGCGGCCCGGCCCTCGCGTGCGGCCCCGGCCTCGCGTGCACCTCCCTCGAGGAGCCGGGCACCTGCGTCCCCTTGCCGCGAGAAGGCGAGCCCTGCGGAAATCTTCTGACCTGCGGCGGGGGCTTCGGTGGGGCCGAGGGCTGCCGAGGGATCATGGCCTGCGCCCCGGGCTTCACCTGCGCCTTCGGCGAGCTCGGCGGGACCGTCGCCCATTTCTGCACGGCCATGCGCTTCGGTGACGAGGGCGACGCCTGCCGGGACGATGGAGACCTTTGCGACGGTTCTCAGTTGCTGCACTGCTTCATGGCCATGCTGTCGCAGTACAGCGACACGTGCGTGGCCGTGGTTCCCGCTGGCACAGCCGCCCCCCTCTGGCAGGGCGCCTGCGAGCCCAACAACGCCGACCACACCTGCTGCTGGGAGGACGCGTACTGGAGGGACGACTTCTGCCACCCCCGAAAGCGCCTGGGCGAGCGCTGCGACAACTACAAGGAGTGCTTCTCCCGGAACTGCGAAATCGAGCCCGGTGGCGCCTCGTCGGTCTGCACGCTCTACTATCCCTGCATGGTGAACAACATCAACGACGTGAATCACGAGGAGTGACGACGCCTAGCCCCGGCGCCATCAATAGAACATCGACAGGCCGACGGTGATCATGACGCCGGAGTCGGCAATGCCATAGTGCATGTCCTGGTAGAGGGCGAGCTCCACGTCGAGGGATGCGCCGATCTCCGACCAGCCGCCGGTGGGAATCACGACGAAGCGCAGCCCGACGGCTTCGGCGAAGGTGGTGTCGCTGTGTCCGGGGGCGGGTGCGCCGTTCTTCTTGTAGTTTCTGGACTTGTCCCAGTCGTCGTCGTCGTCGTCGGTGCCGTCGTCGAACTGCTCGTCGGGCATCCACAGATAGCCAACGCCGAAGCGGGCGTACGGCTGCAGGGCGCGGTGGGGCTCGTGGCCCCGGAACCAGTAGTAGGCGGAGCCGCCCAGGCTGATCAGGCTGGAGACGAACTGGTCGCCGTCGTTGTCATGTCCACCGCCCAGGCGCAGGTCCCCCGACAGACTGATCCGCGGGCTCAGGTGCATGTGCCCGGCGAGCAGCACGCCCATGTATGAGTCGGTCGGGTGGGTCGCGAAGAACGCGCTCATCTGGAAGGCGTAGCGCGGCTGGTAGATCCAGGAATCCGGCGCCAGCGCCGCGCCGGGCACACCCCGCGACCCAGCGGGGGCGGCGTACCCGGGGCCCGCCGGCCGACCGTCCCGGGGCGAATCGTCGTCGAACGGGCCGAGGTCCGTCGCGCCGGCGCCCCCCCCCTTCGCGTCGGACTCGCCCACCGGGGGCGGCGTGATGGCTCCGTCGTCCTCGGGGGCCGCCTGGGCGCGGGCGTGGCCGGGCAGCCCCAGGGCCAGGGCCAGCGCGACCGTCAGGATCGGGGACAGGACGGGCAGAAGCTTGCGCGCGCTCATGATCACTCCTCTTTTCGGACCGTTCGTTCGTGAACCCAGGTCCATCATCATGATAGGCCAAAACGGCGCGAAGCGGGACCAAAATTTCAGCGGCCCAGCTCCTTCAGGAGGCGGTCGGCGCCGTAGAGCTTGCGCAGGGCCTCGACGATGGCGCGGGAGTGGACGGCCACCATGCGGTTGTTGGCCGGCACGTAGGCGTAGTCGCCGCCCAGGGAATGGATGTTGCCGTCGAACACCAGGCCGACGATCTCGGCGGCCTGGTTGAACACGGGGGAACCCGAGTTTCCGCCGATGATGTCGTTGGTGGCGCAGAAGTTGAACGGCGTCGTCAAATCGAGCTGGTCCTTGCCGTCGAGCCAGCGCTTCGGGAGCGCGAACGGCGGGCTGCCGGTGTGACGCCCGAAGGCGCCCTCGAGGGTGGTGAACGGCGGCACGGGCGTGCCCAGCTCGTCCCAGCCCTGGACCTTGCCGAACGAGAGCCGCAGGCTGAAGGTGGCGTCGGGGTACACGCTGTCACCGAGCAGGATGAAGCGGGCGCGGGCGATGGCCTCCAGGTTCCGGCGCTCCACGGCCTCGACCTGGTCCTCGTAGGCCTTGCGGGCGGCGCGGGCGTCGGCGTCCAGCGCCACCGCCAGCTTCAGCAGCGGGTCCGTCGAGGCGTCGACGGCGGCCTTCCCGCCCGTGAGCAGCGCCTCGCGGACCTTGGGATCCCCGAGCTTCGTGCCGGCAACGGCTTCGGCGGCGATGACGGCCGGGTCGCGCCCGGCGAACACCCGGCGCACCAGCGGGTGATCGGGCCCCAGCTCGTCGCGGATGCGCGTGAGCAACAGGCCCAGGACCGCGCGCTCCAGCTCCGGATAGACCGGCGCCGGCGACAAGAGCGCCTGGCGCTGGGGCGGGAACTGGGCGTCGGTGAACTCGGGGAGGCGGGCGTCGTCGGCCAGCGGCAGCTCGGCGGCCGCGCGCACCAGGGCGCGGGCGTGGCGCATCAGCGGGCTGGGGTACCAGCCGCGTTCGAGCAGCGCGAAGGGCAGGAACACCGCGATGTGGGCCTGCTGGGCCTCCTCGATGGCCGCCCACGCCCCGCCGGCGGTCAACTTCAACTTCGGGTCGGCCTCCACCGCCGCCCTGAGGGCCCGCTCGTCGGCCAGCTTGCGGCCGAACAGGTCCTTGTCCAACAGCGCGCGGTGCATGCCGCGGCGGGCCTTGAGGCCGTTCTCGACGCCGAACAGCAGGTGGGTCGACACGCGTCGCGCCTCGTCCCCGCGGGTCTGGAACTCCTTGAGCAGCCCGCGCAGCTCGAACAGGTTGTTCAGCAGGAACGGCAGCTCCACGTCGCGCTCGAACTCGAGCATGGCCACGGTGACCTGGCGCGAGGTGCTCCCCGGGTGCCCGGACACGAAGGTCAACTCACCGTCCCGGGCGCCCTTCTCCGACCAGCCGAAGTGCGGAGTGAGCGCGGCGGGCTGATCGTCCTTGTAGATACGCAAAAAGGCCATGTCCAGATCGAAGCGCGGGAACATGAAGTTGTCCGGGTCGCCGCCGAAAAACGCGATGGCCAGCTCGGGGACGAACACCAGGCGCACGTCCCGGTGCCGCTCGTAGCGGTACAGGTGGTATTTCCCGCCCTGGTACAAAGTGACCACGTCGCAGCGCACGTCCTCGGACGGGGCGCCGTCCTTGCCCGTGGCGCACGCCTTCTCGAGCCGCGCCTTCTCGGCCCGACGGGCCTCGAGCGCCTTCGCGTCGTCGAGGCCGGCGGCGGCCTTCTCCATGGCCGCGGTGACGTCGGTGATCTCCACCAGGCGGTTGATCTCCAGCCCCGGGCAGCGCCGCTCGTCCTTCGCCTCCTTCGCGTAGAAGCCGTCGGCGATGAGGTCGGCCTGCGGGGTGCTGAGCTCCTGCACGCAGCGGTGCACGCAGTGGTGGTTGGTCATCACCAGCCCCTGGGGCGACACCAGGCTGCCCGAGCAGCCCTGGGCGAGGCGCACCGACGAGAGGCGGACCTTGTCCAGCCACTCCTTCGAGGGCGCGAAGCCGTGGCGCTCCTTGAGCTTGGCGGACGGGAAGTTGTCGAAGGTCCACATCCCCTCGTCGGACTCCAGCCTGGCCGCGGGTACCAGCTTCGGAGGCGGGGTCTCGGCAGGCTGCGCGGGCGTCCCCGCGGTGGCGGGGGTGGCCGGACCGGCTGATACCGGCGGACAGTCTTTTTCGGGTTGGCGGCTGCAGCCGAGGGCCAGGACCATGGCGAATAACTGTAGGTTCTTGCGGGTCATCGGGACACTCCTTCCATACGCGGTTCGGGAACCGATACTACCCGCCGACCTAGCCGTTGTCACTCTCGACGTCGAGTAGGATTTCCAATGTTTCTGCGAACCGAGGCGCGCGAATTGCATTGACATCCCGGAACTACTTTCTTTAATGTTCCATTTGAACCATTGCATTTTACTTTTCAATCGGTCCCTATCCGTAAGGATCTTCATGGCAAAGGTTATTTCATGAACAAGATGATCGGTCTTCTCATCTCGATGGGGCTCTTGGCCTGTTCAAAGGGTAGTCCTGAACCTGCGCCGTCCGCCGAAAATCCTGGCACCACGATTGGAAACCCCATCTCCATCTCGTCGAATGCACCACCCGAGAAGACCGTACCCCCTCTCCGAAATGAAAATGAAACCGTTTCCAAACCGCAAGCGGTCCCACCACAACTCGCCGACCTGACCTCGCCAGAGTGCAAGACCTACGAAGCGGAATTGTTGAAAAAATATGCTGCCTTCAGCCGGGCCTCCGGCCCCAGAGGAGCAGTCCCTTCACCCGATGGCCGCACCCTGCTCCTGCTGACCGACCAGATGTCCTTGATCACGTTGGCAACTCCCACTCGCCCTCCTGTCTCCCTCGCCCGTGCAAACGACCGGGTTCGTGGGATTCCCCGTTTCTCCAAGGACGGACGAAAGGTGTACTTCGAGCGGGACAAGGATGGGAACGAGAGAAACCAGGTCTACATGGTTTCCCTGGATGGGAAGCCTCCGGTCCAGTTGACCCGGGCCCCTGAGATGTTTCACCGCTCCGTGTTTGTGAGTCCGGACGGCCGGACCCTCTATTATCTCCGAGGCTCCACCGCCACTCCCTTTTCAACGGTGGTGGCGCATCCCCTCGACGGAGGAGAGGTCAGGTCCCTGGGCATGGTGATCGGCTTCAGTATTCTGACTGACATCAGCCCGGACGGACGGTACCTGGCGGTGGGAAGCCTCACGGGGATGTCCTCCTCCTCCACCCAACTGGTCGACACCCAAACCGGCAAGGTCGAGACCATCGCTCCGGTGAAGGATCCGAACTCCCATGCCATGGGGGGCGTGTTCTCAGCGGATGGAAAGAGTTTGCTGATCCCGACGAACGAGTCTGGAGACCGGATGACACTCGTCCGGTACGACCTCACCGAAAAACGGGTCATCCAGTCTTTCCGACCGGGCCTCGGTGAGGTCCTGAACGTCAGTTCTCCGGTCGGAAGCGGCCCCATCCCGGTGATCATCGACTTCGGCACCAACCAGGGGGTCGTGTTCCTCGATCCCCGAACGCTCGAGCCAATCGCCACAGCGGAGTTATCATTGACCAATCTGCCACGAGACGGTCATCACGTCAGCCCAGACGGAAAGATCTTTTACGTGGCCTCGAGCACGCCCAACGACCCGACCGGTATCCACGCCATCGACATGACCACGGGAAAAGCCACCCCCGTTCGACCCGACCTCATGCTTCCACGCCCGCAGGAAGGCCTCATGACGGTTTCAGTGGAGACGATCCCGTCCTTTGACAAGCTGGCAATCCCCACCGTCGTGCTGGTTCCCTCGGGCGCCTCTCCCGGACACCGGTATCCGGTGGTGGTTCGTCTTCATGGCGGTCCGCCCCAGGCCAGCACAGTGGCCTGGAGTTCTTTCAATGCGTTTCTGGCCTCCCGGGGCTTCGCGGTGGTGGAACCCAATTTCCGGGGTGGATCAGGGTTCGGAAAAGCCTTCATGGCAGCCGACAACCTGGAAAAACGGATGCACGTGGTCGAGGATCTGCGGGCCGTGGCACAATGGCTACGCAGCCAATCCTGGGTGGATCCGGACCGGTTGGCGCTGGAGGGCGGCAGTTACGGTGGGTATCTTACCCTGATGTTGCTGGGCCACCAGCCCGAGCTCTGGGCCGCCGGCGTGGCGGTGGCGGGAGTGGTGGACCTCGTCTCCTTCATTAAAAACTCCGGCATCATGTACAAACCCATATGGGAATCGGAGTTCGGCAGGCTGGATCAGGACGCCCGGTTCCTTCGCAGCATCTCCCCCATCGCGGTCGCTGATCGAATCCGGGCACCCTTGCTGGTCATACATGGTCTTCACGACGCGATCATCCCTCGCAGCGAACCGGACCAGATCGTCGCCCGGCTGCGCGGCAAGGGCGTTCCCGTGGAATACGACCTCGGAACCGACTCGGGGCATGATCCGGTCGCCTCCCAGCGGGTCCGGGCGGTCCGGTTCCTCGAGCAGCACCTGAAGCAAAACGCCCCCCCGAAAACCTGCACGGTGAAATGAAAGGAAGGACTCCATGACGAACAGCAACCGAACATCTACTCCGAGACAAATTTTCCAAATGCTCATGGTCATCCTGTGCCTATCCCTCATGGCCACCGCCTGTGAGGATGATGACGCCAACGCCTTGGCGCCCAAATCCGTTGGTGGACTCAGTTACGAGATAATCGTGAACTCAGGTGCATCGCCCCTCGCTTCGACCGGATCCGCAATCATCAGTTTCAGAAACGACGGCACCTATGTCGTGGATGGTGATGACCAAAACATCGACGACGACCAGGGGACCTTCACCTACCAGCGACTGAGCAACATCAACGGTCGCATCGAACTGGTCAGCACCCAGTCCGCTTACTTCAAGGTCACATACACGTTCGCTTACACCACGGTCGAGAACGGCAATTTCACGGCCGTGCTCGATGACAATCCTGCCATCACCCAACAAGGGAGCTTCTTCAATCGATGATTTCGTCTGTCACGATTGATCTCAGAACCGCCAAAATGCACCGACACTGAAATCCACGTGGACGGTGGCGTGCTTCGGCAGGACGGCCAGCCAATCTGCCTGAGCGTACAGGCCGAACCTGGACCATTCGAGCATCACGCCGGTGACGACGCCGAGGAAGAGCCATTCGTGGTAGACGGCATCCCATTCCCCCGCATAGTTTTCCGCCCGGTGCCAAAGCCCGCCGAATCCCAGGCCCGCCCCCCAATAAGGGTTGAAAAACCTGCGAGGAAGCAGCAAATGAAGAATCTTGAAGTTCAGTTGGGTACCGACCTCCGAACCTGAACCCAATTCGGTGTCCAGGAACCCCACCTTGAGTTCACCCATCAGAATGACGCGGTCCCTGATGAACGTGCCCAGGCTCGTAGCGAAGCCCTGCTCACCACGTTCGATTCCGGTCGATGCGGTCTGTTGTGCCCCGTTGGGACAACCGATGTCGCCCGAGGTGAACGTCAGACACATGTCTGAATCGAGGTTTCCGAAGCCGTCGCGGTAGCCCAGGAACAGGACCCATTCCCGCCCTCGCAGAAAGCGGGGCAACCGGGAAGCGCGGGGCGACCTGACCCTCTCAGCGGGATGTCGGTCCTTCAGCGGGTCGGGTTCGTCGGCGTCGTGCCCTGCCTGCTTCAGGGCCTTCAGTTCGCGTTCCAGAGTGCGGATAAACTCAGGAATATCTACTCGCAGGCCCTCACGAACATAGGAGGACACTCCCCGGTCAGCCGGCAAGAGCTGGAGGGAGATACGATAATACTTGATCGCCATTCGTCGGTTCCCGAGGAGCCGGTGACACTGGGCGATACCGAAGTTGACCCGCAGGGTGGACTGGATCTTCTCGGCGTCCTGGTACAGGAACAGTGCTCCTCGATAGTCCTTTCGAGAAAAAGCACTCTTGGCGTTCTCCAGCAATCGCTGGAACTCGGCCTGCCTGGCCCGGGAGAGAGGCGCCAGCGGACGCTCCGCTGCCAGGACCGGCCGCACGAATCCCAGGGCGAGCAAGAGCACGACCATCACCCCGCACCACCTCCGGAGCCGGGCGCCGACAGGAGCAGCTCGCTCAAATGACGCCATCACCCACCCGGAAACGCGTCGTGGGCTTCATGTCCGTGGGCTTGGGCCCGGGGGACTTCAGCGGATCGTCGAACTTCAACTTACCCATGGGCGACGGCAGGGGATTCTCGAACTTGAGTTTGCCCGGCGAGGAGGTCGGGGACATGGGAGGCACGGAGGTCTCAGGCTTCATCGCAGGCGCCGCGGTCGGTTTCATGACAGACGGCAGCGAGACGGCGGCAGCCATCCCCGCTTCCAGCGGAGCCATCCCCGCTTCCGGCGGAGCCATCTCCGCGTCCGGCGGAGCCATCTCCGCTTCCGGCGGAGCCATCTCCGCTTCCGGCGGATCCGGAGGCTTCACGGGCTGAAGCACCAGGATCACCGGTACGTCGATGAACTCGCGCGGGACCCGGTACTGCAGCTCACGAGTCTCAAAGCCCGGCTTCATCGCCCGAACATGCACGTCCTGCAGCCCCGGAAGATCGAGCTCCACCGGTGTGTTGCCCGCGAGCCGCACCTGGGGGCCGGTGACCTCCACGAAAGCGCCGGGAGGATCGGAAATGATCTTGACCCGCACCGGCTTCTCCCGGGGTTCGGCCGCCCTCAGCCACGCCTGCAACTCTTCGCCGGTCAGCACCGGAGACGAGATGGGCATGACCGCGCCGTCCGGAGTGGAGGCCCCCGAACTCCAGTACACGATCCCCCCCACGGCCAGCACCAGGGTGAGGACCACGGCGACCAGGGCTCCCCGTGAAATCCTCGGCTGTGCACCCAGCAGGCTCCCCGCCCCGACGCTCTGACTGATGGACCCCATGGGCAGGGACATCTCCGCGAAGGGAGTGTTCTCGGTATCCGGCGGCGGCGGCAGCGGCAGCGGCTCCTGGGAGAGCTCCACGAAGGGGCGCTTCTGGACCAACGGATCCAGCCGCGACACCTCCAGGGCCAGCTCCTGGAACAGATCCCCGGCCGTGGGCGGTCTCCGGGTCTGGTCCTTCTGAAGCGCGCGCTCCAGGATCCGCCAGATCGCCGGCGGAAAACCCGGCAGACGCGCGGTGATGGGCACCGGAGGCTCCGCGACCTGCTTCATCATCATCTGCTGGTAGTTCTCCGCCTCGTAAGGGAGGCGTCCGGAGAGCATGCGGTAGATAAGCACGCCCAGTGCATACACGTCGCAGGGTGGACCAATGACATCGGTGTGACCGAGAGCCTGCTCGGGGCTCATGTAAGCCGGCGTGCCCATCACGATCCCCGTGGCGGTGGCGCTCATGTCCTGGAGCTCCGGCTGCAAAATCTTGGCGATGCCGAAGTCGAGGAGTTTGATCGTCCTCCCGAAACGGCTCACGATCAGGAAGACGTTCTCGGGTTTGAGATCACGGTGGATGACGCCGATCTCGTGGGCCGCGTCCAGGCCGGCGGCGATCTGCCGGACCATCGGCAGCACCTCCTCGAGGGACAAGGCACCGCTGCGGTCCAGATAGGACCCCAGATCCTCGCCGGGCAAAAATTCCATGATCAGATAGGGACGCCCATCGGAGAGAATCCCGAAGTCGAAGATCTCCACGATGTTCGGATGGTTGATGTGGTTGACGGCCCGGGCCTCGGACATGAAGCGCTTGGCGATCTCGGGGCGCGCGCACAACTCTTCGTGGAGGACCTTGATGGCCACCTTGCGGTCGATGGTCGGATGGATCCCGAGAAAGACCTGCCCCATGGCACCCGCATCCAGCACCCGCTCCACACGATAGTTGCCCAGGGTCTGGCCGATCAGGGGGTCCTTCTGCTCGGGCGTCCAGTCCAGGGGCAGATCCTCACAGGCCTGACGGAAGGCCGCATAGAACAGGGCCGAGGACTGGAAGCGCTGCTCCGGCGCCTTCTGCAGGCACTGCATCACCACCCGGGCCATCAGGGGAGTGACCGTCGGGTTGGCCTGACGGATGGGCACCGGCTCCTGGGTGGCGTAGTAGACGGCCACCTCGGCGGCCGAGCTACCCTGCACCGGGAGCTGGTTGGTCAACATCCGATACGCGATGACGCCCAGCGAGAAGATGTCGGAGAGATGGCTCAGGTTGCCGGTCTGACCCAGTGCCTGCTCCGGACTCATGTAGGCGGGGGTCCCCAGCACGATGCCGGTGGAGGTGATGGTCTCCCCCGTCCGGTCCTCCGGGTTCCATACCTTCGCCACACCGAAGTCCAGCAGCTTGACGATCGTCCTGTCCCCTTTGCGGGCGAGGAAGATGTTCGAAGGCTTCAAATCCCTGTGCACGATGCCGTTGGCGTGCACCGCGTTGAGCGCGTCGCACACGCGCATGAGGATACCCAGAATTTCCTTGAGAGTGAGCGGCCCGCGCTTCATCCGCTCGGACAGGGTCTCCCCCTGCAGGTACTCCATGGTGTAGTAACATCGTCCGTCGGGTAAAAAGCCGAAGTCAAAGGTCTCCACGATGTTCGGGTGCTCGAGCATCGCGATGGCGCGGGCCTCCTGGATGAACCGGTCGACCATGCTCCGGTCTTCGGAGAGGGAACGGGACAGCACCTTGATGGCCACGCGCTTGCGGATCTCGGGATTCTCCCCGAGATAGATGGTCCCCATGGCCCCGGAGCCCAATTTTCGTTGAACCAGGTAGTTACCGATGCTGGTTCCCTGCTCCAGGCCGGCCTGTTCCGGTCTCGCCATCAAGTCCATCGTTCTCCATCCGCACGAGGTCTATGCGTAATTATTTATGGACCAAGGTCCATACCGATGGAAAATCTTAGTACCGACTCCCCCGGTTTGCAAGGATTATGGCTTGAAGTAACTAAGGATTCGGAAGGCTCAGGAAGATCCCGAGGGGGATATCCACACGGGCGCTCCAGGCGACCTCGTTGTGGGGGGCGCCGTCATCCCAATGATAGAATACATCGGTGTCGGCGGTGTAGCCGAGGCCGAGCAGGGCGTCGTAGAACGCCACGGTCTGGCAGTAGTTGTCCGAACCCTCGGCGATGACGAAGCCGTTCGCGTCCTCGCAGCCCCCGACGGGCGGCCCGCCGCCGGAGTCCACGTAGACGGCGAAGTCGCGCAGCCCGGCGCCCTCGTACAGTTCACGCATCAGCGGGTTGTCGAGGCCAAATTTTCCCCAGCCCAGGGTGCCCGAGAGCGACCCCGCGAAGTGGTAGACGTCGGGGTACAGGTGGGCGATGTAGAGGCTGATGAGCCCGCCCAGGGACGAACCCATCACGCCGCGCAGGCCGTTGGTGGGATAGCGCGCCTCGATCAGCGGACGTACGGTCAGTTCCACCAGGCGGGCGTAGGCGTCCCCCTGGGCGACGAAGGTCTCTCCGTCGATCTCGTCGTCGACGTGGGTGTACTCGGTCATGCGGTCGTCGGAGTTGTCGATGCCCACGAGCAGCGCCGCGTACCCGTACGTGGCCATGACGTCCTGCAGGCGCCAGCCGCCCATCATGGAGTCCGGATCGAACAGGTTCTGACCGTCATGCAGGTACAGCACCGGCCAAGGACCGGTGCCGGCGGGCACGTAGACGCGCAGGAGCCGCTCGTCGAGGCCCTCGCCCACGAGCCCGTGGTACCGGTCGAGCCGCCAGTAGGTCGAGGACGGACGGACGTAACTGATCTCCCCGTACTCGTCGTACTCGTACGAGCGGGCCCACGGGTCGGGCACCCACAGATCGGCGCTCACGAACTTGTACTTCTGCCCGGCGGGCTCGGCGATGGCCGTCTCGAGCCAGACGAAGTCGTCCACGCGGGCCATCCCCACCGGATTCCACTCGGTGAAATCGCCCGCCACGCTCCACTCTCCCTGATCATACCAGTGCATGAAGATGAACGTCCCCGAGGCCGTCTGGACCGGGAACCCGGTCAGCCGGTCGATGGCGGAGAACGCCTCGGCGGTGGTGACCTCGCCGGCGATCCGGGCGCGGGCCCAGCGCTCGGCGTCCCAGGGGGCGCAGACCGTGGGGGAGGCGTCATTGCAGTCCCAGCCGGGCTCCACGGTGCAGTCCGCCGCGCAGCCGTCCCCGGGTTCGGTGCCTCCGTCGTCGCACGCCTCGGGGGCCGTCAGTCGTCCGTCCCCGCAGGAGGCGTTGTTCGTGTTGTTGACGTTGTTGACGTTGTTGACGTTGTTGACGTTGTTGACGTTGTTCACGTTGTTGA
>CALKWH010000292.1 GCA_938004375.1 uncultured Pseudomonadota bacterium
AACAACGTCAACAACGTCAACAACGTCAACAACGTCAACAACACGAACAACGTCAACAACCCCGTTTGCGGCAACGGCGTCGCCGAGACCGGCGAGGAGTGCGACGGCGCCGACCTGGCCGGACTCACCTGCGAGGACGCCGGCGCCTTCTCGGGCGGCACGCTGGCCTGCGACCAGGACTGCTTCTTCGACACCGCCGGCTGCGACCCTATCTGCGCCCACGCCAACTGGGAGGAGTGCAATCCCCTGGGCGCCCACCAGTGCTGCCCCAACAACGGCCTGCCCTCGGAGTGCTACTACCTCGGGGGCGAAGGGGGCGCGGTCTGCCTGCAGACCTGCGAGGACGGTCCCGACTGCGGCTATTCGCTGGTGTGCTGGGGCACCATCGGCGATCTGTGCATCCCCAAGTACTGCGGAGGCGCCGCCGAGGGCACCCCTTTGTCCCAGCCCTGCTCCCTGGGCAACTCCCGCGAGGGCTATTGCATCGGCACCGGGACGGCCATGGACGACACGGGCATCTGCCTCGAGGACGGCACCGCACAGCACAGCGAGGCCTGCATCAACGACCAGGAGAACAGCCCCCTGGGCCAGGTCCTCTCCGAGGCCGAGCTGGCCCAACTGTGCGACGGCGGCGTGTGCGTGGCCATGGACGCCGAGGGGAACCCCACCACGGACGGCACCTGCCTGCAGATGTGCGACCCCGTGGCCACCTACGAGGGCGTCGCGCTCAACACCGATCCCGACCAGCCCTGGGTCACCACCGACCCCTGCCCCGAGAACTCGAACTGCGTGAACTTCTCGCAGATCGACAAGGCCGAGACCCTCGACAGCGACGATCCCAACCCGGATTACCTGTTCCGCACCGCCGACATGGGCATCTGCTACCCCACCGTGGCCGGCCTGGTGCCGGGCGCGGGGGTCACCTCGTGCGACCTGCTCACGGGGCGCACCATCCGCACCGGTGAGGGCTGCCCCGCCACCCCCATGGAGGTCTTCGGCTTCCCGGTGACCGACATCGAGACCACCTGCCAGGTGCTCACCGACGGCTCCCTCATCGGCGCCTGCCAACCCGCCGAGACCCCGGACAACCGCCAGGCCGTGGGCGACACCTGCGACCCCGCCCACGAGCGCACGCTCTTCTTCATCCTGCCCATCCCGGCCTCCGAGTGCGCCGACGGCGCCCTGTGCCTGGTCGCCGACCCGCTCCACGCCCCGGACCTGACCACCGCCGAGACGCGCTGCGTGAAGCCCTGCAACGCCACCCTGGGCCTGGCCAACAACCCCGACTGCGCGGGCCTCACCGACGGCGACGGCGACCCCCTGGTCTGCCTGACCCTGTCACGCTACGCCACCGCCGACCATGAGCTGCCCACCCGGAACGACGCCCAGGGGAACCCCGAGTCCGAGGGCGCCCCCACCCCGCTGGGCATCTGCGTCCCCGCTCTGTAGCTGCCGTCCCCCTCCCATGCTCCCGATTTCGATTTCGATTTCGATTTCGGGATCACGACCCGCTTGACCAAATTTCTTTCGGTGGGATACTTGGGCATTCCGTCGACAGTCGCGCCGTTCAAATGATCCGTCGGCTGTCCCCCGAGGAGGTCATCATGATAATCCGAATGCTCCGGTTCTGGCTCCCCACCCTCCTATTTCTGCTGCCGCTTCAGGCCTGCGACGACTCCTCGGGCACCGGCGGCAAGGCACGCTTCCTGGTCTCCTACGACGGCAACGGACACACGACCGGCACCGTCCCGGTGGACGAAACGCGTTACGCTGCGGGGACCGTGGTCTTCGTCCGCGCCGGCGAGCAGTTGGCTCGCGCGGGCTTCGTCTTCGGCGGCTGGCGGACGGTCCTCGACGGCGCTGCCGAGATCCTGCAGCCGGGCGAGAGCTTCGCCATGGCCGACGAGGACGTCGCGCTCACCGCCCGCTGGATGCAGACGGTCACCTACGACGGAAACGGCGCCACCCACGGGCTGCCACCCACCGACGACCGCCTGTTCGAGCCGGGGAACAACGTCTCCGTGCTCGGGAACCCCGGTGAACTGGCACGGGAGGGCTTCTCCTTCGCTGGCTGGTGCGTCAATGCCGACGGCAGCGGCGACACGTACACCCAGGGCGACCTCTTCGCCATGGGAGACTCGAGCGTCGTGCTCTACGCGAAATGGACGACCGAACCGACCTACCGGATCACGTACCATGGGAACGCGAACACGGGGGGCACGGTGCCCTCGGACGCGACCACCTACGAGGCCGGCGCCCTGGTGACGGTCGCGCCCAACACCGGGAACCTGGTGAAGGACGGTCACTCCTTCAACGGCTGGAACGAGCGCACGGACGGCACCGGACTCACCTATGCCCCCGGCCAGGTGATGGTGATGCCCGCGACCAACGTCGTGCTCTACGCGCGATGGACGGCCAACCCGACCCACACCGTGGCTTACTCGGGCAACGGACACACCGGCGGCACCGCCCCGGTGGACGGTCTGCACTACGAGACCGGTGACAACGTCCTCGTGGCCGGCAACCCCGGCAACCTCGTGCGCGAAGGGTACACCTTCACCGGCTGGTGCCTCGACCCCGAAGGGATCGGCGCGATCCACACCGCCGGAGACCAGATCGTGATGGGCACCGGCGACCTCGTGCTCTTCGCCAAATGGACGCCCAACCCGACCTTCCGCGTGACCTACGACGGAAACGGAAACACCGGCGGCAACCCGCCCGTCGACCCGCTGTCCTACGAGCTCGGCGACACGGTCCGCGTGCTTGGCAACGGCGGTGGTCTGGTGCGCGACGGATTTTCGTTCATCGGCTGGAACACCGCGGCCGACGGCACGGGCGAAACGTACACCTTCGGTCAGACCTTCTCCATGGGCGCCGGTGACGTCACCCTGTATGCCCGATGGACCCAGAACCCCACCTGGGGCGTCACCTACGACGGAAATGGTCATGACGGGGGGGCCGCCCCCCTCGATGCCACGAACTACGAACAGGGACAGATGGTCACCATCCTTCCCAACACCGGCAACCTCGTGCGCGCCGGGTTCACCTTCGTGGGATGGTGCACGACCGACGACGGAACCGGGTACACCTACCTGCCCGGCCAGCAGATCCCGATGGGGACCGCCCCCGTCGCACTGTTCGCGAAATGGACGAACAACCCCACCTACCTCGTGCTCTACAACGGCAACCTGGACACCGGCGGCAGCGTCCCGGTGGATCCGAACAACTACGAGCAGGGCGCCACGGTCACGGTGCTCGACAACACCGGCCACCTCGTGCGCGAGGGCTTCACCTTCGATGGCTGGTGCTTGGATCCCGGCTGCGTGGACCTCATCTATCGGGCCGGCGACACGTTTGCCATGGATACGGGCAACCTGGTGCTGTATGCCCGCTGGGTACCCGTGCCCGTCTACCCGGTGATCTACGACGGCAACGGCCACATCGGCGGCGACGTTCCCATCGACGGCACCTCCTACCCCGAGGGCGCCACCGTGACCGTGATGGGGAACCCCGGGGCGCTGGTGACCGACCTGACGCAGGACGGCATCACCCTGGTTTTCTTCGGCTGGAACACGCAGCCCGACGGCTCGGGCACGACCTACCTGCCCGGGGATTCCTTTCCCATGGGTCCCGGCCCGGTCACCCTCTTCGTGAAGTGGTCGGTGATCCGGGCCACGGGCCCCGCCGGCGGCCTAATTTTCTACGACAAGGGCGACACGACCGACGGGTGGCGATACCTCGAGGCCGCCCCGGTGGATCAGGGGACCCAGGTCCAGTGGTACAACGGCACCTACGTCAACACCGGCGCCACGGCCAAGGCGGTGGGCACCGGCGCGGCCAACACCGCCGCCATCGTCCTGGCCCAGTGCGCGCCCATCCCGGCCAGCCACGTCTACGCCGCCCAACTGTGCGACGATCTGTCCCTCGGCGGGTTCGACGACTGGTTCCTGCCCTCGATGGACGAACTGTACTGGATGCACTTCTACCTGAAGCGCTCCGGCCTGGGCGGGTTCTCGGACAACGGGTACTGGAGCTCCTCTCAGTTCGAGTTCGACGTCCGATTCGCGCGCAACCAGTACTTCCTGACCGGAGGCCAGGGCTACGACCCCAAGGACTGGACCAACGACGTGCGCGCGGTCCGAGCCTTCCTCTCTTTCTGACCCCCCCCGGGTGGCCTGAAGATCCCCCCTTTCCCGTCGGACTGCAAATTTTCACGATGAGCGGAATAAATGATTTTCCGGTCCGATTTTACCCGTTGTCATTTGCGCACGGAGGACTAGAAAGACGGACGTTCGCGCAAATCTCGGAAGGTCCCGGAAGGTGAAGCGATGATTACCGGAAAGCTCGACTATTTGCCCCAGCAGTTTTTGAAAACTCTCGATGACCAACTGGCGCGCAATCCCCGCCTGGACATGACCGAGGAGCGCGGTCAGTTGAAGTTCCTGGTCGACGGGCGCGAGGTCCCCGTCAATACTTTATACAACTGGTATCTCGGCGCCCTGCGCGACGGGAAGAACCTGAAGCCCGAGTTCCTGCCCCCCATCCGCCGCGTCGGTTGACGCCGGACGTCCGGCCCCCCCACGGAATCCGCACCACCCCACCTGGCCATCAACATATAAATATGGAAATTGACGATAGGCACCCGGCCGGATAGATTGTCGGCACTCACAAACCTTTCCTGGAGTCCGACATGCTCTCTTGCCCCCGCTTCCCCGTCGCCTTCGCCGTCTCCACCTGCGTCGTCTTCGCCGCCCTGTCTTCCTGCGAGACTCCGGTGACGGTGGAAAAACGTTGTGGCGACGGCTTCCTCGACCCCGGCGAGGCCTGCGACGCCGACAATGTGCCCATAGCAAACTGCGAACAACTTGGCTACTATTCGGGCACCGGGCCCGTGACCTGCACCGACGACTGCCGGCTGGATCTCTCGACCTGCGGCGCGCGCTGCGGCGACGGCGTCATCCAGGTCGCCTATGGGGAGGAGTGCGACGGCGCGGAGCTGGGCCAGCAGACGTGCGTGAGCGCGGGGCTGGGTTCGGGCACGCTGGCCTGCACCGAAGGGTGCCGACTGGACGTCTCCGGGTGCTCCGAAGTCGCCGTGTGCGGAGACGGCCTGGTGGCCGCGCCGGCCGAGGACTGTGATCGATCGGAGCTGCAGGGCGCAACCTGCCAGTCCCTGGGCTGGTACGGCGGGGAGCTGGCCTGCGACGACGGCTGCCGGTACGATCTGACCGACTGCCGTCCCTTCGGGCGCTGCGGCGACGGCGTGATCCAGGGCGACTTCGGAGAACAGTGCGACGGATTCGCCCTGGGGGGCGAGACCTGCGAGGGTCTGGGCTACCACGGCGGGCAGCTGGCCTGCGGGGCCGATTGCACCCTCGACCTGACCCCCTGCGAGGCCGCCGGACGCTGCGGCGACGGACGCCTCCAGGACGGCGCCGGCGAACAGTGCGACGGGGCCGACCTGGGGTCGCTCACCTGCGGGACGTTCTTCCCCGGTTACGAAGACGGTACCCTGGCCTGCCTCGACGACTGCACGGTGGACACCTCCGGCTGCCCGCGCTGCGGCGACGGCGCCCGCCAGGCGGCGAACGGCGAGGTGTGCGACGGGACCGACCTGGATGGCGCCAGGTGCGAGGACCTGGGGTTCTACGCCGGCTCCCTGGCGTGCGCGCCGGGCTGTGACGCGTTCGATCCCTCCGCCTGTGGCGGTGCCTGCGGCGACGCCGTGGTGCAGGGCGCGTTCGGCGAGGACTGCGAGCCCTCTTTGCCGGTGGACGCCTGTTGCGGCGCTTTGGGCCTGGGGATCGGGGAGCCGACCTGCTCCGCGACCTGTGCCTGGGGCAGTTCCGATTGCGCCCAGGCCGTCGCGGCGGGCGGATCCGCCCAATCGAGTTGCGCTCTCCTCGAGGACGGCACCGTGCGGTGCTGGGGTCTCAACGACTACGGCCAGCTCGGTGACGGCTCCACGGTGACCCGGAGCCTCCCGGCGCCGGTGAACGGGCTCTCGGGGGTGACCCAGCTCTCCTCGGGCGTCGGGAACCACATCTGCGCCGTGATCTCGGGCGGCCAGGTGCGCTGCTGGGGTCTCAACGACTTCGGCCAGCTCGGCAACGGCTCCACCGTCAATTCCCTGGTGCCCGCGGCGGTCTCCGGGCTCACCGACGCGGTGCAGGTGTCCACCGGCGAATGGAGCTCTTGCGCTCGCCGTTCCAATGGCCGCGTCGTGTGCTGGGGCCGCAACGGCTTCGGTCAACTGGGAAACAACTCCACCGTCAATTCGTCGGTCCCGGTGAACGTGTCCGGCATCACGACCGCGGCAGACCTCGTCGTGGGCCCGGAGCACGCCTGCGCGGTGCTCACCGACGGCGGCACACGCTGCTGGGGCAAGAACCTGGACGGCCAACTCGGCGACGACTCCACGACGATCCGCCTGACGCCCGTCACCGTCCTCTCCGCGCCCGCCACGCCGCTGACCGGGTCCGCGCGGGTGATCGCCGGTCAACTCTTCTCCTGTGTCGTCCGGACCAACGGGGATATGGCCTGCTGGGGACGCAACAACTACGGCCAACTCGGCGACGGCGGCTGGATGGATCGCCTCACCGCGGCGCCCGTCCTCCTGCTCCACAACGTCACGGCGGCCGCGGCCGGCAAAGAACATGCCTGTGCGGTCTCCGGCGGGGCCGCCGTGTGCTGGGGCTACAACGCGGACGGCAGGCTCGGCGACGGCTCCACGACCGACCGGTGCCTCCCTTCGGCCCTCGTGGGGATCACCGGCGTCACCACGGTCTCCTGCGGATTCAGCCACACCTGCCTGCGGCTGGACTCCGGCGTCCTTCGCTGCGCGGGTCTGAACACCCTGGGCCAGCTCGGCGACGGCACCACCATCGATCATTTGACACCCGGCTTCGTGCACTAGGGCGCGCGGCCGATCCAGGACCCCATGAAAGGAAGATCCACATGCCCAAGCCCGTGACCAACCCCGGCAACGCCATCAACATGTTCGACGTCTCCACCAAGACCGACAGCAACGGCTTCGTGACCGTCACCTACCCTATCCCCTGCACCAGCAACCCGCCCGAGCTGGTCTACGCGCGCGCTGTGCTCACCACCCCCGCCTCCGTCAGCGGCGGCACGCTCCCGGCGGGGACCATCCTGAAATCGCTCCCGGCCCAGCCCGGCATGACCTCCTGCACGATCCAGCTCGTCGGACCCGCCAACGAATCCCTGAACGCCGCCGGTGTCCTCGTGTTCTTCGCCGCCTTCGAGAACGCGAAGTAGCCCGTCAACTGGCCGACCCTGCCTGATCTCACCGTTCCCGTCACCAGAATAATCTGCTATACCATCTACTGGAAAGGTGGCCTCCATGCGCACCCCGATCGTCTTCATTTCCCTCATCTTCCTGAACACCCTCGCGGCCCGGCCGGTCTCCGCCCAGAACCACCTGATCGTCGACGGCACCACGGTCCAACTGGGGGGCATTCTCCGATACGACAGCGTCTCGGTCATCAACGGGGGGCGCATCAACGTGATTCCTTTCGACGGCACCGACCGGGTGAACACCGGCAACCTCGAGTTGATCGCCCCGAGCATCTTCGTGGACGCCACCTCCTCGATCGTCGCCACCGGCGCCGGGTACCAGGGCCGGCTATGCCTGGACGGCGCCGGGCCGACCGCGTTCCCCCAGTCCGGCGGGCGCGGCGGCTGCTCCGTGGCCGACTCCGGAGGCGGCGGCGCCCACTTCGGCGCCGGCGGCCGCGGCACCAAGGACTGCCCCGGCAGCGTGTGCGTCTTCCCGCGGGACTGGGAGGAGAACTGCGGCACCTACCCGGGCACCGGCACCACCTGCAACATCACGGGGGGCTGCAGCGACGGCGACGGGCTGCCGACGGTGGCCGGTCAGGCGTACTCCCACAGCATCTACGAGATCGAGTTCGGCGCCGCCGGCGGCGACGCCGGCTGCCGAGACGGCGACGGCTGGGGCAGCCCCGTGTGCATGGTCGCCGGCCACGGCGGCGGGCGCATCGTGCTCGCGGCGGTCACCCCGCTGGGCGCGGGCGTGCTTGACGTGCGCGGCCGGATCATCGCCGACGGCCGGCGCGGCTGCGGCATCAAAAACGACAGCGCTGGCGGCGGCGGCGGCGGCTCGGTGCTGCTCGTGGGCGACAGCGTTTTCATCGAGTCCACGGCCGTGGTCAGCGCGGCCGGCGGCATCGGCGGCAACACGCGTCCCTACCCCGAAGGCGAGTGCCCCGACTGCGGCCAAACCACCGGCACCTGCGACGACTGCGGCGGCGGCGGCGGCGGCGGCATCGTGAGCGTGCTCTCGGGCGCGCCGGCCGACATCCACCAGCTCGCCGAGTTCCGCGTCGGCGGCGCCGTCGGCGGCGTGTGCGCCTGCGCGGGCGAGGCCGGCGGCGGAGCGGGCGAGCTCCAGCTCTCGGGGGTCTACGTGGGCGAGGTGTGCGACGGCTACGACAACGACTTCGACGACGTGGTGGACAACAACCTGCCCGACCTGGCCTGCGGCGTGGGCGCCTGCGAGGTCACCCTGCCGGCCTGCGCCGGCAGCCTGCCCAACGACTGCGTCCCCCTGGACGACCCGGTCTGCCAGCCGCCGATCACCGACACCCGCAGCCGGTTCATGGTCATCGTGGACACCTCGGGCTCCATGCTCCTCGACCTCGACGGCGTATGGACCTTCGGCGACGGCTCCCCCGGCCACCTGGGCCTGGACACCAACGGCGACGGGATCGCGGGCAACGACAGCCGCCTGTTCAAGGCCAAGGCCGCGCTGCGCAACGTCATCTCGGCGTACTACCCCGACATCGACTTCGGCCTGGCCCGCTACGCCCAGGGCTCGGGGCCTTCAGTCAACTGTCAGCTGGCCCGCTCCTTCGAGTGCGCGGGCATCTGCTGCACCTACGACGATCCGTCGAACAACACCGGCAGCCCGGCCGCCTGCACCGTGGCAGCGGGGGCCGCCGGCAATCCGCAGGTGCTCCCCGAGAGCCCGGAGTCCGACGCCTGCATCAACTACGCGGGCGGTTGTGGCAGCCCGCGACGCGGCGCCGACATCCTGGTGGGCTTCGAGCGGCCGGTGAACCAGTTGATCATGTGGATCGACAACCAGGAGACCGCCTTCGACGAGTCCCGCGCCGAGGGCGACTTCTGCGACTTCGCCGGCGGCGGCGACTGCGAGCTCCGAGGCACCGGCCCCACCCCGCTGGCCGACAGCCTGCTGGCGGTCCGCAGCTACATGGCCGCGGCCATCGCCCAGGACCGCATCGACACCTGCCGCCGATACGCGGTCATCATGCTCACCGACGGCGCCGAGTCCTGCCGCGGCGACCCGGAGGCTGCCGCAGAAGCCCTGCTCGACGAGCTGGGCGTCGAGACTTACGTGATCGGCTTCTCCCTGCTGTCCTCCGAACGCAGCCAGATGAACGCCATCGCCCGCGCGGGCTCCTTCGCCAACTCCCGGGACGCTTTCTTCGTGGGCAACGAGGACGAGCTCGCGGCCACCCTCGCGGGGATCGTCGCAGAGTCTGTGGTCTACGAGCTCTGCAACGACTGGGACGACGACTGCGACGGCCTCGTCGATGAGGACTTTCCCACCAAGGGGACCCCCTGCGACGACGGGGGCATCGGGGCCTGCCGCGGGACGGGCGCCTACCGGTGCCGCCTCGACGGCGCCAGCGTCGAGTGCGTCATCGACACCCCCGGGGCCACACCGGGCGAGGAGGTCTGCGACGGCCTGGACAACAACTGCAACGACCAGATCGACGAGGGCCTGAACTGCCAGTCCCAGTGCGTGCCCGACGGGGACGAGGTCTGCGACGGCCGCGACAACGACTGCGACGGCCTGGTCGACGAGGAGGATCCCCTCCTGGGCCTGCCCTGCGGCGAGGACGAGGGCCTGTGCGACTTCGGCTCCTGGCAGTGCGCCGGCGGCCAGATGGTCTGCCTGGGCGCCGTCTGGCCCGCCGACGAGATGTGCAACGGCCTCGACGAAGACTGCGACGGCCTCATCGACGACGAGGCGCCCTGCCCGGTGACGTACCGGTGCATCGAGGGTGCCTGCCGCGCCCCCTGCGGCGAGGGCGAATTTCCCTGCGGTGGCGGCTATGTCTGCCGCGAGTACGCCATCGGAGAGGAGGAGGTCCGCGTCTGCATGCCCACGGCCTGCGCCGCCTGCGGCGAGGACGAGATCTGCGTCGACGGCGCCTGCGTGAACCCCTGCGAGGACGTCGACTGCGAGGACGACGAGACCTGCGTGCTGGGTGTGTGCCGCGACTGTCACACGTTGGGCTGCGAAGCCCCGCTGGTGTGCCACGCCGGCGCCTGCGTCGAGGATCCCTGCGGCGAGATCACTTGCGACGAAGGCAGCTACTGCGCCGAGGGCGAATGCGTCGTTCTGTGCCGGGACGAGCGCTGCCCCGACGGCCAGGCGTGCGATGCCGCCGGGAGCTGCGTCCCCTTGGCGTGCCCGGGCGGCTGCCCGGACGGCCAGGTCTGCGCCTCCGACGCCTGCCAGGACGATCCGTGCCCGCTGGTATCCTGCGAAACCGGCTTCGTGTGCGTCTGGCCCGGCGAGTGCGCGCCCGACCCCTGCCCGCTCTTCGACTGCCCGACGGACACCCGGTGCGTGGTCTCCCATGACGGCTCGGCCCGCTGCGTGTACCGCATGGTCCTCCCGGAGCCCGAGGTCTTCACCGTCTCCGGCCGGGTCGGTTGGTCGTGCAGCGCCGGCGGCCGCCCGCCCTCCCCGCGCACCGCGCCCACCCTCCCGGGGCTGCTCCTGATCCTGGGGTTGTTCCTGGCCCGCCGCCGAGGTGTGAGATGAGAGTCGCCGCCCTCCTGCTTATCCTGACCCTGGGCGTCGCGACGACGGCCTGTGACCCCGTGCCCGTCTACCTCTATCCAGACGGCGGAACCCCCGACGGCGGCAGCCCCGACGGCGACGCCGGCGACCCTGACGCCGACGCCGACGCAGCCATCCCCTGCGTGCCCCCCGGCGTGCCCGAGACCTGCAACGGACGGGACGACGACTGCGACGGACTGGTCGACAACGGCTTCAACCTGCAGCAGGATCCGTCCAACTGCGGGACCTGCGGCAACGACTGCTCCCTGCCCAACGCTCGCACCGAGTGCGACGGAGGGGAGTGCCGCTTCCTCGAGTGCCTCCCCGGCTTCGCCGACCTGGTCCCCGGGCTCCCCGGCTGCGAGTACCCCTGTCCGGTGTATCCCACGGTCTCCGAGGAATGCAACGGCGTGGACGATGACTGTGACGGCACCGCCGACGAGCCCGTCGACCTGCCCGCGCCTCCCGTTGGCGTCTGTCGCACGACCCCCGGAACTCCCTGCGCCGGCACGACCATGGTCTGCACCACCCGCGGCACGCCGCCGGTCACCACCTGGTACTGTAATTACGGCGGGAACGTCGAAGCCGATCCCCGCGTACCCAACGGCATCGTCCTCGAGGAGACGCTGTGCGACGGCCAGGACGGCGACTGCGACGGCGTCGCCGACGAACCCTACCCCGATCTGGGACAGGCCTGCGACAACGGCCTCATCGGCGCCTGCCGCGACGGCGGAACCCGCGTGTGCAACCCCCTGACGATGACCGACACCGTCTGCGACCTGTCCGTGCTGCCCGACGCCGATCCCCTCGCCCCCCGCCCCGAGTTGTGCAACGGCGCCGACGACAACTGCGACGGTGTCCTGGACAACTACGACCCAGCCGACCCTGAACGCGTGATCGACGACATGATCCATGTCACCCACTCGGGGCTCGACTTCTGGATCTACCGTTATGAAGCCTCCCGACCGGACGCCACGCCCACCTTTCCGGGCGCCTCCGGAGCCCGGCCCTGCTCCGTGGCCCAGGTGCTTCCCTGGGGCAGCGTCACCCATCACGATGCCGTGGCCGCCTGCGCCCGGGTGGGCAAGCGCCTGTGCACGGCCGAGGAGTGGCAGGCGGCCTGCGCCGGCCCCGACGGACTGACCTACCCGTACGGCGGATCGTACTCAGGCGACGCCTGCAACGGCGTGGATCACGACGGCGTCCCGGGCGGCCAGGACGACGATGTCCTCCTGCAGACAGGCGCGCTCCCCCAGTGCGTCTCCGCGGACGGGCTGTTCGACATGAGCGGCAACCTGCGCGAATGGACCGACGATCTGCGCGGGACCACTACCTCGGGAGACCCCGTCTACGTCGTCCGCGGAGGCGAGTTCCAGACGCCCTGGCCCGGCCTGGGCTGCGCGTTCGACCAGTCCCAGGCGGCCGCCTCCGTCCCCCTTCCCACGGTGGGCTTCCGTTGCTGCTCGGACACCGCCCCGTGACGCTCACCCTGTGACGGCCGAAGCCGCGCGTTGACTTCCGCCGGCGGCGTGGGATACTGGCGGCCTGGAGGTCCGTCATGCAAACCAAAAATCAACTGAAGAGGATGATCACGCTCTGGACCATGATCCTGGCCCTGGGCCTGGCCGCGGGCGCCTGCGATCCGAACCGTCCCGCCAAGACCATGCCCGCCCACCGGCAGAGCGCGGACGACAAGCCCGTCACGCCCCCGCCCCCCGCCGAGCTCGAGGTCGCCGACGCCGAGACCGAGGGCACCACGCTGAGCTCGAAGGTCGTGCGGGTGACCGTGTACTCGGACCGCGCCCGGCTCACCCGGTCGGCCAACACCCAGGCGACCACCGAGCCTGGGGTCTACGCGTTCCGCAACCTGCCCGGGTGGGTGGACGACGGCTCGGTGCAGGTGTCCGCCTCCGCGGGTCGCATCCTCGATGTCCGGGTGGACCGCCAGTTCCTGGCCCGCGCCACCGACGCCTCGTGGCGCAAGGTCGAGGCCGAACACAAGGCGCTGACCAACCGGCTGGCGGCCCTGAAAGACGAGCTGGCCGTGCTCGAGGCCCAGAAGGCCCAGATCGAGGCGATCAAGGCCTTCTCCCAGACCAAGATCACCCAGGACACCTTCATCGGCGACGTGCGCGTCAAGACCTACGCCGACGTGCTGACCTTCATCACCGACAGCCTGCGCACCACTGCCCGGCAACGCCGCGCGGTGCTGGAGAAGATCGACGCGCTCAACCCTGAGTTCGAGGCCAGCCTGCGCCGCCTCAACGACGCCAAGGCGCTCATGAAGCTCGAAGAGACCACCGTGCTCGTCACCCTGCAGGCGCAGGCCCCGGGTCCGGTCACCCTCGAGCTCACCTACATGCTGCCCGGCGCCACCTGGGAGCCCATGCACGAGGTGCGCACCTCCTCGGCCGATCCCAAGGCGGTCGAGGTCGTCTCCTACGCCGCCGTCTCCCAGACCAGCGGAGAGGACTGGGGCGGCGCCGAGCTCTCGTTCTCGACCCAGTCCACCACCCAGTCCGTGCGCATCCCCGAGCTCGAGGCACTGACCCTGGGCGACACTCACACGGCCACCCGCGTGCTCACCAGCCAGGTGTCGTCGTTCACCCGCGCCCAGGCCGCCTTCGTGGGCCAGAGCCACCTGTGGAACACCGTGCGCACCCGCCAGCAGAAGCACGTGAACACCAACATCGAGCAGGTGTACCGCAGCAACTTCGAGTACCTGCAGACCGTGCAGGGTCGCACGGTGTCGCTGTTCGAGAGCCTGGAGAAGCGGGGCACCACCGCCCACTTCCACGCCCAGCGCGTGCAGAGCGTGCGCGGCGACGGGCACCCGGTGCGGCTGCTCATCGGCCGCAACCGGTTCGAGGCCACCCGGCGGATGGTGGCCGCCCCCGAGCAGAGTCTGAACGCGGCGATCACCCTGTCCATGACCAACACCGCCGACGGTCCGCTGCTGCCCGGCAAGGTGGCCCGCTACCTCGACGGGACCTTCCTGGGCATGACCGACATCGACTTCATCGCCAAGGGTGAGCCGTTCTCCCTGTTCCTGGCGGTGGCCGACCACCTCAAGATGTCCCGTCAACTGGACCGCAAGCTCAGCACCCTGGTGCGCAAGACCCGCAACCAGATGCAGGTGGCGTTCATCGTGACCGTCGAGAACCTCTCGAACGAGGCGGCGACCTTCACCCTGGCCGACCGCGTCCCGGTGTCGGAGAACAAGGACATCCGCGTCGACAAGATCGCCATCGCTCCTGCCGTGAAACCCGATACCCAGGGCATCGTACGCTGGGAGCTCACCCTGAAGCCCGGCGAGAAGCGCGAGTTCCGCATCGGCTACCAGGTCGAGTACCCCAGCGAGCTGGTGCTCGAGACCCAGCGCAGGAACAGGGCCCGGCGCGACATGGACTACGAAGCCGACGAGCCGTATTCGCCCGCCCCCGCCAAGTCCCGCGTCGAGGACCAGATCATGCAGTTGGAGCACATGTTCTAGATCGAAATCGAAATCGAAATCGAAGTCTTGATGCGTGATCGGCTCTCCCGCGGAGACGATCACTCGGGGAGGCGGACCTCGGTGAGCTCGTGCACGATGTCCGAGCTGCCCATGCCCAACTGCCCTTCCATCCCGAAGCCCCAACACCAGATGCGCCCCTGGGAGAGCCCGCAGTTGTGGGCGAAGCCGGCCGAGATCGTCGAGAGGTTCACGCCCACGGGCTTGCGCACCATGGTCGGGGTGGTGGCGATGTCGTCGGCCCGGCCGTTGGCGAGCTGGCCGAACAGGTTGAGGCCCCAGCACCAGCCCACGCCACGCCCGGTGGCGCAGGAGTGCTGGAAGCCAACGGAGACCGACTGGAAGGAGGTGATGTTGAACGGCATCTGCACGTACTGCGGCTCGTGGTTAGGCACCTGGGTGCCGTTCCCGAGCTGGCCCGCGTCGTTGGCGCCGAAGCAGAACACGGCGTCGTCGTCGGAGCCGGCGGCCAGGTTCGCGGTGACGATCACGCAGGTGTGGCTGCGGACGATGAGCGTCTCCATCACCACGCTGCCCGTGTCGGCCGTGGACAGCAGCATGCCGCCGCCGGACACCAGGCGGGCGAAGGCGCCTTCCACCAAGGGGACCTGCAGGGGGGTCGGCGAACACGCCTCGAGTATGGCCGCGCCGCCCACGGGCATGTAGTCGCAGTCCTGCGCGGCCAGCATTACCGGGTCCACACCGAGCTGGCCCGAGTTCCCGGCGCCCCAGCACCACAGCGCCCCTGCGTCGGTGACCGCGCAGGTGTGGAAAATGCCGGCGTCCAGATCGACGATGCCGCCGGAGGGGAGGCCGACGACCTGCGTCGGCGTGGGGATGATCATGGCGTCGAGATTGCCCTGGCCGATCTGGCCGGCCGTGTTGAAGCCCCAGCACCAGACGTCCCCGTCGTCGTCCAGCGCGCACGCGTGGAGCAACCCCAGGCTGAGCCTGACGAAGGCGCGCCCCGCCGGCATCTGCACCCGCTGGGGCACGGGCCGGGCTCCCTCGACGGGGTTCGACGTTCCCAGCAGCCCGTAGTCCACGCCCCAGCACCAGGCGCGGCGCAGCGTGTCCAGGGCGCAGGTGTGGTTCAACCCCGTGGCGATCGCGGTGAAGGACTCTCCCGGCGGCATCGTGACGGGCTGCGGAGTGTATTCCAGATACTCCTCGGCGCTCGTGCGGTTGTTGCCCAACTGGCCCTCGCTGCCGCGGCCCCAGCACCAGGCCGTGCCGTCATCGAGGACGGCGCAGGTATGGGAGGTCCCCGCGTCCACGTCCACGGGATCGACGCAACCGTCGGTGTCCCAGCCGCAGTCACCGCAGGCCAGCGCGCCTGCGAAGAAACCCAGCTCATGGCACGTGTTTTCCCCCAGGTTGTTGGTGTCGCACTCCTCGCCGGCCGCGCTCTGGATCAACCCGTCGCCGCAGGTGCCGTGGGTGCGGCAGTTGGAGAGGTCCGCCCGGCAGTTCGCCATGCAGGCCACCTGGCCCCCATAATACCCCTGGTCCTCACAGGTCGCGAAGTCCGGCGAGGACGCGTCGAGATCGCACTCCTCGAAGTCCTCCTGCACGATCCCGTCGCCGCAGAAGCCCGTCTCCTCGCAGCCCGAGGTATCGAACCGGCAATCCGCGCCGCAGGTCAGCGTCCCCCCGTGATACCCCAGCGTGAGGCAGGTCTCCCCGTCGAGCTGGCCGCTGTCGCAGTCCTCTCCGGCCCCCGACTGCACCTCTGCGTCGCCGCAGGTTCCGAACCGCTCACAGTCCGTGAAGTCCAGGGTGCAGTCCACGTTGCAGCCCAGAACGCCGTCGTGAAAACCGAGGGTGGCGCAGGTGAGGCTGCCCGTGTCCCAGGTGTCGCACTCCTCCCCCTCGGTGTTGATCAGGTAGTCGCCGCAGGCGGGATCCGGGGCCACCGCCTTCACGTCCATGCAGCCCGCCAAGGTGAGCCAGATCGGAAACATCCATCTGTAGTTGTGCATCGTGGACCTCCCAGGTTGAAACAGTAGGGACGCCACAGGTTAGCACGGATGGGACAGGATTCAAATGTTCCCGGTCACCGCCGGGAGGGTGATGACCGGAGGGTAATGATTTCGATTTCGATTTCGATTTCGATTTGGATTTCATGCGTGACCACCTCTATGATGGGTGGCGTCAAGTGTCTGTTTACCAAATCATCAAATTCTTACTCTCTTTCGAGGTCGCTGGGGCTGGCAACGGGTTACGT
>CALKWH010000293.1 GCA_938004375.1 uncultured Pseudomonadota bacterium
TCGCCGGGTTTTTTTTACCCAAAAAAGGACAAAATGCAAACAACCAACCAGCCGGCGAACGGGCACGTTCGCCAACTGCGCGGTCTTCCGGTGAACGGGGACGTTCGCCAACTGCGCGGTCTTCCGGTGAACGGGGACGTTCGCCAGTCCACTCTGTCCACTAATCCACTACACGCCGTCACTCCGTCGTCACCGGCAACTCACGAACCAGCAGGGCCTCCTCCGAACCCAGGAGGACCCGTCGGGCCCCTTCTCCCACGACCAGCTCTCCAGCCACCAGCTCCACCCAGCCGCCGCCGATCAGCAAGGTCACTCGATTGAGCCTCTGCTGCCCATCGAAGAAGCAACGGACTCGTTCGACCGGTCCGGTCGGTAGGGAGAGTGCGGTGACGGGCGGCGACGTCTTGTCGGGATCATCGACCGAAGGCGTCGACACGCTCAGCCCGAAGCCGTGTTCTGAGCCTGCGGACACCCGCAGTGTCGGTGTACCGGCCACCACGAGCTCCAGGCACAGCAGCTCCCGGGCCGGCGCACCGGGGTCCAGCAGCGGATACCCGTCGGGTCCCCGCTTGCGCAGGGTCAGTTCAAAGCCTCTCCACGCGGTGATCTCCCGGCGTTCGAGTTCCTGAAAGCGCCGGGTGTTCTCCATCACCCAATCTTTCATGGTCATCCCTCGCGTAGGTCGCCAGCCGGCGACCGTCCCTCCCATTGTTACTCCGATTGAATCGCAACCGCAGTAAAAATTATTTTTTAGGCCGTCAGGAACGACGCCGTCACTCCAGATCGTACTCTCCGAGCAGAGGGAAGCGGCGCAGGTCGATTTGATAATGCTTGGCCAGAAAGGCGGGATCCCGCTCGCGCCAGAGGGTCTCCCCGAGGGCGTCAGCCAAGGGAAGGAGCAGGCGTTCGTGCTCGCAGACCAGGGGGTGCACCTGGTCGATCTCACCCGTGGAGGTGAAGTTGTTGCAGCCGCAGTAATGAATGCAGCGTCCCACGTAGGCGCAGGAGGCGCAGGTGGGCTTGGGCGCCAGGTTCCTGCGTGACAGTTCCTGTCGCGCGCCGGTGAAGCCGGTGGAGACGTGACCGATGACGTAGTCCCGCGTCCGCGGGTCGTCCGAGACGAAGCGCACGCAGGGATAGAGCGTGCCGTCGGGGGCGACGGAGACCTTGGAGATCCCGAAGTCGCAGGGGGGGGCCGCGTTGAAGTCCCCCTTCACGCGCGTCTTGATCTTGTCGTCGAGGAGGTTCAGGTAGAAGTGCTCCCCCTCCCGCGTGTGGCGCAGGTACCAGTCGCACAGGAGTCGGTATTGGGCCCCCAGCGTCTCGAAGCGCTCTTCGTCCCAGGCGGGATCTGCGAAGTCGAGCTGGTGGGCGACGAAGCGGATGCCCTGAGCCCACATCCAGTCCATGGACGCAGCGAGGAAGGGAACGGACGCCGGCGTGATCACCGAGGTGAACACGGTGTGCGGGCAGAGGCGCAGGAGCTCGGGCAAGAGCGCCGCCAAGGCATCGAAGCTGCCGCGCCCGTCCGGGAACACGCGCTGGGCGTCGTGGGCCGCGCGGTCGCCGTCGCAGGAGACCGCGAAGAAGATCTGGTGGTCGGCGCAGAACCGCAGGATCTCGGGCGTGAAGAGCAGGCCGTTGGTGGACATGCGGAAGGCGACACGCTGGCCCCGCCCGGCGCCCAGCCGCTCGGCGGCGGCCACGATCTCCCGGATCAGCGGGAAATGCAACAGCGGCTCGCCGCCGAAGAAGGAGACGCAGAAGCTCTCGCGGCCCTCGGAACTGACCAAATCGACGGCCGCCAGCGCGGTTTCGAGGGTCATGGTGGTGCCGTGCTCGTGCTTCGCGGCGTAGCAGTAGCGGCACCGCAGGTTGCAGGCCGATGAGAGGTGGAGGATGGCCTTCATGTTACCGGGACTTCACTCTTCGAGCGGCGCTCTCCACGATGCGGGCGATCAGATCGTGGTAGGAGACACCGACCTGGGTGCAGATGATGGGGAGGTCCGAGTGTTCCGGGTGCAGACCCGCCAACGGGTTCACCTCGAGGTAGTTGGGTACGCCGTCCGCGTCACAGCGAAAGTCCATGCGGCCCGCGTCGCGGCAGCCGTAGGCGCGCCAGATGCCCAGCGCATATTCGGCGCACCGGCGGGCCGGCTCGTCCTCGGCTAGCCGGTAGATCACCAACTCCTCGCAGTTCTCCTTGTTCACGTACGAGTACGCGTGAGCCTCGGCGTCGTGGCGCAGGATGACCTCCATCACGCCCACGACCTCGGCTGCGTCTCCGGTCCCTACGATGCCCACGGTGAACTCGCGGCCGGGGAGATAGGTCTCCACCAGGGCGGGCTGGCGGTACTTCGCGATGAGCTCCTCGCAGCACCGCCGCAAGTCCTCGGGCCGGTCCACGCGGGAGAGCGCGTGCACGCCCTTGCCGGTCCCCTCGGCCACGGGTTTCACGAACAGCGGATAGGGCAGGCGGACCTTCTCCACGTCGGCGGACGACTCGACGACGACGAAGTCCGGTGTGGGGTAGCCCGCGTGTAGCACGACCTGTTTGGCGAAGCCCTTGTGCAGCGTCAGCGCGTTGATCAGGCTGTCCGAGAACGTGCAGGGGATGTCGTAGGCTTCGAGCAGGGCGGGGACCTGGGCCTCGCGGCCGAACCCGGACAGCCCTTCGCAGATGTTGAACACGAGGTCCCACGAGTCGCCCCTGGCCAGCCGGTCCACGAGGGCGCGCACGTGTCCGATGCGGTCGACCTCGTGTCCGAGGGAAGAGAGCACGCCGGCGATGGCGAGGATGGTTTCCTCGCGGTCGAACTCGGCCGTCTGGTCTTCGGTGTAACCCATATTCAGGTAGTCGTTTCTCAGGTCATACGTCATTCCGATACGCATGGAAGTCCCTCGGCCGTTCTTGGAATTGAGATTAGGGTAGGAGCAGCGGCGACATTACCGTGGCAGTTCTCGGAGGGGAAGTGTAGGGCAACGCCGGAACTTTGCAAGGGGGGAAATGCGGCCCTCCACGCTTTTTTCCGGGCGCGTTGAGAGCCGGGTTTTTTTCTTGCCATCCAATGGGTTTTTCATCATGAATGGGTGCGGAAGAGGGAACCCATGATCGATTCTCACTGTCATCTGTTCGATGCCCCCCTGGCAGAGGATCCGGAGGGGGTCCTCGCCGAGGCGCGCGAGGCCGGCTGCACCGGCATCCTGGTGGTGGCCACCTGGGCCTCGGCCTGGGAGGAGATCGCGGCGAGCCGGCCACGCGTGCGCGCGGTCCTGCCCGACTCGCGGGTCGCCGCCGGGCTGCATCCCTGGTACGTGCACGAGGCGCCCGGGGACTGGGAGACCCGGCTCACGGGCCTTTTGCCCCTCCTCGACGCGGTGGGTGAGATCGGCCTGGACCGCGGTGAGCGCGCGCCCGCGATCGAGCTGCAGGAGCCCGTCTTCGTACGCCAGCTCCAGCTCGCTGCCGAAGCGGGTCTGCCCGTGCTGATCCACGTCGTCCGGGCCCATGAGCTCGTGCTGCACCACCTGAACCAGGTGCGGCCGCGACCGCGGGGGATCATCCATGCCTTCTCCGGGTCACCTGAGGACGCCCGGGCTTACGCCGAGCGCGGCTTCCTGCTGGGCATCGGCGGCGGCCTCACGCGGGAGAACGCCCACCGCCTGCGGCGGGTGGTCTCGAAGATCCCCCTCGAGAGCCTCGTGCTCGAGACCGACAGCCCCTACCTGGGCACCGAGACCGTATCCGCGGGCGCCTCCCGTCCCGCCCACGTGGCGCAGGTGGCGGGCAAGCTCGCCGAGGTGCTCGGGCGTCCCCTGGACGAGATCGTCGCGGTCACCTCCGCCAACCTCCGTGGACTCTGGGAGCGCGCATGATCCGGCACCGTCCTCGTCTTCAGGCGGCGCTCGTGTTCCTGGTCATCCTGGCGGGGAACCTGCCCATGCTCGGCGCCTACGGGCTGTTCGACCCCTGGGAGACGCACTACGCCGAGGTGGCCCGCACCATGCTGCAGCGGGAGGATCCCGTGTCCACCTACTGGCAGGACGACGGCTTCTACTCCAAGCCGCCGCTCCTCTTCTGGCTGCAGGCGACCGGCTTCCTGACCGCAGGGCTCAACCGGCGCGGGGCGCCCGCGGACGAGATGACCGTCGACGCCCGCCCCGAGTGGGCGGCGCGGCTCCCGGTGGTGCTGCTCGCGTCCCTGGCGGCCCTGGCCATCTTCCTGTTCCTGCGCAGGCACTTCGATCCCCTCACGGGGTTGTTCGGGGCGGTCTCGGTGGCCTTCTTGCCCCACTTCGCCCTCGTGGCGCGCCAGAGCATCACCGACATGCCCTTTCTCGCCCTCATGACCTTGGGGATGCTCATGTTCCTCCACGGCTTCCTGTGCGAGGAGGGTCCTCCCAAGCGGATTTGGACCTTGGGGCGCGGCCCGCGCGCGCTCCGGGTGACCCTCGGCCACGCTTTCGGCCTGCTGTTCCTCCTGCTGGTGGTGCCGCAGGTGATCATGTTCGCCTCGCGGGTCCCCGCCTCGTTCGCCTGGCGCGGGCGTCCGGTGATCGTGTCGGGGTGGCTGGTGTTCCTCCCCTACCTCGTCCTGCTCGCCGATGTCCTCATCGGGCTCGCCCGCCAGCGCTTCACCCACGGGCAGGTGTGGATCCTCGGAGGCTTCGCGATGTGCGGGCTGGCGATCCTGGCCAAGGGCTTCGGCGCGCTGTTCATCCCGGGGATGGTGTTCCTGCTCTACTTCGTGCTCACTGGAGAGTGGGACCGGTTGCGCCGTTTCCCGCTGATTTCCTCCCTCTGGCTGGTCGTCGCCGTCTCTTTTCCCTGGCACCACGCCATGATCATCCGCCACGGGGACGCCTTCTTCCAGGAGTACATCGTGCACCACCACTTCAAGCGGGCGGCCGAGGGCGTGCACGGGGAGCGGGGCACCTTCGCCTACTACTGGAACCAGCTGCTGTTCGGGCTGTTCCACCTGTGGCCACTGTTGCCGTCGGCCTTCATGCGCGGCCTGCGCCGGCTGCGCTTCGAGCGCCCCGCCGATGACCGGGATCGGCTCCAGTTGCTGCTGTTCCTTTGGCTCGCGGTCTCGTTTTTCCTGTTCTCGTTCATGCTCACCAAGTTCCACCACTACATCCTGCCGGTCACGGTGCCCGCCGGCCTATGGGTCGCCGTCTCCCTGCGGGACTTCTGGATGCAGCCCCAGAAGGCGCCCGGCTGGTCGGGGTTGCGCCTCTCCGGTGCGCTGCTGGCCGGGCTGCTCTTCTTCCTGCTGGTGGTGCGGGAGGCGGGGCTGGATCCCGCCCACTTCGTCAACCTATTCATCTACAAATACGAGCGGCTGTTCCCCTACGAGGCCTGGATGAACTGGACCATCTGGGGGTTGGGCGCGGTCATCGCCGCCGCGGCCGCCGTCCTGGTGTTCCTCCGCAGCCGATGGTCCGTCGGGCTCTACCTGCTGGCCGGCTGCGCCTTCACCCTGCACCTGCTGGTCTTCTACATGCCGGCGGTGGGTCCCCACTGGAGCCAGAAGCAGCTGCACGCGATCTACTATCAGTGCCGTCGGGATCCCGGCGAGCGCCTCATCGCCTGGCAACTCAACTGGCGCGGCGAGAACTTTTACTCCAAGAACCAGGTCGTCCCTCTCATGGAGACGAACAATAAGGAATTTTTGGAGTACCTGCGGCGGTACCGTGCGCGCAGTCGCGAGGACGTCTCCGCGCGCTTCATCGTGCTCGAGGCCGGTCGCTTCAACCGCCTCGTGGGCGTGATGGACCGGGAACTGTACACCCAGCATCCCGAAATCTACGGGAACCGGCGCGGCGCGGAACTCGTGACCATCCTCGGCCCCGGCTGCGCTCCGGTGCCCGCCGAGTTCGTCAAGCACCCGGTGCAGTCCAACTACCAGGTCCTCTCGGTCCCGTATCCCCACAACAAGTTCATCCTGGTGCGTCTGACGCTGTAGGTCGGATGGACCCGAGGTACACCCGAAAAGGGCGTCCCTGGGTCGCCGGTCAAGTTCGATGATACCGTCAGAAATCCCTTCAGGGCGCGGATCAAGAGCTTGGGCTATTTCTTTCTTTTGATGTTTTCCCAGGGTGGCGACCGGAAGACCGGTCGCTTACCCTGGGCTGGTCTGTGCAACCCGCGTTGCGGGTAACTGGAACTGGAAATGGACCGGGGATCATCGAACCTGACCACGGCTGTCAGATCTTCCTTCTTCTTCTGATCAGACCCAGACCCAGGCCGAAGCCGAGCAGCATCACGAGGCCGGTGGGGAGGGTGGAGCGCGATCCAGGGGTGGTGCAGGAGCAACCCTTGAGCTCGGCCGAGCAGACGGAGGCCACGGGCGGTTTCCCGTCGCAGTTCACGTCCTCGGCGCCGCAGGTCTCATTGACCCCGGGATTGATCGAGGTATTCGCGTCGTCACAGTCCAGGGCGGCACAGGCGGGACCCACGCCGAAACCGTCGCCGTCGTGATCCACACAGAGCACGCAGCCATCGTCCGGGACGCCGTTGCCGTTCTGATCCTTGCCGTCGCCGCAGATCTCCCGGGCGCCGGGATAAACCGAGGGATCCGAGTCGTCCGGATCCGGCACGGCGCAGTCCTCGCCGACGCCCCAGCCGTCGCCGTCGTGGTCGATGCAGTCGACGTAGGGGCAGCCTTCGATGCACACAGGGGGATCGGGTTGCGTGGCGCAGCCTTGGACGCAGGCCTGGTCGCGGCAGGGCTCGCCGTTGGCGTTCCAGTCGTCCGCGGTGCCGTCGCAGTCGTTGTCCTGGCCGTCGCAGGTCTCCGGCACGCCGGGGCTGGTCGAGGCGCCGCCCGGGGCCGTGTCGTTGCAGTCCTGGATCGGGCAGCCGGGGCCGACGCCCCAACCGTCGCCGTCATGGTCCACGCAGGTCTCCTCCCACTCGGGGCAGGCGTCGATGCAGGAGGCCAGTGTCGGACAGTGGTCGGCAGTGCCGCAGGCCTCGACACAGGCCATCACGCAGGCGGGATCGTGGCAGGGTGGGGTACCCGTGGCGTCGATGGCGAGGCAGCCGTCCGGTGGACCGCTGTCCTCGTGCTGCTCGAGGCACGCGAGGACTGCCGCCTCGTCGGGCATCAGGCGCATGCACTCCTCGTAGTCGGACGGATCCACGCAGGGCGTGTCGGTGATCGACAGGTTGCAGTTCTCGTCGATGTCGTTGCCGCAGACCTCCGGGGCGCCCGGGAAGATGAACGGGCTGGAGTCGTTGCAGTCGCGGGGGCGGTCCTGGCAGTTGGGGTCGTCGCCGTTGCCCGAGTAATAACCGTCTCCGTCGGCGTCCACGCAGGAGTTGCACATGCCGTCGGGCACGATGTCGCAGTTCTGGTCCACGCCGTCGCCGCAGATCTCGGGGGCGCCCGGATGGGTCGTGGCGTCGGTGTCGTTGCAATCCTGCGGGCCGGGGCAGCCCACGCCAACTCCGAAGCCGTCGTTGTCGACGTCGTCGCAGTAGGTGCCTGGGCAGCCGTCGTCGACGATTCCGTCGCAATCGTTGTCCACGTGATCTCCGCAGCGTTCGACGCTGCCCTCCCAGCCGCAGGCGGGATTGTCGTCGTTGGCGTCCTCGGCCGGCGGGCAGGCCTCGATGCAGGCCGCATTACCGGCGCAGGCCTCGACGCAGGCGGGATCCCGGGCGGGCGGGCATTGTGCGATGCAGGCTGCGACGCCGTTGCAGGCTTCCACGCACGCGGGGTCCGGGGCCGGTGGGCAGGCTCGGATGCACTCGAGGTTGCCGTTGCAGGCAGCGAAGCAGTCGGGGTCCACGGGGCCGGGGCAGTCGGCGCCCACGCAGGCACCGTCGCCGTCGCCGTCGCAGAGGGTGACGCCCGGGCAGCAGTCGTCGACGTAGCCGTCGCAGTCGTTGTCGATGCCGTCTCCGCAGACCTCGGGGTTGCCGGGGAAGCGGCCGGGGTTGTCGTCGGCGCAGTCGGAGACGACGCAGTCGGCGCCGGCGGGCACGCCGTCGCCGTCGCCGTCGGTGCAGTTCACGCCCGGGCAGCCGTCGTTGGCCGTGCCGTTGCAGTTCTGGTCGAGGTCGTCGGAGCATATCTCGGTGGCGCCCGGGTGGACGGTGTTGTCGTCGTCGTTGCAGTCCATGTCGCCGATGCAGTCGGAGCCGTAGCCGTGTCCGTCGCCGTCGTTGTCGGTGCAGCCCGGCGGCAGAGCCCCCGCGGGCACCTCGATCACGACCGGACCCTCCATGTTAGTGACGCGGTCGGGATCGACCACGAACTCGTCCGAGTCGACCTGGGCGTAGCTCTCGTACTCGCGTTGGTCGACGTTGTAACGGACGAAGGTCTTGACGATGCAACTCGGATTGAGCCCCTTTCTCTTCAGGTTGGGGATCTTTTCATGGACGTCGCCTGGCTGGCCCACGGCCGGCGGGTTCTCCCGGGAGCGGTGGTAGTAGATGTCGATCCAGAACGGACCGGAGTCGGCCGCGCCCACGTTGCAGATCTCGGCCTCGTAGGTGATCGAGTAGGGGGCGGTGCCGGAGACGCTGGCGCGGAACCATTTGATGACCAGGTCCGGGTTGGCCATGTTGATATAAAGGGGTCCCTTGACGTTGTTGTCCTCGTCGGCCTCTTCGACGAAGGTGCCCTCGTCGGCCTTCACCCAGCTCACGTAGCGGCCGTTGGGCGTGGGGTTGCGCATGATCTCCATGACATCGTCTTCATCGTCGTCGCCGTCGGCGCAGGACGGGCGGCAATCCCAGTTGCCGCTCCACCACCAGTAGCAAGTGGGCGCGGGCAGGCTCTTGAGGGACTTGAACTGGTCGCTGTACTCGCCGTCGCGGGGCTTCGTGGGGCGGTTGAAGTAGACGCCGTTGCGGAAGTTCTTGGCCTCGTGGGTGCCCTTGTTGCAGACACGGAACTTGTACTTGAGCTCGGCGCCCTTCTGCTCGGTCCAGAACTGGTCGATGTAGAGGTCGGGGCCCACCCGCCACTTCGAGGGTCCATAAACGTTGTTGTTCTCGTTGTCCTCGGAGATGGCCCTGCGGGGATCGACCACGCAATACAGGTTATAGGTGCCCTGGGGGGTGGGGCTGTTCTGGACGATGTACTCGGCGACCTCGCAGGCCGTGCCCCAGTACCAGTGCCACCAGAAGTTACCGAGGTCGACGCTGGCGCTGTAGAAACCGGTGGTAACCGGCAATGTGGGCGCCGAGGTCAGGTTCGGGAAGAAGGCGACCTCGGCTGAACCGCCCAACCAGCCGGCGACATCGGTGGCGCAGACCTCGGCGGCGAACCGGATGTCGACGGTGTTGTTGCCGTAAGGGCTGCGCATGGCGTAGGCTTTGCAGCTCTTGACATATAGGTCGGAGGCGACCGCCGTCGCAGGCAGGCAGCACAGGAATCCCACGGCGAGCAGGAGACTGATGGTGTACTTCTTCATGACGCCCTTCCTTGGCGGCGGAGGACCACCGGCTCATTACATTACCAAAAAAACCGGCAGTAGTGTAGCACACAAATTTGGAACGGGGGTGCGCGTGGGCTCACAGGCCGTCGAGATAGTCGTCCATCACCCGGAGCTGGCGACGGGCCGCGGCGAGCCGGGCATCGAGGACCGGCATCGTGCCGCAGGAGATCTCCAGGGTGGACAGCAACACGGTGCCGACGAGCCGGTTCAGGCGGCGGGCGGGCAGGAACAGGGCGGAGGAGGCGCCGGTGGGATCCAGTTGGGCGATGTCGGTCTTGAGCCGCTCGCATTCGGCCTCGACCCGGGACCGGAGCCGGCCGAAGCCGGCGGGCTCCGGCGTCGTCCGGAGCGGTGCTCCGGACGAATCGGCATCGGTCTCGGTGGCGTGGGGTGGACAGAGCCGCCGACCCTCCTCGATCACGCCGACCAGGCCCTCCAGGCGGTCCAGGATCCGGCGCCAGGCGTCCCTGGACCGGGCGTCGTGGCGCCGCTGGGCCGCGGTGGCCGTGATGGGGGTCGAAAGCTCGGCCCCGACGGAGGTCCGGTAGTCGTCGAACGGGCGCAGGTCCGGGTCCGGTGACCGTTCGCAGGCCAGGGCGGCCAGGGCGGCAAGGATGAGGGAAACGTGCGGTCGGGGCATCGCCGGGCGTAGACTACTCGGAATACGGATAGTCGCCGTCGGCGCAGATGTCATCCTGAATTGAGGAGATGGGGACGTCGACCGTCAGGGTGTAGGTGCGGCAGGAGACGCCGCTCGTGTTGGCCCGGACCTTGATGTAGAAGCGCCAGTCGTCATCGACACCGCACTCGCCGTTGTAGTTCAGCAGGAGCTCGCCGGAGGTGGAGTGGAACATGCTGGAGTAGGTGGCCGAGGTGCACTGGGCGACATGATCCGTGGCGGCCAGATCGATGGCGATCACGTCGAACTCGACGTTGAGGCCAAGGGGATCGGTCACGGTGAAGTAGTACGAATAGCACTCGTTTAAGTCCGGGTCGAGGATACACATCCAGTCGGAGATCTCGCGCAGCTCGATCTGGAAATAGTCCACGTCCTCGGACAGGTCCGCCTTGTAAATGGTGCGGGTGAAGGACAGGACTTCATTCTCCTGCATGGTGGAGAGGCGGGCCTGGGCGCAGGTGTTGTTGGGTTCATCGATGTCCAGGGCCAGGCCGTTGTCGATCAGGCCATCGCAGTTGTTGTCGACGCCGTCGCAGGTCTCGACGGGGGTGGCGGGGCAGGAGGGCCAGGTGCCGCCGGTGCAGGTCACGATAGTGCCGCCGCAGCAGGTCATGGTCTGGCCGTTGCTGCAGCCGCAGCCCTCGTTGACGCTGCCGTCGCAGTCCTCGTCCTTGTCGTCGGCGTTGCAGAGCTCGGCGGGGGCTGGGGTGATCTCTCCCAGGCAGTTGCCGGTCCAGTGGCAGGTGTTGTCGCACAACTCGGTGCCGGTCTGGCACTCGCCGGTGTCGGTGCCGCAGACGCGGGAGTCGCCGCGGGCGCACTGCATGTTGGCGCCGTTGTCGATGGTCCCGTCGCAGTCGTTGTCGATGCCGTCGCAGGCTTCGATGCCGGGCGTCGGGGCGGTGCAGTTCAACCACTGGCCGCCGACGCACAGTTCGGTGCCAGAGCCGCAGGCGGTGGCGCAGTTGCGGGACAACTGGGTGTTGCCGGTGCCGTCCACCACGCCGTCGCAGTCGTTGTCGATGCCGTCGCAGGTCTCCTCGTCGGCGACCGTGCCGCCGATGCACTGGCCGGACCACTGGCAGGTGTCGCTGCACAGTTCGGTGCCGAACTCGCAGGCGCCCTCGTCGGCGCCGCAGTCGCGGGAGGTGCCGCGGGCGCACTGCATGCCGGTGCCGTTGTCGGCCGTGCCGTCGCAGTCGTTGTCGACGCCGTCGCACACCTCGGCTGCGGGGTTGGCGGCCGAGCAGTTTCGCCACTCGCCGTAGGTGCAGATCTCGGTGCCGGTGCCGCAGGCGTTCTCGCAGGCACGGGTGAGATCCTCGTCGATGACGCCGTCGCAGTCATTGTCGACACCGTCGCAGATCTCCTCGCCCGGGGTGCAGGTGCCCGAGGGGGAGGAGTCATCGCAGGCGGTGGTCATGAAAATGGAAAACAGTGTAATGGTGAAAATGACGGTGAGGTCTCGCATCGGGTTTCTCCTTCCATGGAAACGATCGCGAAATAGCGGAGGCATACCTATGCAGTTGCGGTGGAAAAATCAAGGGAAAAATTTCCCGTCCCACCGGCCAAGGTTCCAAATGCGCCTTTTTGCTTACATCTGCGCGGGTTTCCTCAGCTTGCCTTTTTTGTGTGGCTGGGTCAGAATCCCCTCGTCCGATGAGGTGTCCCATGCGTTTTTCGGCCTTCTCTTTGCTTTCGTGCGTCTTCTTCTTCGCCTGCACGTCCGAATCCGACTATTGCCGTGCCTATTGCCAGCGGGCCGGAGAGTGCGAGCAGTGCGGCGGGGTGGTGGCCATCGACGAGTGCGTCGACGAGTGCAAGGATTTGGATTACGACACCCAGAAGAAGTTGGTGGACTGCTACAAGGGCGAGTGCGAAAACATCTATATCTGCGACCAGATCATCGGCACGACGAGGCCCAGCCCGTGCTATTGACCGCGCCGGGTCGGTGATCCGCGCTCATGACCTATTTCCCTCCAGTCGTCTCCGGTCCCGCGCTGTGGACCACCCTGCAACAGATCCTCGACCCGCCGGGGTCCGGCCTGCTCTGGTACGAGGGACCCGAGAAGATCGCCCGGCGCCTGACATTGCAGGGCTACACGCTGACCCACGAGCCGCGACCGGTCCGGCAGGTGCTCTGGATCCGCCAACTCCCCGGCCGTCCGGACGAGGCCCTGGCGCGCCTGGCCCAGGCCCGTGACTGCCTTACGCCGGGTGGGCAGATCCTCGTCGTCGAGCTCGCGGCCGCCCCGGGGCCGCGGGCCGGGTGGGCGGCCCGCCTCGGCGTCCGCCTGGGCTGGAGTCATCCAGCCCATCGCCTGACCCGCTGGTTTCTCGAGGCCGGGCTCTCGCCCGTGTGCCAGCGATGGCCCCAGGGGATGCGGGCCTGGCTGGTGACCTGCGCTCGCCCGGGCTCACGGATTTCTCACATCTTCCCAGTGGAAAACTCACGCGGACCGGACAGGATGCCCCCAGGTCAGGGAGGTGCATGATGAACGCGAAGACCGTGCTGGTGGTGGACGACGAGGAGGCCATCCTCGAGCTCGTGGAACTGAACCTGCGCAAGGAGGGGCTGGGCGTGCACACGGCCGGCTCCGGTGAGGAGGCCCTGCAGGTGTTGCGCACCCACCCGGTCGACCTGGTGATCCTCGATCTGATGTTGCCGGGCCTCAACGGGCTCGAGGTCTGCCGGCGGATGAAGTCCTTCGAGGCCACCTCGTCGATCCCCGTGCTCATGCTCTCGGCGCGCAGCGACGAGACGGACATCGTCGTGGGTCTCGAGCTGGGCGCCGACGACTATGTGACCAAGCCGTTTCTGCCGAAGGTGCTCATGGCCCGCGTCCGCGCGCTGCTGCGGCGATCCCGGGGTGAGTCGGCGCCGGTCACCGCGGACATCCTCACCTACGAGGGGCTCCAGATGGACCAGCCGAGGCACCGGGTGACCCTCGACGGGGAGCCGCTGGAACTGACGGTCACCGAGTTCGCCCTGCTGCGGCTGTTCATGACGCATCCCGGTTGGGTCTTCACCCGCAACCAGATCATCGCCCGCGTCAAGGGCGACGACTATCCGGTGACCGACCGCTCGGTGGACGTCCAGGTCGTCGGGCTGCGCCGCAAGTTGGGCCGCCTCGGGGAACACATCGAGACCGTGCGGGGCGTCGGCTACAAGATCCGGGAGACCGTATGAACCCCGGACCGTCCCTGTTCCGGCACTTCCTCGGCGCGCTGCTCTTCCTGCTGGCCATGGCCTTCGCCGTCGTCCACCTCAACGCCGCTACGACGACCCTGGCCCCCCGGGAGAGGGCGCGGGCCATGGTCCAGCTCGCCCGCCTCCAGGAGCTGGCCGCGCTCTACCTGACCGGCCAGGCGGATCCCGCGGCTGCGTGCACCGGGTTGGGCGCCGTCTTTCCGGTGGCGGCGCTGATCGGTCAGGATCGCTCCGTGCGAGCGGTCTGCGCCGGGGACGGGGGAGCCGTCCGGCAGGTGCTGCGCCGCCTGACCCTTGCGTCGGGACCCGCCCGCCAGGAGGAGCTGGCCGAGGCGGCGCCCTTCGGCGGCGGCCTGGCGCACCGGGCGGTGCTGTTGCGGATGGCCTCCGGGGAGGAGCTCTGGCTCCTCGTCTCCGCGCCTCTCCCCGGGGCAGCCTGGTCCGACGTGGCCGGCTCCCTCGCATGGTCTTTTTTTCCCTTCCTGGTGTTCGCCTTCCTGCTGACGTGGTGGAAGACCCGCCAGCTCTCGGACGACCTGGGCGGGCTCACCGCCGTCTTCGAGGCCTTCCGCCAGGGCCGGCTCGAGGAGCGGTGCTCCGCCTCCCCGATCCGGGAGGTCGCCTCCTTGCAGGCTGTGGTGCGGGCCTTCGCCGACGAGACCGCCCACGCCTTCTCAGGGCTCCACAAGGAGCGCAACGAGCTCGACGCGGTGTTCTCGGCCATGACCGAGGGCGTCGTGGTGCTCGACCCGTCCGGGCGCGTCTCCCGCATGAACCGCAGCGCGCTGGAGATGTTCCCGGTCCCCGGTTCGCCGGTGGGGAGGGCGCTGATCGAGGTCATCCGCCACGCCGAGCTCGACGCCCTGGTCAACGGGTCCGAGGTCGACAAGGCACCCGTCCGGCGGGATCTGCACTTCGAGGCACCGCACCCGCGGGTCATGCAAGTCCATTGCAGCCGGGTCCGCAGCGCGGTCGGGCTGGTCACGGGCACCCTGCTGGTGTTCGAGGAGGTCACCCTCCTGCGTCGCCTGGAGAGCGTCCGGCGGGAGTTCTCCTCGAACGTCAGTCACGAATTGAAGACGCCCATCACCTCGATCATGGGCTTCATCGAGACGCTGCGGGACGGTGAGGGTGCGATCACGGAGGAAGAGCGACGGCACTACCTCGAGATCGTCTCGCGTCAGGCGGCCCGCCTGCACGCGATCGTGGAGGATCTGCTCACCCTCTCGCGCATCGAGTTGATCACGGATCCGACCGCCGCCGGTCTCGAGCCCGTCGAGCTGGCTGGCGTCGTCGAGGCGGCAGTGGGGATGTGCGCCCGGTCCGCCGCCGAGCGGGAGATCGCCCTCGAGGTGACGCAGGCCCCGGGCGTGATGGCCAGGGTGAACGCTTCGCTGCTCGAGCAGGCCCTGGTGAACGTGATCGACAACGCGATCAAGTACAGCCCTCCGGGGTCGACCGTGTCCATCTCCACCGAAGAGAATGGCGCGGAGCTCCTGCTGCGGGTCAGCGATCGGGGCATCGGCATCCCCGAGAAGGATCTGCCCCACATCTTCGAGCGCTTTTACCGAGTGGACAAGGGGCGCAGCCGGAAGGCCGGCGGCACCGGTCTGGGTCTGTCCATCACCCGCCATATCATGCAGGTCCACCGTGGTCGTGTTCTCGTGGAGAGCCGGCCCGGCGAGGGCTCCTGCTTCTCCCTGGCGCTCCCCCGACCGGTCCAGAAGCCCTGAGGTCCGGTCCGGCTCCCACCTGCAGGGCAGTCGAGTTCTGAATCCTTGTCTACATCGGGCCGGGGATCAGGGTCGAAATCGAAATCGAAATCGAGAATCTGTTCCGGCGGATCAGGCTTCCACTCGTTTGTCCAGATAAATCGCAACTCGATCGCTCTGGGGACCTCCCGAACTCCTGTCCCGAACTCCTGTCTTGACATTCAAAACGCCGGGTTGATAATACAGTTCGGTGTGCGAAATATATCGACAGGTTCCGGGCGTCCGTCCCCGGGGTGCGCGTCAAACCCCCGCGAGCCGCCCGGGTCCTTTCCCGGAAGGAGCGTCTTGCGACCACCGGAGCCCCCCGTTTCCGAGGATCGTCTGCTGTACAGCGAACTGAAGTACCGGACCCTCTTCGAGGCCGCCAAGGACGCCATTTTCTTGATGCAGGACGGACTGTTCGTGGATTGCAACCTGCAGGCGTCCACGCTCCTGGGTTGCCCGCGCGGACAGATTCTGGGGGAGGGTCCGGCGTGCTTCTCCCCTCCGGTCCAGCCCGACGGCCGGCCCTCCGCCGAGAAGGCCATGGAGATGATCGAGCTGGCCATGGAGAGGGGCAGCGCCTTCTTCGAGTGGATGCATTGCCGTCTGGATCGGAGCCTGCTGGCCACCGAGGTCACCCTCACGCGCATGGAGCTCGCGACCCGGCCGATGCTCATGGCCATCGTGCGGGACGTGTCCGCCCGCCGGCGGATCGAGGCGGATCTGGCCCGGCACCGGGCCTACCTCGAGGACCTGGTGGCGGAGCGGACCGCCGCGCTGGAGCAGGAGCTCGCCAGCCATCGTTCCACCGAGCAGGCCCTGCGGCAGAGCGAACACCTGCTGCGGACGGTGCTCGACAGCCTCGACGCGGTCGTCTACGTGGCCGACATGGAGACCTACGAAATCCTGATGATCAACGAGTACGTGAAGTCCCGGTGGGGAGACATCACGGGTCGGGTCTGCTGGCAGTCGCTGCAGAAGGACCAGGAGGGGCCGTGTCCGTTCTGCACCAACGTGAAGCTGGTCGACGATGGCGGGCGCCCCAACGTTGCCCTGGTCTGGGAGTTCCGGAACACGGTCACCGGGCAGTGGTTCCAGTGCCGCGACGTGGCCATCCCCTGGAAGGACGGGCGCCTCGTCCGCATGGAGATCGCCGCCGACGTGAGCGAGCTGCGCGCCGCGCGCGAGAAGGCCGAGTCCGCCGACCGGCTCAAGTCCTCGTTTCTGGCGACCATGTCCCACGAGCTGCGCACGCCGCTGAACTCGATCATCGGCTTCTCCGGGATCCTGTTACAGGGTCTGGCCGGGCCCCTCAACGAGGAGCAGGCCCGCCAGATGGGCATGGTCTGCTCCAGCTCCGAGCACCTGCTGGCGTTGATCAACGACGTGCTGGACCTCTCCAAGATCGAGGCTGGCCAGTTGCAGATTCTGCGGGAGGCGTTCGATCTGGAGGGATCGATCGGGCGCACCCTCGAGGCGGTGCGACCAGCGGCCGAGCGCAAGGGGCTGGCGCTGATCTCCTCGATCGCGCCGGAGCTGGGGCGCCTGGTGAGCGACCGGAGGCGGGTCGAGCAGATCCTGTTCAACCTGCTGAGCAACGCCATCAAGTTCACGGACAAGGGCGAGGTCCGGCTGACCGCGCGGCGGGAGGAGGGGCGCGTCGTGGTCGAGGTGGCAGACACCGGGCTGGGCATCCGGGAGGAGGAGCTGGGGCAGTTGTTCAAGCCCTTCTCCCAGGTCGACTCCGGCATCAACAAGCGGCACGAGGGCACGGGGCTCGGGCTGTCGATCTCCCGCCGCCTCGTCGAGCTCCTGGGGGGCACGATCCGGGTCACGAGCACGTGGGGGAGCGGCAGCACGTTCGGGTTCGAGCTCCCGGCGGGAGAGGAGAAGGCCACATGAGGGCGTCGGTGCTGTACATCGAGGACAACGAGCAGAACTTCTACCTGGTGAACTTCATCCTCACGGGCCGGGGCTGCGAGGTCCAATGGGCCAAGGATGGCAGGGAAGGGATCGAGCTGGCGGGCAGCCTCGAGGCGGATCTGATCCTGCTCGACATCCAGCTGCCGGTGATGGACGGCTACACGGTCGCCCGCACCCTGCGGGAGAACCCGTCGCTGCGCGCGGTGCCCATCGTGGCGCTGACCTCCTACGCGATGCCCGGAGACCGGGAAAAGGCCCTCGAGGCCGGCTGCACGGGCTACATCGAAAAGCCGATCAATCCCGCCACCTTCGCCGGCCAGATCGAGGCGTTTCTGGGGTCCGGCCCGGGCGGAGGGCGCGCATGACGGAGCGGATCCTGGTCGTCGACGACATCGCGGAGAACCGCTACCTGCTGGTCGCCCTGCTGTCGGGGCACGGCTACGAGGTGGAGACGGCAGCCGACGGCGCCGAAGCCTTGGCGGTGGCCCGCGCCCGTCCGCCGGCCCTCGTCGTGACCGACGTGCTCATGCCGGTGATGGACGGCTTCGAGTTGTGTCGTCGGTGGAAGGGCGATCCGGAGCTGGCCCGCATCCCGTTCCTCGTCTACACGGCCACCTACACCGATCCCCGGGACGAGGAGCTGGCGCTGCAACTGGGCGCGGACCGCTTTCTCCTCAAGCCCCAGAAGGTGGAGGTGCTGCTCTCGGTGGTCCGCGAGCTTCTGGCGCCGCCCGGTGGAGGTCGTCCGGAGCCCGGAAGTGGCCCCTGCAGGGAGTCCCTCGAACTCGCGCTGAGGCACAACGAGGTCCTGCTGCGCAAGCTCGAAAAGAAGGTGACCCAGCTCGAACGGGAGATCGTCCTTCGGGACGAGGTGGAGCGTGAACTGAAGGCGTCGTCGGCCCGCTGGCAGGGTACGTTCGACGCCATGCTCGATCCCGTGGCGCTGATCACCCCCGAGGGCACCATCACCCGGGCCAACCGGGCGATGTGCGAGTACCTGGGGCTTCCGGCGTCCGCGGTCGAGGGCAGCCAGTGCTTCCGGCTCTTCCACTCGTTGAACGAGCACATCGAGGGTTGTCCCCTGGTGGTCTCCCGCAAGAGCGGCGGCCGGGAGACGATGGAGATGGTCGTCGGCGACCGGACCTTCTACGTCGTGACGGATCCCATGCCGGACGCCGACGGCCACGTCTCTGGGTACATCCACATCCTGCGGGACATCACCTCCCACAAGCGGACCGAGGCCGCCCTCCTCGAGAACGCCGGCCTGATGCGCATCGCCGCGCGGGCGGCACGGCTCGGTGGTTGGAGCGTCAACCTCGAGACGATGCGGGTCACCTGGAGCGACGAGGTGGCCGCCATCCATGGGATGCCGCCGGGGAGCTCGCCCACGGTGGACGCGGGCATGGCGTTCTATGCCCCGGAGTGGCGCGAGCGGATCCGCCAGGTGTTCGGTGCCTGCGTCCGCGACGGCGTGCCCTATGACGAGGAGATGGAGATTGTCACCGCCCAGGGCCGGAGGGTCTGGATACGGACCATCGGCGAGGCCATCCGGGACGCCACGGGCGTGACCGTGAAGGTGCAGGGTGCGTTCCAGGAGATCACCGAACGCAAGCAGGCCGAAGAGGAGCGGCGCAAACTTCACAGCCAGCTCCTGATGTCCCAGAAGATCGAGTCCATCGGGCGCCTGGCCGGCGGCGTGGCCCACGACTTCAACAATCTGCTCTCGGTGGTCCTGGGTTACACCGGGTTCGCCCTCGAGGCCGTGAAGGACGAGGATCCCATGCGCGCCGATCTTCTCGAGATCCGGAACGCAGGGGAGCGGGCGGCCGCGTTGACGCGCCAGTTGCTGGCCTTCTCCCGCAAGCAGATCCTGGAACCCCAGGTGATCAACCTCAACCGCGTGATCTCCGGCATCGAGAACATGCTGCGTCGCCTGCTGGGCGAGGACGTGGAGATCCTGGTGAACCTGGATCCCGGGCTGGGAAACGCCTTGGCCGATCCTGGGCAGATCGAGCAGGTCGTGATGAATCTGGCGGTGAACGCGCGCGACGCGATGCCCGCGGGCGGCCGCCTGACCGTCGAAACCGCCAATGCCTGCCTGGACGAGGAGTACGCCGATCTGCACATGGCCATCCGCCCGGGTGAGTATGTCCGGCTCTCGGTGACCGACTCGGGGATCGGCATGGACGCCGCCACCCGGGAGCACATCTTCGAGCCGTTCTTCACCACCAAGGAGAAGGGGAAGGGGACGGGGCTTGGACTCTCCATCGTGTACGGCATCGTCAAGCAGAGCGGGGGCTACATCTGGGTCTACAGCGAGCCCGGACGCGGTACGACGTTCAAGATCTACCTGCCCCGGGTGGAAACAGCCGAGGCCGTTCCGTCCCGCCCGCCGCTTCGGGCGGCCACCGGCCAGGAGATGGTGCTCGTCGTCGAGGACGAGCTGGCAGTGCGCCGCATCGCGGAGCGGATCCTGGTGCGCGCGGGTTATCGCGTGATCACGGCCACCGACGGGGAGGAGGCCCTCCTGTTGTGCGAGGAGCTCGGGGACCGGATCGACCTGCTGCTCACCGACGTGGTGATGCCCCGGATGAACGGCGGCGAGCTCGCCGCGCGGCTGGCCGGGGTATGCCCGCGGTTGCGCACGCTGTTCATGTCGGGCTACGCCGACCACGCGATCGCGAACAACCAGGTCCTGCTGCCAGGAACCCACTTCATCGGGAAGCCCTTCTCGGCGGCGGAGTTGACCGCCAAGGTCCGGGCGGCTCTGGACTCCTGACTCCGTTTGCACGCAATTATCGATTGTCTTTTTTCTGGAAATCATGTATCTAATAAGCGCTATGAAAATATATGGTTTATATAAATATAACTATGTCCTTGGGAGGCATTCATGAGCGACAAACACGTGTGGCAGTTCTATAGGACCGGCGGATTCGACCAGGTGAGGCTGGACCGTGGAGAGGATCTGACGCACCTCGACGAGCTCGACCAGAAGTTGTGGGTGGCCCTCGCGTGCCCGACCCGCGGCATCGAGTTCGATCCGAAGACCCTCGACCTGATCGACACGGACAAGGACGGACGCATCCGCGCGCCGGAGATCATCGCCGCGGTGAAGTGGGCCTGCGGTCTGCTGAAGGATCCCGGGGACCTCACGCGCGGGAAGGCCGAACTGAAGCTCTCCTCGATCGACGCCGAGACCACCGACGGACGCCGTCTGGTCGAGTCCGCGAAGGAGATCCTGGCCTCCCTGGGCAAGAAGGACGCGGAAGGGATCACGGTCGACGACACGACCGACACGACCCGCATCTTTTCCCAGACCAAGTTCAACGGGGACGGTATCGTCCCGGCCGACGCCACCGACGACCCGGCGCTCCGGGCCGTCATCGAGGAGATCATCGGCATCATGGGCGCCGAGACCGACCTGTCGGGCAAGCCAGGCGTGAATCTCGCCAAGACCGATCAGTTCTTTTCCGACGCGGCCGCCTACGAAGGCTGGTGGAAGCAGGGGGAGGAGCGACCGGAGGTGCTGCCCCTGGGTGACGCCACGCCGGCCGCAGCCGGGGTGCTGTCCGAGGTCAGGGCCAAGGTCGACGACTATTTCGCTCGTTGCCGGCTGGCTGCCTTCGATGAGCGGGCCCTGGGCGCTCTGAACCTGCAGGAGACCGAGTATCTGTCCTTCGCGGCCAAGGATCTGACGATCACGGACGACGAGGTGGCCGGTTTCCCGCTGGCCCGCGTCGAGGCCAAGAAGCCGCTGCCCCTGCGCGAGGCGCTGAACCCCGCGTGGGCGGCACGGGTGGCCCGGCTGCGCGACGAGGTCGTGACGCCGCTGCTGGGCGTGCGCGAGGTGTTGACCGAGGCCGACTGGGCGGCCGTGAAGGACAAGTTGGCGTCCCATGAGGCCTGGACGGCCTCGCGGCCGGGCGCCCAACTGGAGAAGCTCGGGGTCGCCCGCCTGCGCGAGCTCCTCGCCGGCGGTTTCCAGGACGCCATCCACGGGCTGATCGAGAAGGATCGGGCGCTGGAGGCCAACTTCCATGCCATCTCCGACGTCGACAAGCTGGTTCGTCTCCATCGGGACCTGGACCGGCTGCTCAACAACTTCGTGACCTTCCGCGACTTCTACGCCCGACGCGAGAAGTCGGTCTTCCAGGTCGGCCGGCTGTACCTGGATCAGCGCAGTTGCGACCTGTGCGTGCGGGTCGACGACATGGCCAAGCACGGCGTGATGGCCGGCCTGAGCCGCTGCTGCCTGGTCTACTGTGACCTGGTGCGGCGCCACACCGGCGAAAAGATGACCATCGCGGCGGCCTTCACCGATGGCGACTCGGACAACCTCATGGTGGGCCGCAACGGCGTGTTCTATGACCGCAGCGGCAACGACTGGGATGCCACCATCGCCAAGATCGTCGAGAACCCGATCAGCATCCGGCAGGCGTTCTGGTCCCCCTACAAGAAGTTTCTGCGGATGATCGAGGAGCAGGTCGCCAAGCGCGCGGCCGCGGCAGAGGCCTCCCGGGACGCCAAGATGCAGGCCACCGCGACCTCGACGGTGGCAGCCGACAAGCCCAAGCCGCCCGAGCCGCCGAAGAAGATGGACATCGGTACGGTCGCCGCCCTCGGCGTCGCGGTGGGTGGCATCACCGCCGCCTTCGGCGTATTGATGCAGGTGTTCTTCGGGCTGGGGATCTGGATGCCGGTGGGGATCATCGGCCTGATGCTCACGATCAGCACGCCGTCGATGATCATCGCCTGGCTCAAGCTGCGCCAGCGCAATCTGGGTCCGTTGCTGGACGCCAACGGTTGGGCGGTCAACTCCAAGGCGAGAGATCGGAAGAGCGTCGTGTAGGGAAAGAGTGTAGATCTCGGTGG
>CALKWH010000294.1 GCA_938004375.1 uncultured Pseudomonadota bacterium
GCTCCTGGACGAGGTCGCGGCCGTGTCCGAGCCGAAGACCCGGTTCATCACGGGCGGGGACCTGCGGACCTCCATGACGGTCTGCAGGCAGATGGCGGCCTCGCTGGACGGTGACGACGCCAGGCGCCTGGCTCTGGCAGAGCGCGCCCTGCGCCACCTGTCGTCCCGCGGGGACCTCCTGCACCTCCCCAGGACGCCAGCCCTGGGACGTGACCTCTCCGTGGCCCTGCAGCACGCCGGGGAGAAGCATTACCACGGGGCCTTCCGTCACGTCATGCCTGACGTCCAGCAGCTTGGCCGACGCAGCGCCACCTGGTACCGCGGCGACGGAGGCGTGGCCTGGCACGAGCCCCTGCCCATCCACCCGCACGCGATGCTGGCTGCCACGACGGGGGCGCCGATGGTGCTGGGACGAGTCCGTCGCGGTCGACGCCCCCGGGCTGAGGGCCTTCCACGTGGGCACCCGGCTGACGCGCGCGCTGGCGCTCTACTCCTTCGGCGCGAAGCCCGGCGAGGACCGGGGCGTGCTGCGGTCCGAGCTGCTGGCCGCGACGCAGGCGCCGGGCATGACCGCCGACGTGCTGGAGGTCGCGCTCCAGGGCCTGGCGGACACGCTGCTGTACATCCACGGCACGGGCCGGCGCTTCCGCTTCGAGAAGCGCCCCAACCTGAACAAGCTGGTGGACGACGAGGCCCGCAAGGTCGAGCCGGGCGAGGTCCTGGACGCCGTCCGCAAGCACCTGTCGAGCAAGCTGGGCCAGCGGTGCGCGGCGGTGGTGTGGCCCAAGAGCAGCGCCGACATTCCCGACCGCAGGGCCGAGTTCCAGATCGTGCTGCTGGGCACGTCCGAGGCCTTGAGGCCGGAGGACGAGGTGCTGAAGCTGTGCCGCCAGTGGACCGAGGACCACGGCACGACGAAGCGCGAGTATCGCAACGCCCTGGCCTTCGCGGTGCCCTCCCAGGGGGGCGTCGACAGCGCCCTGGCTGCCGCGCGCAAGTGGCTGGCCCTGAACAACCTGCTGGCCGACAAGGACCGGCACGGCTTCCAGAAGGAGGACGTGGACGACCTGGACGCCCGACGGCAGCGTGCCGCCGGCGACCTGGCCGCGGCGGTGCGCCCCATGTACACCCAGGTGCTGCTGCCGGTGGCCGCCGCGGGGGCCGACGGGGACCCCATCCGGATGGAGCGCTTCACCGTGGAGGGGCACCTGGCCCTGGGGGTCTCCGGCCTGCTGGACGCGCTGGTGCGTCCCCTGGATCACTACCTCTTCGACAAGGCCCTACCCGGCAAACTGGTGCAGTGCGTGCAGCTGGGCTCCGGCGCGTCGTCGGGGCGCAGCCACTGGATCAGCGGGCCGGACCTGGTCCGGCAGTTCTTCGGGTCCGTGCAGTACCCCAAGTTGTTGCGCCTGGGCGGCCTGCAGGAGACGGTGGCCGACGGCGTGCGCAGGGGCACCTTCGGTTACGTGATGGGCGCCACCGTGCACGGCGACACCTTGAAGCTGCTGGGACGCGACTCCCTGACCATCGGCAAGCCCACCTTCCAGCGGGACGATGTGGACCTGACCGAGGGCTCGTACATCGTGTCCCCGGCGCTGGCGAAGGCGCTGGTCACGGACGATGGCTACGTGCCCCCCATCATCATCGGCCCCCCGGACCCGGACAGGCCGCCGGTCATCATGATTGCCCCCATGCCGCCAGACCGCGAGAAGGACCCCGGCAAGCCCGAGCCGCAGACGCACGTCCACCTGCAGTTCCGGGCCGTCAAGGGGCAGCTCTTCAAGTCGTTCGCAGCGTTGCAGACCCTGAGCGAGTGGGCGGATCTGCAGTTCGTGGCCACTGTCCACATCCACGCAGAGGGCAGCAGGCCCCTGGACATGAACCACTACGAGACCTCGGTGCTGATGTCCCTGGAGGAAGAGCACATCGAGGTCCAGGACAAGGGCGTGTAGACGGACCCGCCGCCGTTGCGGCAAGGTCACCGGCTCGCTGGACTCGTGCTAGAGTGCCGACCGTTCACCCTTTGAAGCAGGAGGACTGGCTATGGCCGCTCCCCCCTACGACTTCCACATCGACCTGGGCGTTTCACCCGAACAGTTGAGCCTGCCCGAGTTGGCAGACCTTCTGCGGGCCATCGACGCCATCGTGAACCACACGGTCACCCCGTCCGACCCTGAACGGGACGAGCGGGTCAGTTGTAGCCTCGTGCGCATCAACAAGCACAGCACCCACCTGCTGCTGAAGACGGACCAGCCAGACCGCGCCACCAAGTCAATGCGGGTCGCCTCGGCCGCGATCAACGACAACCGCCTGGGGGAACTGCCTCCGGCCAGTCGGGATGGCGTCGCCAGGCTGTCCAGTTGGTCCTGCAGGCGGGGAGCGTCCGTCAAACTGTTCGACGACAGCAAGGGCGGCCCCTTGGCAGTCATCACGCCGCAGAAGACCCTGGACCTCCCCAGCCGCATCGTGGGCATCACCTCGCTGTATGGTCAAGTCTTTCGGGCCGGCGGCAAGCGTCCGAACGTCAAGCTGCTGGTGCGGGATGGGGAGCCACCCGTTACCTGCTACGGCGACGTCCCGGTCATCCAGACACTGGCAGCGAGGCTCTACCAAGTGGTGGGCCTCTCCGGTACGGCCAACTGGAACACCACGACCTGGAAGGTGGAGTCGTTCCTGATTCACCGGGTCCTGGACTACCAGCAGGTGCCGCTGGTGCAGGCGTTCTCCGAACTGGCGCAGGCCGCCCCTACGGCCTGGGCAGGGGTGGAGGACGTGGATGCCGAGATCCGGAAGTTGAGGGCGGAGGACGACGCGTGAAGCGCTACTGCGTGGACAACATGGTCCTGGGCTGGGGGCTGAAAGGCGTCGCGTCACCCGGCCAGGAGGGCATGGTCGCCCGGGCGCGGTTTCTGCTGGACGAACTGGACAAGAAGGGGGCGATCATCATCGTGCCTGCGCCGGTCCTGACCGAGTTCTTCCATGAGGTTGAGCCTGCGGACAAGCCAGCTGCGCTGCAGGCCTTCGAGAAACGCTTCGTCGTCGCACCGTTCGACGCCCAGGCCGCGGCCATTGCCGACGAACTTTGGCTGAAGGTGAAGGAGGACCCGCACCTGTGCCCTGAACTGGAAGGCCCCTGCGTCGTTGGCCGCATCCCCAAGCGAGTGCTGAAGTACGACGTGCAGATCGTGGCGATTGCCCTCGCCAACAAGGTCGACGGCCTCTACTCCAGCGACCACCACGTGCAGACCATCGCCAACGGGCGCGTGTCTGTGCTCGACATGCCGGAGGTGAAGGAGCAGGGCGACCTCTTCAAGGACGTCCAGCCGCCCCTGCGTCTGGTTCCAAGGGGGCCGGCCTCCGACACCAGCGACAGCCCTGAGGACGACGAGGACTGACCAGCGTCCACATCGCATTCGCAGTGCAGCGGCATCGGCAGGGGCTCTGCGGGCGTCACCGCTTGCGAAGTGGCACGATCTTGGCGTGCCGGCCGGCCGCCTCGGGGGCTGGCGCTTCCTCCTGCTCTGCCCGCGTCACCCACCACTCCCACGTCATCCTCATCAAGGGCGATTCCTTGGTGTGCCTGATGATGTGAGTCTCGCCCTCTGGGAAGGCCGAGATGGCCTCGAGGAGCACCTGCGCGTGCGGTCCGGTGGGATGTCGCTCGCAGCGCTCGTTTGCGTCCGCGATGCCCTGTGGCGTGCCCGGTCACTCAGGCCACTCCGGCTCGTCCGCTTGCTCGCAGAGGCGGCATCGGACCGACTTGACATGCGGACGGGGACGCCGGTGCTGCGTACGACGCTGGACCGCCCGATTGAGGTGGAGGCGGAGCGTTGGAGGTGGCTCTCCCTTGCCATGCCGGCCGATCTTCTGATCGCGGCCGCCGCGGCGCGGGAGGGCGTTCGCGAACCGGGCGCGGATGCAGTGATCCTGGCGGTGCCGCTACTTGAGCGGATTCTCGACGACGACTTTGCCGAGGTGCACCTACATGCCGGAGCCGCGATCAGCTTCAATTGGCTATGGACCAACCTGATGACCCGAGTTGCGGGGGATGAGCCAGCGGCGGCAGGGCTCGGCAGGGCCGGAACGGTACCGTACGGCTCGGCTAGGTCGTACCTGCGGTGGTTGGCCGCCGCAGCCCTGGCGCGCCTTCTATTGGCAGCATACTTGTGGCGGGTCGAACTCGGCACTGCGGCGGACTTCTCCACTTGGCTCGGTGGTCGGATCATGGCCGCTCGGGAAGACCGGAGGAGCCTTCGGGCGGCTCTTGCTGCGCTTGCACTTGGTCGCGGGCCACAACCTGCGCCGGTGGTTCGAGGTGTTCTGCGGCGGCTATCGGGAAGTCCGGGGCCGGACGGTCCGAATACGATGGATGAGGTCCGACAGCGCGACCCCCTCGGCCTCTGGCTCGGTCGGGGCGCCGCCCTGCCTGAAACGCGCTTCCTTGCCCGGGCGATTCGGCACATGCTCGACCATCCAGGTGACAGCTTCTTCGAGCGTGTATTCTGGCAGTACATCCGAATTCGTGGACGGACGTTCCGACACGTTACCCAGGAGCCTGGGACCGCGGGACTCGATTGGTTCCACAGGCACTTCCGGCGTATTGCCCCGTTGCGGGCCGGTCTGGGCTGGGGTGCGCGCGTCCATGCTGCGGCGCGGATAGAGGCGACCGGCGCGAGGTTGGCCTCAATCGAGGTTCGGACTGCGCCCTCGGCCAACTGGGTGGATGTCCGGGACGCGGTCCGTACAGTGCGGGACGCGCCGATGGACGGCGCGCCTGAACGCGGGATCGTCATGCACTTCACCAAGGAGGCTCGCCATCCGGACACTCGGCGGCCCCACGGAGACCCGGACGCGAACCGTGCCCATGGTAGCTGCCGGTTTGGCGCGTACGCATGGGAACGGATGCGCCAAGCCATCGCGATTGGCCGAGCCGTCCGCTCTGACCCTACGTTGTTGCGAACGCTTCGTGGCATCGATGTGTGCACGCTGGAACTGGAGGTTCCGACGTGGGTCGTCCGACGAGTCTTCGACGAGGTGAGGTCAACGGCAAATGCGGTAGCCAGCATCGCAGCGGCGCAAGGGCGGAGCGGAATCAAGCCGATTCGAACCACGGTGCACGCAGGCGAGGACTTCCGCGCTCTAGGTGAGGGCGTTCGGCGAGTGCACGAAGCGGTTGAGTACGGGCTCCTCCACGATGGCGATCGGGTTGGTCATGCGGTGGCGCTGGGGATCGACGTTGAGCGATGGGCGCGGTGCACCCCCGTCGTCCGGCAACCGGCTGAGGAGCGGCTCCACGATCTGCTCTGGGAACTTGCGCGTTA